>JAYTMT010000033.1:0-13899 GCA_043728315.1 Polaromonas sp. | reverse complement strand
GCCAAATCGCCCACAATCAGCAGCCGGCCTTGGCTTTTGTACGTGACGGTGGATACGGGCTCTGCATCGGGCAAATGCGCTGCGGCCAGCAGGGCGGCCAGCTTGGGCATGGCTTTGCTGGCATCCGCGCTCCAGCCGCCTGTTTCGCGGATGTTGACGAATTTGATAACCGTGCTTTTTGCGCCTTCGGTTTGCTCGGCCAGCTCGTTGAATAGCCGGCGCTCTTGGCCACAGGCCACTACCACGTCGTCACCCGATTTCACCGCTTTTTGGAAGGCGTTGGCCTCGCGGCGGCACAGGGTGCTGTGCAGGGTTAAGTCTTCATCGAGCGCCAGCCCTAGGGCTTTGGCATTCAAAGGCATGGTCTGGTTGCAGTCGCAGATCAGGGTGGTCATGGTGGGCTTGGCTGGCTACAGGGTCAACTGGCTGGCTGGGGGTAAGGGGTTGAATGGTGTGTTCGCCATTCGCAGATGGCTGATCTTCTAACTGTGCCACGGTTTGGGGCGCTTGCGTATACGCATCATCCCTCGATTCTTCGTCCGCAGCAGCGGTTTTTGGCGCTTCTTTGTCGGTTGGCTCTTCTTTTGCCTCTACCTCGTCGCGCTCAAAAAGCCGCAAGAATTTGGATGCCGTCATTTCCTTGAGCATTTCCATGGGGATCGGGTCCGCCTTGGAGTAGTCGTCCACATAGGTGTCCATCATGTCCATGACGTTGAAATGCGGGTCGGTAAAGAGCTTTTTCATGGCGGCGTTTTTCACCTCGGGTGAGACGCTTTGTGCCATAAAGGGCTTGAAATCGGAGTCTTTGGTGAGCGCCTTGGCATCGTCTAGGGTCAAAGCAGGCGCTTCTGGTGGCGCAGCATTTACTACATTATCAGTAGCATGGTATGACCCTGCGACGCTGACATTGTCATTATTTTCTTTAAATTCTGGGTTTTTGGTGCTTTTGGACGGCTCTGTGGGCTTTGCTACTGCAGCAGGCTCGGCCAGCGGCTTGCCAGCACGCACATCGGCCTTGCGGCGCGACCAGCGGCCTAGAAAGCCTGCCTCTTGCTCGGCAGGCGCGGCGACGGCTTTGTTGGTATCAACCATGGCCGCCTCCGCTGCCAGTATTCGATGCGCGATGCGCACCGCCGCCATGGCCTCCACCATTACCGCCGCCTCCACCACCAAAGCGTTTTTCCGTGCTCACAGCCGCCGGGTTACCAAAGCGGTCTTCCAGCCTTTTGAAGCTCTCCGGCCGTTTGCGCTTTTTGGGCTCTGGCTGGAAATGCGCTTGGGCAAATGCGCCCAGCCACTGCGCCACCTCGGCGGGCGCGGGCACTTGGTCTACCTTCTCTTGCGCATCCAGCCAGCGGCCCGCGTCGTGGTAGCTCAGGCTCACGGCAGCAGGCACAGCCACGCATTCGTCCGACAGACCCAGCTCTTCTTCCATGCGCCAGAGCACAAAAAAGCACGGGGCAGCGGTAGTGGCGTTTAAATAATAGCCTTCAGCATCGTCTACAAACAGCTCTACCCGCATATTGGGGTGCAACCATCTTTCTTCGTTCTCGTTTTTATACAACTGGCGCGGCACGGAGCCGTATTCAACCTGATGCTCCACCACGTCGTGCAGCACCCAACGCCAGTCCAGCCAACGCGCAGCCGCCCCCGTGAGGCGCTCTTTGCGCATGGTGACAGCTACGGTGATGTGGGGGCGGTGGGTCATGGAGGTAATTATGCGCGCCCTGCCAATAAGCTGGCTGACGACGGTGGTGCGCTAGGACTAATATTTGCACCACGCCATCTACTTGGCGATAAATAATATCGAATTGGAAAACCTTGAACATCGTGCGCCGAATATCTGGGCTCGCAACGATGCGAAAACTTGTTGGATTAGCGTGGATTCTTGTTACGCAGTCGATAAACGTCGCATGGTAACGCTTGCCCAATCCCGTTTGGATTTGCTCGTAATAGGCAACCTGATTTTTATGTTCTTGGGCTGCTTCAGAGTGTAGCCAATAGTTCACTTGAAAAGGGCTTGAACCTGTTGCTCCAAGATATCACCGCTCACTAAATTAACCGCTCCAACATCAATTTGTCGCGCGCGACGCTTAGCCTCGTCAAGCCAATGTCCTTGAATTTCAGCGTCAGAAGCTTCGTCTAAACTGCACAAAAGCAGATGCGCCAAATGCGCCCTGTCTGGCATTGGCAAGTTCATCACGGATTGTTCGATAGTGCTTGAAATCATGGCCGCATCCTACCATTAAACACAGACTGATTATGGGAACTAATTGCTTACCCTTGCTGCTGCGCATACCCCACCAACGCTGCAGCCACACCCCCAGCCTTCACCGCCACGGCGCAATACTTGAACTCTGGAATTTTGCCAACCGGATCAAGCGCGGCATTGGTGAGCATGTTGGCGGCGGCTTCGTAGTAGGCAAACGGGATGAAGACTGCGCCGCGTGGCGTGCCGTCGTCGCGGCGCAGGTGGATGGCTACCGCGCCTCGGCGTGATTGCACGGTGACTACGTCGCCCGCTTGCACGCCCAGCGCCTGCATGTCGGCGCCACACATAGACGCAGTTGCTATCGGTTCAATAGCGTCTAATGCAACACTGCGGCGCGTCATGCTGCCCGTGTGCCAATGCTCTAGCTGGCGGCCTGTGATTAAGACGAAGGGGAAATCTGCGTCGGGCCGCTCGTTAGCAGGAATGATGTCGGCAGGCACTAGTTTGACGCGGCCGTCTTCGGTGGGGAAGCTGTCGATGAAAACCGTGGGCGCGCCGGGATCGTCGGCACTCAGGCAGGGGTAGGTGACGCTGGACTCGCGCTCTAGGCGCTCCCAGGTGATGCCGCCAATGGCGGTGTGCATGGCTTGGCGCATTTCTTCGTACACGGCAGCCACACCATCGTGTGCGCCAGCATAGGCCCAATTGCAGCCCATGCGCCGCGCCATTTGCTGCAATATCCACAGGTCGGGTTTGGCATCACCCGGTGGGTCTACCGCTTGTTTGCCAAGCTGCACCATGCGGTCTGTGTTGCTTACCGTGCCGATTTTCTCGGGCCAAGCGGTGGCGGGCAGCACCACGTCGGCCAGCCACGCGGTTTCTGTCATGAAGATGTCTTGCACCACCAAGTGCTCTAGCGAAGCCAAGGCGTGGCGGGCATGGTTCAAATCGGGGTCGCTCATGGCGGGGTTTTCGCCCATGATGTACATGCCGCGCACCTTGTGTGGGTCACTGTCTGGCGCTAGGGCCTTGTGCATGATCTCGACCACGGTGTAGCCGGGTGTTTCGTCGAGCTTGGTTTGCCAAAAATTCTCAAACCAACTGTGCGCAGCAGCGTTGTCCACACGCTGGTAGTTGGGAAACATCATGGGAATCAGGCCCGCGTCGCTAGCACCCTGCACATTGTTTTGGCCGCGCAGCGGGTGCAGGCCAGAGCCGGGTTTGCCAATTTGCCCGGTGACGGTGACCAGCGCAATCAAGCAGCGCGCATTGTCCGTGCCATGCACATGCTGGCTAATGCCCATGCCCCACAACACCATGGCCGACTTGGCCGTGGCAAAGGCACGTGCCACTTCGCGCAGGGTGTGCGCGGGTATGCCACAAATGGGGGCCATGGCTTCTGGGCTGTAGGCCTTCACATTGGCCTTGAGCGCTTCAAAATTGCTAGCGCGCTCGCGCACAAAGGCTTCATCCACCAAGCCCTCATCAATCACCACATGGATCAGCGCATTGAGCATGGCCACATCGGTGTCGGGCTTGAACTGCAGCGTGCGCCATGCATGCTTGCCAATATCGGTGACGCGCGGGTCGGCCAGCACGATGCGTGCGCCCGCCTTGGCTGCATTTTTCATCCACGTGGCGGCCACTGGGTGGTTAGAGGTGGGATTCGAGCCAATCACTAAGATCAGCTCTGCATGGGCTACATCGTTGACTTGGTTACTCACGGCACCTGAGCCCACGCCTTCGAGCAAGGCGGCCACGCTACTGGCGTGGCACAAACGGGTGCAGTGGTCGACGTTGTTGCTGCCAAAGCCGGTGCGCACGAGTTTTTGAAACAGATAGGCTTCTTCGTTGCTGCCCTTGGCTGAGCCGAATCCGGCAAGCGATTTAGCACCAAAAGCGTTGCGCAGGCCCGTGAGCTTGCTGCCTGTAAGCGCCAGCGCTTCATCCCACGTAGCCTCTCTGAATACCGCCGACCAGTCTGCCGAATCACGGTTAAGCGCTTGCAGCTGCGCCGGGTCTTTGGGCACACCTGCTTTGCGAATCAAGGGTTTGGTCAGGCGCTGCGGGCTGTGCGCGTAGTCAAAACCGAAGCGGCCTTTGACGCACAGGCGGCTATGGTTGGCAGGCCCGTCGCGCCCGTCTACGCTGACAATGGCATTGTCTTTCACGTTGTAAGTCAGCAAGCATCCCACACCGCAAAACGGGCAAACTGAGTCGACTTTTTTATCCACCGCTTGGCTGCCCACTTGCGTTTTGGGCATGAGCGCGCCTGTGGGGCAGGCCTGCACGCATTCGCCGCAGGCCACGCAGGTGCTGTCTCCCATGGCGGAGTTCAGGTCAAACACAATGGCGCTGTGTGCGCCGCGTTTGGCATAACCAATGACATCGTTCACCTGCTCTTCGCGGCAAGCGCGCACACAGCGCTTGCATTGGATGCAGGCATCCAAGTTTACGGCCATGGCGGGGTGGCTTAGATCTGCCTTGGGTTGCACGCGGCGAATGGCCCTGAGGGCGGGGCGCACCTGCACGCCTAGCTTGTCAGCCCAGGCGCTGAGCTCGCCGTGCTGGCCGATGGTGACATCTGGTTGCGCATCGCCGACCAAGGCTTTGGTGAACCCTTGGACAGGCGCAGTGCGAACGGACAACGCATCATTCCATTTGTAGCCCACATCGGGCATATCAGACAGCAGCATTTCCAGCACCATCTGCTGGCTCTTCACCGCACGCGGGCTGTTGGTTTGCACCTGCATGCCCGCGCTCGGCGCGCGGCAGCAGCTGGGCGCTAGCGTGCGCTCCCCAGCTATTTCCACCACGCAAGCGCGGCAATTGCCATCGGCACGGTAGCCTTCCTTGTAGCAAAGCTGTGGCACACTCACGCCGCAGCGCGCGGCAGCCTGCAAAATCGTCTCGCCGGGGCTGGCGGTGCAGGCTTGGCCATTGAGTTGAAAGTTGATCGTGTCTCTGGCGCTCATACAGACTCCCCATCCACCTCATGCGCAAAATACTTGAACACGCTCAAGAGCGGATTGGGCGCAGCCTGCCCTAGCCCGCAGATGGATGCATCAACCATCACGGCGCTCAGGTCATCCAGTGTGCCTTTGTCCCAAACCTGGGCCTGCATCAACGTGGCGGCTTTGTCGGTGCCTACGCGACACGGCGTGCATTGGCCGCAGCTCTCGTGGGCAAAAAAGCGCATCATGTTCAGCGCAGCGTCTCTGGCGCTGTCTTGGTCGCTCAGCACAATGACGGCTGCGCTGCCGATGAAGCAGCCGTAGGGCTGCAAAGTGTCAAAATCCAGCGGAATATTGGCAAGCGCTGCAGGCAAAATGCCGCCGCTGGCACCGCCGGGCAAATAGGCATACAAGCTGTGTCCAGATTGCATGCCGCCACAGTATTCGTCCACCAGCTCTAGCAGCGTGATGCCAGCAGGCGCGAGTTTGACGCCGGGCTCTTTCACGCGGCCGCTCACGCTGAAGCTGCGAAAACCTTTGCGGCCATGCCTGCCTTGCGTGCTGAACCAATCCGCACCACGCTCCAAAATATCGCGCACCCAATACAGGGTTTCAAAATTGTGCTCAAGCGTGGGTTTGCCAAACAGCCCCACTTGCGCAATATAGGGCGGGCGCATGCGGGGCTCGCCGCGCTTGCCTTCTATGCTCTCGATCATGGCGGATTCTTCGCCGCAGATGTACGCACCCGCGCCTCGGCGCAGCTCTATGCGCGGCAGCGGGCAAGGCGGGTTGGCTTGCAGGGCGGCCAGCTCCTGCGTCAGCAGTTTGCGGCAATCATGGTATTCGTCGCGCAAATAGATGTAGATGGCCTCGCAGCCCACCACTTGCGCGGCAATGAGCATGCCTTCTAAAAATCGGTGCGGGTCGCGCTCCAAATACGTGCGGTCTTTGAACGTGCCGGGCTCGCCTTCGTCGATATTCACCGCCATCAGCCGTGGCGCTACCTGCTCGCGCACGATACGCCATTTGCGCCCCGCTGGAAAGCCCGCGCCACCCAAGCCGCGCAGGCCTGCGCTTTCCATGGTGTGCAAAGCAACCTCAGCATCGTCTTCACCATTGACCAAGGCTGCGGCCAAGGCGTAGCCGTTAGCGCCTCGGTATTCTTCGTATGCTATATATTGTGGAGCATCATATGACCTATTGACGCTGACATTGGCAGTATTTTTCTTAAATACTAGTTTTTCAAGCGTAGCAGACTGCACCACCGTCTGCCCCACAGCCACCGCTGGCGCATGCTCGCACTGGCCGATGCAGGGCGCGGCTACTACGCGCACATCTGCGCCCATGGCGGCTGGTAAATCTTTCAACAATTGCTGCGCGCCAGCCAGCTCGCAAGACAGCCCATCGCACACCCGCACGGTGAGCCGCGCAGGCACTGCGTCGTCAGGCAGCACATCAAAGTGGTGGTAAAAGCTAGCCACTTCATAGACCTGCGCCATAGGCAAGTTCATCAGCTGCGCCAGCGCGCACAGATGCCGCTCGAACAGCGCGCGGAAATGGTCTTGCAGCACATGCAGGTGCTCAATGAGCAAATCGGCGCGCAGTAAAAGTGCTGGCGCAATCAGCTCCTGCACATCGGCCAGCGCAGCCGCATCCGCCTGCCTGCCCTTGAGCTTGGACAATCGCCGCAGGCTCTCACGCATGGAGTCCAGCGTGGCAAGGTGAACGTCAGCCATAGGTTTTTAGACCATTGTTTTTGGCAGCGATCAGGTGTCTTTAGAGATCTTGATCGACGGGAATTTAGACGAGAAATCTTTCGCCTTAGCTGCGATTTTGATGGCTACTTGGCGTGCAATAGCCTTGTAAATAACAGACACATCGCCATCGGGGTCGGCCACCACGGTGGGGCGACCACTGTCGGCCTGCACGCGAATCTTCATGTCCAGCGGCAGCGCGCCTAGGTAGTCCATGTTGTATTCGGCGGCCATTTTTTTGCCGCCGTCCATGCCAAACACATGCTCGGTGTGGCCGCAGTTGGTGCAAATATGCACGGCCATGTTTTCCACAATACCTAAGATCGGTACGCCTACTTTTTCAAACATTTTGATGCCTTTTTTGGCATCTAAGAGCGCAATGTCTTGCGGCGTGGTGACAATCACCGCGCCTGTCATGGGCACGCGCTGGGAAAGCGTGAGCTGAATATCGCCCGTGCCCGGCGGCATGTCCACAATCAAATAATCCAAGTCTTTCCAGTTGGTTTGGCGAATCAGCTGCTCCAGCGCCTGCGTGGCCATGGGGCCGCGCCAGACCATGGCTTCGTCTTGCGCCACCAAAAAACCAATCGACATGACCTGCACGCCGTAGTTTTCCATGGGCTCCATGGTTTGGCCGTCCTCAGACTCGGGGCGGCCTTCTATGCCCATCATCATGGGCTGGCTTGGGCCATAAATGTCAGCATCCAGCAGCCCCACTTTTGCACCCTCAGCGGCCAAGGCCAGTGCCAAGTTAACCGCTGTGGTGCTCTTGCCCACACCGCCTTTGCCCGAGGCCACGGCCACAATGTTTTTCACCGTGGGCATCAATGCCACGCCGCGCTGGGCCGCATGGGCCGTTATTTTGATGGCCACATTGCACGACACGTTGTCGATGCCCGCCACGCCTTTGGCTGCAGCAATCAGCGCCTTGCGAAATGCCGGAATTTGGCTCTTGGCCGGGTAGCCCAGCTCCACGTCAAAAGCCACGTCGCCGTCTGACACGGTGAGGTTTTTGATGGATTTGCTGGATACAAAATCTTTGCCCGTATTCGGGTCAATCACGGTTTTAAGAGCCGCTAGGATGTCGTCATTGGTGGCCATGGAAGCGCTATTGCCTTGTCTTTATTGTCAAAAATGGGGGAATGCAGCGCGGTAGCGCAACCCACAGACTTTACCCTATCGCCCCGCTTTGAGCCCCAACCCCTGTGCAATAAAGTGCATGCAAGCCACCCTATCAATTGATATAATTACCCCAATTGATATGGTCTTAGGAGTAAACCCCATGCTACGCGAAGCCACGGCCATGACTGTGCGCCAAAATTTAGGCGAATTGCTCAACGAAGTGCAATACCGCCACGACGAAATCGTCATCACCAAGGCTGGTAAGCCGGTGGCAGCGATGGTGGATATGGCCACCTACCAACAAATCAAGCGCCGTAAAAATGGCGAATTTGAACGCCTGTGGGCTGATATTGCCAAAGGCTTTGCAGACTTAAGCGAACAAGAAGTGGATGCCATGGTGCACGCAGAAGTGCAGGTAGTGCGCGCGCAGCGCCATGCACTCGCAGCAGCGGCACAGCAATGAAGCTGATTTTGGACACCAACACGGTTCTGTCAGCAGTTTTCAAGCCCACGAATAAACAAGCCCAGATACTCTCGCTGTGGCGCAGTGGCGGGTTTGATTGGGTCACCTGTACGCAACAATTACTGGAAATATCCGACGTGCTCTCACGCCCTAAAATCATCCAACGGATTGTAGGGGGCAGCGCCACTGCGCAAGATTTGGTTGCGCAAATGTATGCGGGCTGTGTCATGCAAGCTTTGATGCCGCCCTTTCCCAGCCTGTGCCGCGATGCCAAAGATGATTATTTGCTAGCTCTGCTGCAGCAATCCAAAGCCAACTTTTTAATCACGGGTGACAATGACCTGCTCGTGTTAAATCACCAGTTTTCAATATTTACTACCACCCAATTTTTGGATCGTTTATGACAAACGAAAAACGCAAACTCTTCGTCACCACCGCACTGCCATATGCCAATGGCAATTTCCATATTGGCCACATCATGGAATACATCCAAGCCGATATTTGGGTGCGCTACCAGCGCATGCGCGGCCATGCGGTGAATTTTGTCTGCGCCGACGACGCACACGGCGCGCCGATCATGATTGCCGCACAAAAGAAAGGCATCACGCCGCAGGCTTTTGTGGCTGAGATTGCTGCGGGACGCAAGCCGTATTTGGACGGCTTTCACATCGCATTTGACAACTGGCACAGCACCGACGCGCCCGAAAACCACGCCCTTGCCCAGCAAATTTACCGCGATTTGAAGCAAAGCGGCTTGATTGCCAGCAAAACTATCGAGCAGTTTTATGACCCCGAAAAAGGCATGTTTTTGCCCGACCGCTTCATCAAAGGCGAGTGCCCCAAGTGCGGCAGCAAAGACCAATACGGCGACAACTGCGAAAACTGCGGCGCGGTATATGCACCCACCGATTTGAAGAATCCCTACTCAGCCCTGAGCGGTGCCACGCCCGTGCTCAAAAGCTCTGAGCATTTTTTCTTCACATTGTCAGACCCGCGCTGCGTTGAGTTTTTGCAAAACTGGACACAAGGCAATGGCGAAGACGGCAAGCCGCGCTTGCAGCCCGAGGTGGCCAACAAGGTCAAAGAATGGTTTTCTGTGCGCACCAATGCCGACGGCAGCACCAGCGAAGGCTTAGGCGACTGGGACATCAGCCGCGATGCGCCCTACTTTGGCATAGAGATACCCGATGCGCCGGGCAAGTATTTTTATGTGTGGCTCGATGCGCCCGTAGGCTACCTTGCCAGCTTGAAAAACTGGTTTGACAAAGGAGGCCCGCAAAAAGCCTATGGTGAAACCCTGTCTTTTGAAGCGTATGTAGCCCCGCAATCGCCCGTGGAGCAATACCATTTCATTGGCAAAGACATTGTCACCTTCCACACCCTATTCTGGCCCGCCATGCTGCATTTCAGCGGCCGCAAAACGCCTAACAACGTGTTTGTGCACGGATTTTTAACCGTGAACAACGGAGAGAAAATGAGCAAAAGCCGTGGCACGGGCTTGGACCCTTTGAAATACCTCGCCTTGGGCATGAACCCCGAATGGCTGCGCTACTATTTGGCCGCCAAACTCTCGGCCAAAAACGAAGATCTTGATTTCAACGCGGAGGATTTTCTAGCGCGGGTGAATGCGGATTTGATAGGCAAATTTGTCAACATTGCCTCCCGCGCCGCAGGCTTTATCAGCAAAAAATTTGACGGACAACTCAGCGCTGCCACGGGCGCGAGCGCCGATCTGCTGCACAGCATTGCCGATCAGATTGACGGCATTGGCCAACTCTATGACAGCCGCGAATACGCCAAAGCCCTGCGCGAGACCATGCTTTGCGCCGACCGTGTGAACGCCTATGTGGATCAAAACAAACCGTGGGAACTGGCCAAGCTTGCTGGCCAAGAAGCGCGGCTGCAAGAGGTGTGCAGCACCTGCGTGGAAGCTTTCCGGCTACTGACTATCTGCGTGAAACCCGTGTTGCCAGCCTTGGCCGTGCAGGTGGAAGCATTCTTAAAAGTGCCTGCATTGACTTTCACCGATGGCGCACAACTGCTCGGCGCAGGCCACACGATTGGCGACTATGCACACCTCATGCAGCGCGTTGACCCTAAACAGTTAGAAGCCCTGTTCGAAGCCCCTCCCGAGCCCACCACGCCCGCCCTCGTGCCCGGTGGCGAGCCGCTCGCGCCTACCATAAGCATCGACGACTTTGCCAAAATCGACCTGCGCATTGCCAAAATCATCAACTGCGAAGCCGTGGAAGGCAGCATCAAGCTGCTGCGCCTCACGCTCGATGTGGGCGAAGGCAAAACGCGCAATGTGTTCAGCGGCATTGCCAGCGCTTACAAGCCCGAGGAACTGGTGGGCAAGCTCACGGTGATGGTGGCCAACCTAGCACCGCGCAAAATGAAGTTTGGCGTGAGCGAGGGCATGGTGCTGGCCGCCAGCCATGCCGACGAAAAAGCCAACCCGGGCATCCACATCCTGGAGCCTTGGGCGGGCGCGCAGCCGGGCATGCGGGTGCGCTGAGCATAGCCTGCGCGCCGTTAATGCGGCTTACATTGAAAAAGTAAGGAAAACTAATTTCCTTACTTTGTGGTATGCTTACCTTTTTGGCGGAGCAAGGAGCACACCATGTCTGTAGTTTTAGAACTCGAATCCACCCTGAGCAGCAAGGGGCAAGTCACCCTGCCCGCAGCCCTGCGCGCCAAGCTCGGTCTGACCACAGGGTCAAAAATTCACTTCATCCACGATGGCGAGACCACCACGATGCGGGTGGACAAGCCCATGCGCGCGTATTTTGGAATTTTGAAGCATTTGGGGTCTATCGACACCACCATCCCCAAGGAAAAAGACCGGAGTTTTGAATGAATGTGGTCGATTCGTCGGGCTGGATTGAATATTTTTTAAGCTCAGCACAAGGGCAGCATTACAGTGAGCCAATAGAAGATGTGGCGCAGCTGCTCGTGCCTTCGCTGTGCCTGTTTGAGGTGCACAAATTCCTCATCAGCCGCACCACGCCCGACTTGGTGGCGCAATGCCTAGATGTGATGCGCCGAGGTCGCGTGCTGGCGCTCACAGATGCCAGAGCCATCGCGGCATCTGTAGCCTCCAAAGCGCACAAACTGGCCATGGCAGATGCCGTGATGTACAGCTCCGCCCTCGAATACAAGGCCCAGTTTTGGACCCAAGACGTGGACTACAAAGGCCTGCCACACGTACGGTATTTACCCAAAAGCATGTGAGTATTTGTTATTGATTTAATAGCAAACTATGACCATATAACGCTGACATTGACCAAATTTTCTATAAATCAGCGATTCCCATTGGCGTTTTGCGCTGCCTCCATATCTGGGCCAAACTCGGTGCGCAGCACTTTGAAATCATTGTCCATGATGGCGTAGAAAATCATCGATGTGTTGCCTGAATCGGCCAAGTAACGCCACTGGAATACCTGCTCTTTTTTCAAGGCGTATTCCACCACTTTGCCCGGTTTGCCCAAAATTTTGCGCACCTCTTCCATGGACATGCCGTTTTTGATTTTGGTGAAATTCTCAGGCGTGAGCACTTGGCGCAGGGCGCTCATTTTGCCGTCGGTGCCAATGGTGATCATGTAGTTGCGGTGGCCAGCGGGCTGGCGGTTGTATTCAAAAATACGTGCGCCAGCAGCGCCTTCCCACACTTTTTCGGGCTCACCAAATTTGGAGCGCACATCGGCCTCGCTGGCCACGCCCTCTTCCAGCTCGCTGATGCGCTGCTGGTCGCAGCCTACCAAGGCCAATAAGCCCGATAAAAATCCCATGGCCAACACCTTTGAAATAACCGAAGCGGTTGAAAATGTCATCTGTAGTGCGCTGTGAAACGCCCGTTAAAATAGGGAAAACCCCGAAATCATGCTTTTGTCCCGCGTGTGCATTGTGCGCCGTGAACCCAAGCCTTACCAGTGTAGCGCCATGTCTTTCATCACCAATGCCATCGACCGTTTTTTCTACAAGCCGCAGTACCACTCGGATGTGAGTAATTTCATCACCGACCTCAAGCGCAACCGCCCCAGCCTAGAGGCCGAGCAGCGCGCAGGCCGCGCCCTGCTGTGGGACAAAAACGTGGACCGCAGCGCATTGGTTGACAACGAGGACTCGCGCGTGGCGCAGCAAGCCTATGTGTACCAAACGCAGGCTAAATGAGCTATTTTTTAGTTTTTTAGCCCAATGTCAGCGTCATATGGTCATAGTACGCTATCTAAATAGTAGCTTTATGCCACTTACGTTTTAATGCCTTCCACTGTATCGCCGCCTTTTGCCCAGTCGATGGACGAACTGCGCGCGCCTGCGCAAGCTGCGCCCGCCCAAACAGAGATGGCCATGGTGGACAACGTGGCACTGGCGCGCTTGTATGGCGAGCCCCTGTTTGCCATGCCCACGGATTTGTACATCCCGCCTGATGCGTTGCAGGTGTTTTTAGAGGCCTTTGAAGGTCCGCTGGATCTGCTGCTGTATTTGATCCGCAAGCAAAATTTCAATATTTTGGATATCCCCATGGCAGGGGTGACGCGCCAGTATTTGAGTTATGTAGAAGAAGTTCGGCAAAAAAACCTCGAATTAGCCGCCGAATACCTGCTCATGGCGGCCATGCTGATCGAGATCAAATCGCGCATGCTGCTGCCGCCCAAGAAGTCGGCCGACGGCAAAGAGGTGGAAGACCCACGCGCCGAGCTGGTGCGCCGCCTCTTGGAATACGAGCAAATGAAGCTGGCCGCCGCCCAGCTCAACGCCTTGCCTGTGTTTGGCCGCGACTATTTGCGCGCGCAGGTTTATATTGAGCAATCGCTAAACCCGCGCTTTCCCGATGTGCATGTGGTCGATTTGCAAGAGGCCTGGCGCGACATGCTCAAGCGCGCCAAGCTCACCCAGCACCACATGATTTCCCGCGAGGAGCTGTCGGTGCGCGAGCACATGAGCATTGTGCTGCGGCGCTTGCAAGGCCGCAAGTTTGTCGAGTTTGAAGAGCTTTTTGACCCCGCCAAAGGCCCACAGGTGTTAGTGGTCACTTTCATTGCATTGCTTGAATTGGCTAAAGAAACGCTGATTGATATTGTGCAAGCCGAGGCTTTTGCGCCTATTTATGTGCGGCTGGCTTTCACGGCTGTGGCCTAGCGGTTTGGCTCAGGGCTGTCGCCCAATACTGCTCGTTTAACTCATAACTTGGTCTCTGCTGTGTCCATGTTTCGCTCCTTAGTTGGTCACTTCTGCGGCTACAGGGAGCTGTGCCCACGCGCAAACGGTCGCTGGCCCCTTCGGGGAAGACAAGTTTTTTCAAGCAAATGGGAGGAATGTTCATAACTCGGGCTAAAGCCCTCAAACAGATGAACATTCTGATCTCCCATTTGCTCGAAAAAACAAGCCCAG
>JAYTMT010000032.1:0-38569 GCA_043728315.1 Polaromonas sp. | reverse complement strand
GAGCAGGTAAAACTTGCCGCCTTTGTGCGCCATGCGCGCGCAGGTGGCGATCAAATAGCTGGCAAACTCACCAGGCTTGAAAGTCAAAATACCGCGCGGCTCGGACAATTCGTCGAGCAGTTCACCATCGTGCGCGATCAAGGCCGCGCGAAACGAGGATGTGCCCCAGTCCACCGCTATGAATGGTGGTATTTGGGGTTTTTTAGGCGATGTCAGCGTCATATGGTTATAGTTTGCTATTTAATACATAGCATTTATTTTTTGTGCGTAGCGTTGCGAATTTTATGTGCTGAGGCATGCCCGCGCCTGCTCAGAGCGCACCTGCTCTGGCCTAGGCAGCGGTGCTACAGCGCCATAGCCTTGCACCGACAGCGCGGCCGCTGCGTTGGCGTAATGCGCGGCTTGCAAGGCGGAATCGCCCATGGCCAACCGCGCCAAAAAGTTGCCCGCAAAGCAGTCACCCGCGCCTGTGGCATCCAGTGCCTGCACCGATAGTGCGGGAATGCGCGTTTGCAAGCCGCCCGCGCTCAGTAGCAGGCCATCAGCGCCCAGCTTGAGCGCCACCATGCGTGCGCCCTGTGCATGGCTCCAAGCCACAATGTCGGCCGGCTGGCTCAGGCCGCTGAGCGCCACCACGTCGTCTAGGCTGGGCAAGAAAATATCGGTCTGCGCCAGTACCTGCGCCATGGCGCTTTGGGCGGCATCTAGTGTCCAGAGTTTGAGGCGCAGATTCGAGTCAAAGCACACCAGTGTGCCTGCTGCTTGGGCCGCAGCCACAGCGCGCAGGCACTGCGCCAGCGCGTGGGGCGATAGTGCCAACGAGATGCCTGAAAGGTGCAAATACTGCGCATCGGTCACAGTGGTTAGTTGCGAGGCCGACAGCGTCATGCAGGCAGCGGCAGAGCCAGCGCGGCGGTACGAAAATTCATGGCCAGTTGCGCCGTGGGTGACAAAATAAATACCCGTAGGTGCAGCCGTGTCAACGGCCACCGCCTCTTGGTTCACCTGCTCCTGCGCCCACAGCGTTTGCAGCATTTGGCCAAAGCTGTCTTGCCCCACCGCGCTCACATAGGCCACCTGCGCGCCCGCGCGCGCCGCTGCAATGGCAGCATTGCTGGTGTCGCCGCCAAAGCCTTGCAGGTACTGCGGCTGGCCAGCCGTGGTTTGGTTGAATTCCACCATGGCTTCGCCAAGGGCGGCGATGTGAAAGCGTTTGGACATATTCAGATCAATGGTTGTCCCGAGGGAGGAATCAATGGTTGTCCCGAGGGACAAAGGCCCCGCGCTTGCCTTTGAGAAATGCCAAGTCCACGCCTTCGTCGGCCTGCGTTACGGTATCCACATACAGCTTCCAGTAGCCAGAGTTCAGCTTGGGCTCGGGCGCTGTCCATGCGGCCAAGCGCGTGGCCATTTCTTCGTCGCTGACGTGCAGCTTTAAGAGGCGCTGGGGCACGTTCAATTCCACCATGTCGCCGTTTTGCACAATGGCCAGTGGCCCGCCCGCAGCGGCCTCGGGCGCGGTGTGCAGCACCACCGTGCCGTAAGCCGTGCCGCTCATGCGGGCATCGCTGATGCGCACCATGTCGGTGATGCCTTTGCGCAGCACCTTGGGCGGCAGCGGCATATTGCCCACCTCGGCCATACCGGGATAGCCCTTGGGGCCGCAGTTTTTCAGCACCATCACGCAGCTTTCGTCGATGTCCAATGCTTCATCGTCAATGCGGGCGTGGAAGTCTTCAATGTTTTCAAACACCACCGCCCGCCCTGTGTGCACCATCAGCGCAGGCGTGGCAGCGCTGGGCTTGATCACCGCGCCGCGTGGCGCTAGGTTACCGCGCAGCACCGCTATGCCAGCGTTGTCTTTGAACGGCGCGCTAAATGACTTGATCACTTCGGTGTTGTAGTTTTGCGCATCGGCGATGTTTTGGCCCACGGTCATACCGCTGGCTGTGATCTGGTCTTGGTGCAGCAAATGCGCTATTTCTTTCATCACCACCGGCAGGCCACCCGCGTAGCAAAAATCTTCCATCAGGAATTTGCCGCTGGGCTGCAAATTCACCAAGCAGGGCAGCTCAGAGGCCAAGCGGTCAAAATCTTCTAGCTTTAAATCTACTCCTATTCGGCCTGCCATGGCTATCAAATGGATAACAGCATTGGTACTGCCGCCAATGGCCGCCAGCGTGCGAATGGCGTTTTCAAACGATTCACGGGTGAGAATTTTGGACAGCAGCAGGTCTTGGTGCACCATGTCCACAATGCGCCGCCCCGCTTGGCGGGCCAACACATTGCGCCGCCCATCTACTGCGGGGTAGGCCGCATTGCCCGGCAGACCAATGCCCAGCGCCTCGACCATGCTGGCCATGGTGCTGGCGGTGCCCATAGTCATGCAGTGGCCATGGCTGCGGTGCATGCAGCTCTCGGCCTCAAAAAAGTCCGCTAATTTGAGCGTGCCCGCGCGCACCTGCTCGCTCATGCTCCACACCCCCGTGCCCGAGCCCAGCTCTTGGCCGCGCCACTTGCCGCTCAGCATCGGGCCGCCGCTCACGCCAATGGTGGGCAGATCCACACTGGCCGCGCCCATCACCAGCGATGGCGTGGTTTTGTCGCAGCCCATCAGTAGCACCACGCCGTCGATGGGGTTGCCGCGAATACTCTCTTCCACATCCATGCTGGCCAAGTTGCGGTACAGCATGGCGGTGGGGCGCAAGAGCGTTTCGCCCAAGCTCATCACG
Organism: Polaromonas sp.; assembly: GCA_043728315.1. Classification (GTDB taxonomy): domain Bacteria; phylum Pseudomonadota; class Gammaproteobacteria; order Burkholderiales; family Burkholderiaceae_C; genus JAAFIP01. The sequence continues at coordinate 35,837 of JAYTMT010000032.1, read as the reverse complement.
GGAAACTCTAGGGGAAAGCCGCCCGCCTCATACACACCAATTTTCACCTGCTCGGCCAAGGTGCGAAAGTGGCTGTTGCAAGGCGTGAGCTCGCTGAAAGTGTTGCAAATGCCAATCACTGGTCGGCCATCAAATTGGTCATGTGGAATGCCTTTGCCCTTGACCCAACTGCGGTAGGCAAAGCCATCGCGGTCTTGGCGGCCAAACCATTGTTGGCTGCGCAGGTCTTTGGGGTCTTTTTTAGATTTTTCTGTGTTGGTCATAGAGCGATTTTGTGTAAAAAATGGGATGTGCAATGCGTTGGCTAGGGAAAATACTAATTTGTTTAATATATTATCATCGTACCATTGGCCATCCATTAGATAAAACCCTTAATCGCCTATATATGATCAAAAACGTCCACGGCAACACGGTAGATATGCTGGGCGAAGCCATTGTCAACGGTCGGTATGCGGCCGGAGCGAGTATTCCTCCCGAGCCCGTGCTAGGGCTGGAGCTTGGAGTGAGCCGCACGGTAGTGCGCGAAGCAGTCAAGTCTTTAGTCGCCAAGGGCTTGGTGAGCACAGGCCCCAAGGTGGGTACACGTGTGCTGCACAGCGATGCATGGAACTGGTTTGACCCAGACGTCATTATTTGGCAATCTAAGGCAGGCCTCACGCCGGAGTTTTTGCGCGATCTACAAGATTTACGTCGCTTAGTAGAGCCGGCAGCCGTCCGCTTGGCTGCTGAGCGCGCCACCGCCGCTGATATTGCAGAGATTGAACTTGCATTTGCAGGAATGCACCGCGCGGTCATGGAAGGCGGCGATTACGTGACGTACGATTTGCGATTTCACCAAGGCTTACTTAAATCTTGTAAAAACCGCATGCTGGTCCAAATGAACAAAGCATTAGGGGCGCTGCTGCGTACCAGCTTCGAAATTTCCACAACCCGCAAAGACGGCCCATTGCATTCGCTCCCCTTGCATCGGGCGGTGCTTGATGCTGTGATAGACCACGATCCTTCGGGGGCTGAAAAAGCAATTTTGGTTTTAATAGAGGGTGCACGTGCAGACATTGAGCAAGTGCTGGCTAGGCGTAAGCGTCTGCCGCGATTGAATGAGCCAGCAAGGCTACTCAAAGCCGCGTGAAAAAGGAAATACAAAAATGTTGGACAAGTTGATTAACGGATTTTACAAACTGCTCGAGTTTCTGGTGGTGTTTTTATTGTTTGCCATGGTAGTGATGGTGTTTGGCAATGTTGTCATGCGCTATGGTTTTAACTCGGGGCTGGTTACCAGTGACGAGCTGGCACGGTATGCTTTTATTTGGTTGACATACTTGGGGGCCATGATTGCCATGCGCGAGGGCGGGCATTTGGGCGTGGACACACTGGTTAAAGTCCTCCCGATTGCGGGCAAAAAAGTGTGTTTCTTTTTGAGCGAATCACTCATGCTATTTTGTAATATCCTGTTTTTATGGGGCACGTACAAAATGCACGATTTGCAAGTGACCAACATCTCCCCTGTGGTGGGTATGTCAATGATTTGGGTCTATGGCTTGGGCTATGTGGTATCTGTGGTGATGGGTATTTTTAATGTATCTAAGCTGTATAAGCTCTTTACAGGCCAGCTCAGTGAGGCGGATTTGGTGCAAGTGGTGGAAGCAGAAGGGCTCAAAGAAGCGCAGGAGCAAATTGAGAAAGCGCATGCCTTAGAAAACAGGAGCATATCCACCACTTCACCAACAGCCGCAGGGAGCAAAGCATGACCGTAGCCGTATTTGTTTTTTCACTGCTTGGTGCAATGGCGCTAGGCATGCCAATTGCGTATGCGCTTCTTGTTTGTGGTGTCTCGCTGATGGCTTTTCTAGCCAGTAATGGTACGCTGGCTGCGTTTGATGCGCAAATTTTGGCGCAGCGCTTTGTAGACGGGGCAGACAATTTTCCTCTATTGGCAGTGCCCTTTTTCTTGCTGGCTGGTGAGTTCATGAATGCAGGCGGCCTGTCCAAGCGCATCGTGAATTTAGGGGTGGCTTGGGTCGGACACTTTCGAGGTGGCTTAGGCTATGTGACAGTTATTGCGGCCATCATCATGGCATCGTTATCAGGTTCGGCCGTGGCCGATACGGCAGCGTTGGCAGCAATCTTAATACCCATGATGCGTGCAGCGGGTTACAACGTTGGCCGCGCTGCAGGTTTGGTGGCTTCGGGCGGCATTATCGCGCCCGTGATTCCGCCCTCGATTGGATTTATCATTTTTGGTGTGGCTGGCAATGTCAGCATAACCAAATTATTTTTAGCCGGTATTGTGCCTGGTTTGATGATGGGTTTGGCCATCGGCATAGCATGGTGGTGGGTGGCAAAAAAAGAAAATGTGCCCTCTGCCGCGAAACTGCCCATGCGTGAGCGCCTGTCTATAACTTTCAACAGTGCATTCGCCATAGCCCTGCCAATTATCATCATCGGCGGCATGAAGGCGGGGGTGTTCACACCCACCGAGGCAGCAGTGGCCGCTGCGGTTTATTCGTTTGTTGTGGGCATGTTCATTTACCGCGAAATGCGCTGGAGCCAAGTTTACGGCTTGTTTTTGGCTGCTGGTAAAACCACGGCTGTGGTGATGTTCCTCGTATCGGCGGCTATGGTGAGTGCATGGCTGATTACGGTAGCCAATATTCCAAATGAGGTAGCCCAAATGCTGAGCCCCTTCATGCACAACAAAACCATGCTCATGCTGGTCATGATGGTTTTGATAGTGATTGTGGGCACAGCCTTAGATTTTGCGCCCACGGTACTGATTCTCACGCCCGTGCTGATGCCTGTGGTGCTCAAAGCGGGCATTGACCCGGTGTATTTTGGGGTATTGTTTATCATGAATAACGCCATTGGCCTGATCACTCCGCCCGTGGGCACGGTGCTCAATGTCGTCTGCGGCGTGGCCAAAATCAGCATGGAGGAGGCATTCAAGGGAGTGATGCCCTTTTTAATTGCCCAACTTATAGTGCTTTTCCTATTGGTTTTTATCCCAGAATTAGTTACTGTGCCATTAGATTGGTGGTTGGGAAAAAAATCCATATCCAGTTTGTTTATGTAGTTTTTGTGTGTAGTTGTATTTACTTTTTTTATTGGAGACTTTTTATGTTCAAGCGTCGTACCCTTATTGCCCAAGCATCTCTGATTGCCGCTGGCTCACTTTTGGCTGCCAGCTCTGCCATGGCGCAGTTTTCTGACCGCAATATCAAAATGAGCAACGGGGTCAACGAAGACCACCCCGTGGGCGCAGGCGTGAAGAAAATGCAAGAAGTGCTGGCCGCCAAATCAGGCGGTAAGCTGAAAATAACTGCCTTTTGGGGAGGCTCTGCCGGGGGTGACTTGCAGGCCACGCAGGCATTGCGCGCTGGCACACAAGAGATGGTGGTCACATCCAGCTCGCCGCTGGTGGGTATTGTGAAAGAGCTGGGTGTGTTTGACCTGCCTTTCTTGTTCGGCAATGAAAAAGAAGTGGACGCAGTGCTAGACGGCCCTGCTGGCCAATACTTCAACAAGAAGCTCGAAGAGGCGGGTGTGGTGAATTTGGCCTACTGGGAAAATGGCTTTCGTAACCTGACCAACAGCAAGCGCGCAGTCAACAAGGTGGAAGATTTCGACGGCGTGAAAGTGCGCGTGATGCAAAATAATATCTTCTTAGACACCTTCAAAACGCTGGGCACCAATGCTGTGCCCATGGCCTTTGGCGAAGTGTTTACTGCTTTAGAAACCAAGACGATTGACGGGCAAGAGAATCCGTTTGTAACCATAAACACATCAAAATTGTATGAAGTGCAAAAGTTTCTAAGCATCACGCGCCACGCCTACACCCCGTTCTTGGTGTTGTACAGCAAGAAAATGTTTGACACTTTAAGCCCACAAGAGCAAGCGCTCTTGCGTGAAGCCGCCGTTGAGGGCCAAAAAGTGCAACGTGCCACTATCCGTGCGCAAGACGGCAAAGCTTTGGCTGAGCTCAAAACCAAAGGCATGGTGGTTAACGAGATATCTCCTGCGGAGCAAAAACGCATGTTCGATCGCGTGAAGCCTGTATACGACAAAAACGCAGCCACTATAGGTGCTGAAGCCATCAATACCGTAGTGGATGCGCTTAAAAAAGCGCGTGGCACTTAAATCAGTCGCTGAATTTTCAAGGCTGCGCTCGCGGCCTTTTTTTTCTGGATATGCGAAGTGTAAATTTCATTTTTGTCTTTGAGAGCGTCACATGAAAATCACGCAAGTTGAAACTGTTCGATTGAAGGAATACCCCAACATCCTGTGGGTGCGCCTGCACACCGACGAAGGCTTGGTGGGCTTGGGCGAAACCTTCATGGGCGCAGCCGCAGTGGAAGCTTATATCCACGAATGGGTGGCTGCCAAGCTGGTGGGCAAGGACCCCTTGGCCATAGAAGCGCGGGGCAAAGATCTTACGGGCTATCTGGGCTGGCGTGGGTCAGGTGCAGAAACGCGCGGCAACAGCGCAATTGATATTGCGCTGTGGGATATTTTTGGCAAAGCGGCCAACATGCCCGTTTGCACGGCCTTGGGCGGCAAAAGCCGCGATGCAATTCGCGTTTACAACACGTGTGCGGGCTACCAATATGTGCGCCAAAATGTCAACCAAAGCACCGCCAATTGGGGTTTGGGTAAAGCGCAGGGGCCTTATGAAGATTTGCAAGGCTTTTTAACCGATGCGGGCGAGGTGGCGCAGTCGCTGCTGTCTGAGGGCATCACGGGTATGAAAATTTGGCCTTTTGACATGGCCGCTGAGGCCAGTGATGGCCAATACATCAGCCCCGCTGATTTAGACAAAGCGCTCGTGCCGTTTCGCAAAATACGCGATGCGGTGGGCGATCAAATGGACATCATGGTCGAATTCCACAGCCTGTGGCGGCTGCCCATGGCGCAAAAAATCGCACGCGCACTCAAGCCGTTCAATACTTTTTGGCACGAAGACGCCATCCGCATGGATTCGTTGGATCTGCTCAAAGCCTACGCGCCGCACACAGATGCTTTGATTTGCGCCAGTGAAACCCTTTCGTATAAATGGGGCTTTAAAGACTATTTGCAAACGGGCGTGGCGGGCGTGGCGATGCTGGATCTAAGCTGGTGTGGCGGGCTGACTGAAGCGCGCAAAATTGCCGCCATGGCCGACGCATGGCAACTGCCAGTAGCCCCGCATGATTGCACCGGCCCCGTGGTCTGGGCTGCCAGCACCCACCTGAGCCTGCATGCGCCCAATGCGCTGGTGCAAGAGAGTGTGCGCGCTTTCTACAGTGGCTGGTACAAAGAGCTGGTAACAGACTTGCCGCAGGTAAAAAATGGCATGATTTCCCTGAATGGCAAACCCGGCTTGGGGCTGGAATTGTTGCCTGATCTACACTTGCGCGCAGATGCAATCGTTCGTTTTTCTTGAGAATACATATGACCACTTTGACCCAAACTATTTTGTATACCGACGCTGATGGCCGCGCTAAGTTCAAAGATGAGGTGCTAGCGCTTTCAGAGGGCAATGCCGCAGCGGCTTTGTCCCCACTCAAGCCCAGCGGCGGCTACCAGTTTCGCAGCAGTCCCGTGGGTTTTCGTAGCAGTTTTCACTGCACGGGAGCGGCGCAGTGGCTGGTCATTTTGAGCGGTGCTATGCAGATTCATCTGCAAGATGGCAGCTCGCGCACCTTCACCGCAGGCCAAAGTTTTTTTGCCAACGACACGCTGCCCCATGGCGCGGTATTTGACGCGACAGTGCATGGGCATTGGAGTGCGCAGGTGGGCGATGAGCCGCTGGTGACTTTGTTTGTTCGGGTTTAATTTTTTTGATTTTTATTCGCTGAATCAGTGCTTTGCTGTCACGTCTGAGCGCCCCAACGTGTTTGCCGCACTCGCTCATGCGGGGGTACCCAAAATCGCTCGTGCGGCAAACCCGCTGGGGCACTCAGACTTGTAGTTTGCTTGGGGTCGAAGCCCGAATACCGAAGCCCGAAAACCCGAGGCTAGAAGCATGAAACGCATGCCAAACAAGCACCTCGCCTGCGACCACGCCAGTGTGCTGCATGCCTGCGCCCAATCAGAGTGACCGGGCTAGAGGAGCGCAAAAATGTGGGATCAGGGCTGTCATCTGTTTGAGCCCGCAGGGCGAGTTATGACAGACCCCCACATTTTGAGCACCGAAGAGCTTACCGCGCAGCGGCCGGTCACTCGGGCGCAGGCAGGCAGCGCACTGGCGTGGTCGCAACGCTACAAAAGCAGGCATGGTATGAACCCTTCGACAAGCTCAGGGCAAACGAAATTGATTGGCACGTTCAGTACGAACGGAAGCAGTTGACATGTTCAGTACGAACGGAAGTGGTTCACTGGCGAAGGCCGTACCACGAGCGAAGAAATTACATCTGAATCCGAAACACCGCCCGTACAAAGCCATGGTCTGACTTGGCGCGGTCTTTGCCTTCTTGCAGGTGGTCGTTGAAATAGTCCACGCGCCGTGCCTCGCCAATCGAGAATCGGCTGCTGCGCAATAGCTCTTCGCTGACTAAAATCTGGTCTAGCACCTCGGGCGAGCCTTGGTGGATATGGCTGTAGGCCACGTCTTTTTTCAGTGCCATCTCGCCTTGCGATTCGTAGGCATTGAACAGCGCGGTATCGCGCGCGCCTTTGTCGTAGGCCACTTCGCCAGTAGCGGCAATGATTTGCGTGGTAACGCTGTGCGGGCCGTCGTTTAAATCGCCCATGACGATCAAGGGCTCGTGCGTGCGCTTGAGTACATGCACCACAATGGCGCGCAGGGCGCAAGCCTCGGCGGCGCGAATCACCAGCGAGCGCAGGGTGGCGCGGGCGAGGGTGTTTTCATCTTCGCGGTCTTCACTGGGCTGACCCGCGTCATCTTGCAAAAATTTGGGGCGCTTACTCTTGAGGTGTGCGGTAAGCACATGCACGCGCTGGCCGTGCTTCATGCGCAGAGTGGCCAGCAGCGGTGGGCGTTCAAATTTGGTTTGTAGGCCAATGTCGGGCACGTGCAGCTGCATGGCCAAAGGGAATTCGGTAAACGATTCGAGTTGCTCCACTTCTAGCCGCGTGACTATGCCCACTCGCGGCGTGTTGGCCGCGCCGTTTAAGCCCTTAGCCGCATCGTTTTCTGCGCCGGGCACGGCAACGGTGTGGTAGTGCAGGCCGCTGGCTTTCACCGCCTCTTGCAGGGCGGCTTCGTCCCACACTTCTTGCACCGTGAGCACATCGGCATTGAGTGCGGCAATGCGCCCGCCTAGCCAGTCGATTTTGCGGCGGTAGTCGCGTTCGCTGTAGGGGTCTTGGTTAGCGTAGTAGTGGCGGTTTGGCAGGGCAAGATTAAGCACATTGGCCGTGGCGGCGGTGAGGGATGTGACTTCGGGGCGATCAACATGCTGGCCACGCTGCTGGGGCATTGCCTGCGCGGCAGATGGGCGCGTTTGGGTCTTTGGCTGACTCATTGCTGAGGTTAAGGTTTGGGCGGGTGGTGGGGTGTCGGCTTGCATCACATATTCCTCAATTGGCCAGAGCTGTAGGCCGTGCTGCCCGGTTTGCCGCTTTTCACTGCGTGCAGCAAAGCACGCGCCACCTGCGCGGCATCAATGGCTTTGTAGTCGGCGGGAATTAAAAAACTCAGCGCTTGCATGGCCTTGAGGCCAATCTGCTCGCCCAAGCGTGGCGCTTGCGCCAGCGAGGCGCGGTCGCCAGCGAGCATGCTGGGTCTGGCAATGGACACGCTGGCAAAGCCTGCTTGCGACACGGCATCTTCCATCTGCCCTTTGGTGCGGTTATAAAAAACCGAGGATTGGGCATCTGCGCCCATGGCGCTTACCACGCCTAGGCATTGTCCGTTAAATGCTCTATTTTTAGTAGCATAGTATGACCGTGCGACGCTGACAATGGCCAAAAAAGCATCTAAATCTACTTTTTTAAAGGCCGCTTGACTGCCCGCCGCCTTGATGGTGGTACCCAACGCGATGAACACGTCATCGCACACAGGCAGCACGCTCAAATTGTCAAAATCAACAATGTGCGTAGTGAGCTTGGCATGCGTAACTTGGCTGGCTCTGCGGCCAATGCAATGCACCGCAGAGTAAGTGGAATCGGCCAGTAGCAGCGCTAGTAGCTCCCTACCCACCAGTCCCGTAGCCCCCGCCAGCAGGGCCACGCGGGGCGCCGCCGCCGCCGCTGCCGCCTCTGCCCCCACCGCCGCCGCTGCGCGAGCGTGGACGCTGTCCGCCGCTTGGACTGTTTGGATTGCCGCCGCCGTATCCGTTTCCATTCCCGCCTCCTGAGTTGAATCCGCCACCACCACCGCCGCCACTGCGCCCACGGCCGCCACCATAACCACCGCCGCCGCTGCGGCCGCGTCCAGTGCCTAGGGTGTCTACGCTGGTGCGCATGGGGTTTGGCTCACCGCCACCCCCGCCACCATACCCACCACCTTGCGGTGCGCGATTGCCACCACCACCGCCAAAACCACCACCGCCAGAGCGGCCACCCGAACGACCCGGCAGGGCGCGTGACTGCAAGTGCAGGTTATCACGTTGCAAGTGCTGGCGCTCTTGGTGGTCGCTTTGGTTGTCTTCTGCGTCAAAATTCGAATACCCGTCTTGTTGGCGCGGTGCTGGCCTGTCGTCCATGCGTTGGTCTGGGCGCTGGTCTTGGCGCGGGAACTGCTGGCGCGGCGCTTGCTGGCGCACTGCACGCTCTTGCGGCGCACGCTGGCCACCACCACCACCACCACCACCATTAGCACCGCGCTGCCCACCTTGGCCACCTGGGCCTCTACCACCACCTTGCCCGCCGCGCCCACCATTGGGGTTGCCCGCGCGGCTCTCGCGCACGCGCTGCAGCATTTCAGAGCGGGCGTTTTTAGCCGCTGCGGCCATCACGTCGCGGCTAGGCGCTTTGCCCAAGCCGCCCCAAATTGTTTGGCGGCCCATGGCAATGGGTTCTGCGCGCTCATCGTCTTCAGGAAAGAACTCTGGCAAATCCACCCGCGGGATTTTTTGTTTGGTGAAGCTTTCAATATCGGCCAAAAAGCCTTCTTCGTCTAAGCTCACCAAGCTCACTGCTTGGCCTTCTTTGCCAGCGCGGCCGGTGCGGCCAATGCGGTGCACATAGTCTTCGCTCACGTTCGGAATTTCATAGTTCACCACGTGCGGTAGATCGTCAATGTCAATACCGCGTGCTGCAATATCTGTAGCTACCAGCGCCCGTATTTCGCCAGATTTAAAGCCGGCCAGCGCTTGCGTGCGTGCGCCTTGGCTCTTGTTGCCGTGCAGCGCCATGGCGCTGATGCCGTTCTTTTCTAAAAACTCGGCCACGTTGTTGGCGCCAAAGTTGGTGCGTGTAAACACCAGCACTTGGCTCCAATTGTGTTCGTTGATGATGTGCGCCAGGATCGGCTTTTTCTTACCGCGCCCCACCAAATGCCAAGTTTGGCTGATGCGCTGCACCGTGGTGTTGCTGGGGGTTACCTGAATCGACTGCGGTTTGTTTAAAAGCCCGCGCGCCAAATCACGAATCTCGTCGCTAAAGGTGGCCGAGAACAGTAGGCTTTGTTTGCCCGCAGGCAGCATGGCCAGCACTTTTTTAATGTCGTGGATAAAGCCCATGTCCAGCATGCGGTCGGCCTCGTCAAGCACCAGCATTTGCACGGTGCTCAAATCAAGGAAACCTTGTTGCGACAAATCAAGCAAGCGCCCGGGCGTGGCCACCACAATGTCTACGCCGCGCTTGAGCTTGTTGATTTGTGGGTTCATGCCCACGCCACCAAAAATCACGGTGCTGCTCAGCTGCAGGTGGCGGCCATAGGTTTTGATGGATTCTTCCACCTGAGCGGCCAGCTCGCGCGTGGGCGTGAGCACCAGCGCACGGATGCCCGTGCCGCCAAATTTGTTTTGCGTGCTGCGGCTCATGGCCAGCTTGTGCAGCATCGGCAGGGTGAATGCCGCCGTTTTGCCAGTGCCCGTTTGGGCCCCAGCCAATAAGTCAGCCCCCGCCAGCACAGCAGGAATAGCCTGCGCTTGGATAGGGGTGGGCGTGGTGTAGCCCTCTTCAAGCACCGCTTTCAGCAGGGCCGGTGCAAGGCCCAATTCGTCAAAGTTCATCATGGAGCGCCGTAGCGCGTTATTCAGACCCATTTCTCTGCATTGCAAGGCGCAAGCAGCCAATCATGAAAGAGTCAAAGGAGAAAAGTGTGCATTGGAGCTTTAAAGTCGCTCAACACACGCCAGCAGAAGGCTGGTGTAGAACCAAACTGGAGTGGACTACAGACTGTATTGTCGCATATTGGAGGATGGGAGATTTTTGGCTGGTTTTGTACGGGCGCAGGGCGGCGGTGCTACTTCAGCTCCGCGGCTGTCCCTCGGCCTCGAGGCCTCCTCCTTGATGCCGCTGCGCTGAAGTAGCACCACCGCCCTGGGCCTGCCGGTGTGTGGGAAATTACAGTTGCAAAATGCAACACCAGCGGTTTATCGCTCTGCCGCTTCACCCGCTAGCTCCAGCGCAGTAGCCACAATCTGCGCCGACAAAAAATACCCGTTAACACCCAAAGCAGCCAGCCACGGCGCCACTGCTGGCAGCAGGCTGCGCTCTTTGGCGCGAAGCAGCACACCCACCGTGCCGATCACCTCCAGCCCAAGCCTCTTGGCCACGGCTCTGCCAGCGAGGTCGTCCATCACCAACAGGCTGGCTACGCCGCTCGCACGCAGGTGCAACGCCTGCGCCATGGTGGCGCGCTCCCCAGCATCGAGCAGCGCCAGCGCGTCGCGCTGCAGATCACTCGGGGCAGCATCAGGCCCCACTTGCAGCCAGCCCTGCGCCCGCGCAGCCTCAATGCGCTTGGCATCGGCAAATGCGCCCCCCGCAGTAGCTTCTTGCCACACCGTTTGCGTCACCCACATTTGGCCATATAGCCTTTTTAGCAGCGTCAATTGCTCCAATCTCGCCAAAGCAATCAAAGGCCCTGCATCGGCCAACACCACTGCTGTCACCTCAGCCACCATAGCCACCATTTACGCAGCAGCCTTTTCAAACCGCACAGAGCTGGCCAACTCCGAAGCCAAATCCTGCGCTGGGTAATCCACCACAGGCAGCCCAGCAGCCGACACGATGGACAGCATTTCTCCCAGCGGCTTACCTGCAAATTTGGCAGCCGAGCCCACAGACAGCGTCTTTTGCCGAAACATCTGCATCGCCAGCGCCAGCTTAAAGTGCGCCAAATCTGCCACCCCACCCAGCTGCTCCATGCCCACCAGCACAGCCGTAGGCTGGTCACGGTTCATCACAATCACCATATCGCCCTTGGCCTCGCGCAACGACACAGAAGGATTGGTTTTAAGCTGGCGCACATTCACGGTCTGCATAATGATCTCTCGGGGTGTAGGAACAATGCGATTGTAAATCACATGGTCTGCAAAACGGGCAAGCTTGTAGTGCATCTGTTTTGACATACTTGTTCAAAACCTTACAATGTCATTACCAATCATCAAATTTCAATGCCATGACTTCCGAAACCCTCGAACGCCCACGCTCGGTCAATGTCACCGTCAAACTCGACCAATCGCAGCGCGATCGCATCAAATCGCTTGCGGCATACAAAAAACGCACACCGCACTATTTGATGATCGACGCGATTGAAACCTACATACAAGCGGGTGAGCGTGAACAAGCCATACTCAATATGGTGGACGAAGGCAACGACCATTTTGAGCAAACAGGTTTGCACACCACCACCCATGACATTCGCACTTGGCTGGCGGCCGTCAAATTAAACCCCGACACGCCTCGCCCAACATGTCATTTGTAAAGCTATCAGCGCCAGCAAATGCTGACCTTGCGCGGCTTTATGATTTTCTGGCCAAATACAACCACGAAGTGGCTGCCCAAGGGTTAACGAAGATACTCGACGCCATAGATTCATTGGAAACACAGCCTTTCCAAGGCGCACCCGTTGAGGATCGCCCGTTTGTCAGAAAACTGGTGATCACATGGGGCGCAAGCGGCTATTTGATTTTTCACAAATACAACGAACAAACAGACACCGTACAGATTTCTCGAATCATCAATCAGCGGGAAGACTATAGCCCGATAACTATCGGAATTGAGTCAAAATAGGTGTGGTATAAATATTAAAATAATAGCAAACAATGACCATATGACGGCGACATTGGTCATATTTTCCCAAAAATATCCTGCTGTAAGCAATGTACGCGGTGCGCCAGCCAATCAATGGCAGCAGCCTAGACGCCACTCAGTCTAGCAAAGGGTTAGCCCTAGTGTTTATTACATCTTCACATCCGTTCGCGCCTTGCCAGTGTCCTTAAAATGTACCAATAAATTACCACAAGGGACGGACAATGCGGAACTTACTCGTTCAAACTAAAACATATCTGGCGGCTGGCGGCTGGCGGCTGGCGGCTTAGTGTGCTTGGCACTCGCTGGTCTTAGCTCCTGTGGCGGTGGCGGCAGTTCTGGCGTAGAAAATATTTTGCCGTCACCAGTAGCTTCTGGCTCTACGTTAAGTTTTTCGGGGACTGTAGCCGTCGGCGCGGCGTTGAAAAATGTAGTCGTTACCGCGACCTGTACGAATAATGCTACAGGCCAATCTGCCCCAACTGGAGCAGATGGTCATTATTCGCTTACTCTCAGAGCATCTTTACCTTGTACTTTTCAAGTAGTTGAACCAGTGACTGGCTTTGTGTTCAGATCGTTAACCGATGATGACGGAATTGCAAATATCTCGCCGCTCACCGAGTTAGTTTTCATTTTTGCTAATGGCGATACCGCTAATATAGTTGATGCCAAAACCAAACTGTCCAGTTTGATGGGTAGTATTGGCAGCCCCTTATCCGGTGATCCAGTTCGAATGCCGTTTGTGGCTGATGAAACTGGCTTGGACAAAAATATTATTGACCTTGTAAGGGTGGCTAGCCTTTCTTCTGGCGTTATTACTAATCCATACGCTGGATTAAACAAGGTCGGCCTAGCAATAAGTGATGGAACTTGTGCCGTCGCGCCAAGCACAGGCACTACGTTTGACCAATCCGGCAAACCCGTCATACCCGCAGCTGTGTGTCCAAAGCTTGCGGTGCTAACACGCTTTAACGAAGTTTTCTCCTCTGAAGATGCTGCTTTAGCAACAGCACTTTTTGACACAATACTAACTGAAGTCGACAGCACTGCTTGGTTGTCTATTCAACAAGCTTGGTCAGGTGGAAATGACCAAAAAATCGCAATCGCGATTGAAGTTGCTCAGCGGAGTAGTGTCTACGGCCTTGGGCACTTGATTGAAAAAATGGATTCTGCTACTTTAAGAAGACTACTGGGGAACGATGTTGGTTTGAAGACTGCAAAAGGTATTGCCAAAAAAATGAAAGAAACCGCGTTAGGAAATCTACGCAGCCCATCATCTATAAATCCATTTGAATTTTTGGGGCAACTAGTAATAAATGCATCGCTTGGTTTCATTCTCGATAATCTTACCGAAGGGATAGTTAATTATTCATATGATGCCACTACGGGACAGCAAGTTGTGGCAGGCCTTGCCTATGGCGCCATTGCATACCCTTTAGAAGTCTTATATGCCTCGGCGATATCGTGCGCCATAGCCGCGCCAATCTGCGGCTTAACTGTAGGCGTCAACGTTGTTGCCAACTCGACTAAGTGGATTTATAAAGATATCGCAACTCTTCTTGAAATCAGGCAAGTCCAAGGTGATCAACGTAAATCCGCTGTCAGAGGCGCAGTTGCCGTACGACTACTGAAAGAAGTTTCAGTTTTTGATAATGTCCATAGTTTGGGACTGCTAACTTGGGTCACCTCTGGAATGTTAACCAACGCCAAAGGAAATGTAAATTCTATTTTTAACCAGTATGTATCAAGTAGCGATGGGGTAATTTCTGAGGGCGAAAGCGGCGCAATATGTCCAGGTTTTTTTTCTGACTCTCTCTGCTCTGAGTCATTGAGCAACGAAGAAAGGGACTGGTACAGGAAAACTCATATTGAGCGTTTGACTCGTGTGAAAGATAAATTGAGCGCGAAGATTGATCTATGTGTCATTTTCAGGCAAAGTGAAGGTGAAATTGGAGTCAGTAAGTGCTTGAATTTATTGGGTAATACTCTTAGTGCACCACTGTCATGTGCACCTAACCAAACCTTGCGAGCAGGGGAATGTAAAACAATTGCACCTGCTTCTATTGTTACCAGCATGACACCATTAATTGCCGTGGCAGGCGAGATCCGTAGCTTCTCAATCACGGGTGCGAATCTGCCTACAGCGAATCCATTGCATGTGACATTTGCGGGGTGTAGCAATATCGTATTTGCGTCTGGCCAGACAGCAAACTTGCACCAATTCACCTGCACCCCCCAGTCCGCAGGCGTGCTTACAGCGGTTATTCGCACACAAGCAGGGGCTACTCCGCTGAAATCTGTTGACGTTACTATTTCCAGCGCTGTAGTATCCACCGCTAGCGCGTTGAACGACACAGGCATTACCGCCAGCCAATGCTACGAAGCGGGCAGTGACGTATTGGTAAGCTGCACCAGTGCTGGGGCACTGGCGCTAAGCAACCAGCAAGATGGTATGCGTGGGCGCGATGTTGTGGCCGCTACTAACAGCAGTGCAGACGGCAAGTTGGGCTTTAGTTTTAGCACGGTGGGTAGCTATCCGCTGACTGACTGCGTGAAAGACAATGTGACTGGACTGGTGTGGGAGGGCAAGCCTACAACAGGCTATCGCTCCAATGCCAATACCTACACCAACTACGACAGTTCTACGAGCGCACAGCTTGGTGGCGGTATCAGGAATCCAACGAATCCAACGATCGCTCAAATCAGCGCGGGAACAAATTCGCGTGGCTATGTTGAGGCAGTAAACTCAGCGGGATTATGTGGTTACAACTCAAACTGGCGCTTGCCAACAGTCAATGAATTACAAAGCATCGTGGATTATGGTGTGGCTTACCCGAGCCCAAGCATAGATTCAACTTGGTTTCCCAATACCCAAGGCGGTGGCTTTTGGTCGTCATCACCCTATGTGGACAATGCTCAGCAATCGTGGGGAGTCAGTTTCAACGTTGGCTTCGTCTACTACGATTCTTACCGCGATAACCTCAGCTATGTGCGGCTAGTTCGTGCCGGTCAGTGACTAGGCTTTTGGGTATTCTTATGGGCACAATATTGCAATTCATCTATCGCAACATTAGCCTCTTATTTGTGTGTACCTTGAGGCGGTATGTCACTTTGTCTAACAGCACATACTGTGGACAAAGAGCCGTGCTATCAGGCTGCGAGGCAAAGCAATGCCACATCTCATTTTTCTGAAAGAAGCACGATGTTTTACAAATTTCTCGCTGTAGTGATCCTTGTCACTTCTGTTTTCACTGCCACAGCTGCGCCATTTGTAGTGAATGGCAGTGAAGTAACCGATAGCGCTACTGGTCTCATCTGGCGACGTTGCCCAGAAGGTATGGCTGTGTCAAGTGGTACTTGCACTGGGATTGCAGGCACATTCACTCACGAGGCAGCTTTGAGTCAAGCCGCCATACAAGCAAGCAGTACAGGCACAGCATGGCGATTGCCAAGTGTCAAGGAGTTGTCTAGTATTGCAGACAAAAGCCGAAGTAATCCGGCCATTGATTCAGTAGTTTTCCCAAATACGCCCGCCAGCTATTTTTGGACATCTTCACCTTATGTGAATGGGTCTGAAGTAGTCTGGGGTGTAAATTTTATCAGTGGACATGTCAGCTATGGCGGCTTTCGCTACGCCACCCCCAACTATGTGCGACTGGTACGTACGGGTCAATGATTAGGCTTTGGGTATTTTTTGACGTTTAGGGCGCGGTTTTGATCGCGCGTAGGGCGATTTCTAGCGCAAATTCAATTTACCATGCCTTGAAAAACTAGGCAGTGGTATGATTATTAGCAGCACTCTTTCACATCAATAATCCAACATGAAACCCTCACAAGCGTTGCACGTGCACCGCGCAGGCATTCGGCATATCGTGCATGCGCACCATGCGCTGAATCCGCGCGTTTTTGGCTCTGTGGCGCGTG
Organism: Polaromonas sp.; assembly: GCA_043728315.1. Taxonomy (GTDB): domain Bacteria; phylum Pseudomonadota; class Gammaproteobacteria; order Burkholderiales; family Burkholderiaceae_C; genus JAAFIP01. Next base: position 19,772 of record JAYTMT010000032.1, on the reverse strand, counting down.
GGGAGGACACCGAAAATAGTGATTTGGATATTTTGATTGACCCTACGCCAGAAACATCGTTGTTTGATATTGGAGCCATGCGGCTTGAGCTGCTTAGGCTCTTAGGGGTGCGGGTAGATGTGCTCACGCCAAAGGCCCTGCCAGAAAAGTTCAGAGCCAGTGTGCTTGCCCAGGCCATAGCAGTATGACAGAGCGAGAGCAGCAAAAACTGGTTGATTATTTGGAGCATATTCTTCAAGCTATTGAGCGCATCGAGAGCTACACTGAGGACTTGAATGAGTTGGGTTTTTTGGAAAATAATTTAGTCCAAGACGCTGTGATTCGTAATTTTGAAATTATTGGCGAAGCGAGTCACAACCTTGAGTCAAGATTCCCCCAATTTGCTGCCGCCCATCCAGAGCTACCTCTTGCTGTGGCTTACCAAATGCGTAATTCAGTAGCACACGGTTACTTCAAGGTAGATTTAGAGATTGTCTGGAAAACCCTGAACAACGATTTGGCTGAGCTGTATGGCTTGGTGCAAACCGCTTTGCTGGGGCTGCATACGGCATAGCCGAGCTATAAGCCGCCCCATTGGGCTTGGCATCAGCACAGCATAGTTTTAACTACCGCTTGGCCTCGCGCAAACTGCGTTTAAAAGCTTGCAAATCACGCGCAGCAAAAAGCTGGCTGCGCCCCACCACGGCTTGGGGGACTAGGTTGTTGCTTTGCACATAGCGGCGCAGCGTGGGCAGCGACACTTCTAGGTATTCTGCGGCTTGGGCGGCGGTGAGGTTGGCGCTGTCTAAATGCCCAAATACCTCTTGCTGCGTGGCATTGGTATTGTTAAAAACCAATTGACCCAGCATGGCAAAAAATTTGGCGCATTCTGCGCCTGGCATATGGCGCACTTCGTTAATAAGCTGTTCAGCGGTGAAAGCGTGTGCCATATTTATTCGTCCTTTAAATAGCGTTTGAGATCGTCATAAAAATTTTCATGCGAACCCACTTGGTAAAAATCTATCGCCACAAACTCAAAACCTCCTGTAGTGCCTACAGGTCGATAGGCCATAAGATACGTTTGCCGACTGAATGCAAATTTGTGAACGCGAATACCTGCTAAATCGCCTTTTTTTAGCTCCCCAATTTGGGGATTTTCACAAACTACTTGCACTTCGTCTTCGATTGCAAGTTGCAGGGGCAAATGCGCTTTTTTGACGTATCTTTTGAATGGGGCTTTGAAGCGGCTCAGCATGATCTAATTATAGATCAATTTTGATTGCATAAGGTTGTATTAAAAATGTCTATGTAAAGCAAGTTTGAATGCATTTCTGTAGCGAAAGCCAGTTTGGGCTTAAGCCGAGCTATCGATTTAGATTTGAACAGCGATAATAGGGCTTTGCAGCCCACCAGCGGCTTTTCCAGTCACGACTTACAGATAGATCACAGCAATGGCGCAATACGTATTCACCATGAACAAGGTTGGCAAAATCGTGCCGCCTAAACGTCATATTTTGAAGGACATCAGCCTGTCTTTCTTCCCTGGGGCCAAGATTGGCGTGCTGGGCACTAACGGCTCGGGCAAGTCTACTTTGCTCAAAATCATGGCGGGGCTTGACACGGAGATTGAAGGCGAAGCCACGCCGATGCCGAATTTGAACATTGGCTACCTGCCGCAAGAACCGATTTTGAACCCTGAAGACACCGTGCGCCAAGCGGTGGAAGGCGGTATGGGTGCGGTGCTGGCGGCCAAGGCGCGGCTTGAGGAAGTGTATGCCGCGTATGGCGAAGAAGACGCCGACTTTGACGCGCTGGCCGCTGAGCAGGCGCAGCTAGAGGCGGTGATATCTGCCGCTGGCGATGACGATGGCCGTGCGCTGGACATTGCAGCCGATGCTCTGCGCTTGCCGGAGTGGGACGCGGTAATTAAGCACCTATCGGGTGGCGAGAAGCGCCGCGTGGCGCTGTGCCGCCTGCTGCTTTCCAAGCCCGATATGCTGCTGCTTGACGAACCGACCAACCACTTGGATGCCGAGTCGGTCGATTGGCTAGAGCAATTTTTGTTGCGCTACACGGGCACCGTGGTGGCCATTACCCACGACCGCTACTTTTTGGACAATGCGGCCGAGTGGATTTTGGAGTTAGACCGTGGCTCTGGTATTCCTTACAAAGGCAATTACAGCGATTGGTTGATTCAAAAAACCGACCGCCTTGAAAAAGAGAAAAAAGGCGAAGATGCCCGCGCCAAAGCGCTGAAAAAAGAGCTTGAATGGGTGCGCCAAAACCCTAAGGGCCGCCAAGCCAAAAGCAAGGCGCGTATTGCGCGTTTTGAGGAACTCTCTAGCATTGAATACCAGCAACGCAACGAAACGCAGGAGATTTTTATCCCCGTGGGCGAGCGCTTGGGCGCGAATGTGATTGAGTTTAAAAATGTCTCCAAATCTTTTGGCGACAGGCTGCTGATTGACGACTTGAGCTTCAAAATTCCGGCCGGTGCCATTGTGGGCATCATTGGGCCCAACGGTGCAGGCAAGTCCACGCTGTTTCGCATGATTAATGGCGTTGAAAAGCCTGATTCGGGCGAAGTGCTGGTGGGCCCAACCGTGAAGATGGCTTTTGTAGAGCAGTCGCGCGAGAATTTGGCGGGTGAGCACACCGTGTGGGAAGAAATCTCTGGTGGGCTAGACATGCTGCAAATTGGCAAATTCACCGTGGCCAGCCGTGCCTATTGTGGCCGCTTTAATTTCAGCGGTGCCGACCAACAAAAACGCGTGGGCACATTGTCGGGCGGTGAGCGCGGGCGCTTGCATTTGGCCAAAACCCTGATCTCGGGCGGCAACGTGCTGATGCTTGACGAGCCATCGAACGACTTGGATGTGGAAACCCTGCGCGCCCTTGAGGATGCATTGCTGGAGTTTGCTGGTTCTATTATGGTGATCAGCCATGACCGCTGGTTTTTAGACCGCATTGCCACCCATATTTTGGCCTGCGAGGGCGATTCACATTGGGTGTATTTTGATGGCAATTACCAAGAGTATGAAGCCGACAAGAAGAAGCGCTTGGGCGAGGAGGGCGCTAAGCCCAAGCGCATGCGCTACAAGGCTTTGAAATAAGCTAGCATCGTTACATATGGCCAGTTCACCCCAAGCCCCATTGAGCCTTAGCGACCAGCTGGGCGCACGGGTGAGCTTGGGCGACTGCTTGGAAACTGCGCTCAAACAAGCATCGGGTTTGATCGACAAAGTGATGCAGCCCGAGCCGATGAAGAAAAAGCTCAACTCGAATACCGCCTCGCATGGCGAGAATAGTGCGGGCATTGCCATGGTGTTGGAGCTCTTGTCTTCGCGCATGGATTCGGTGCGCGAGAACTTTGCAGCGCATTTGCGCAAGGCCGTGTATGAGGGTGTAGGCGTTGACGCTTATTCCCGCCAGCTCATGCGCTTTGAGGATTTGCAGCTCCTAGAAGAAGAGCAGCTGGACGAAAGCATTGAGCAGGCGCGCGCGCAGCAAGAGATTGAGCTGGCTGTGGAGGGCGTGTTGCCAATGCTCGATGCATTGATGAGCACACTCTTGGGCTGGATTCGTGTGCAGCCGCAAATCAACCCATTGCGCCCTGCCATATTTGTGCGGGCGCTGTGCGATTGTTTGGTTGACCATATTCCCGATGCACAGGTGCGCGGCGCTGTGGTGGCACCCGTTGCCGCGCGCATGGGCTTGCATTTGGCCAAGCTCTACAAAGAGCTGGCCGATTGGCTGCGCTCCAATGGTGTGGAGCCAGCGGGCTTGTCTGCCCCTGCTGCACCTGGCGCGCCAGTGGGGCAAAACGCCACGGCCACTATGGGCAGCTCGGTGGCACGCACCCTGCTCACCCTAGACAAGCTGCGCCGCCTGCTCTCCGGCGAGCTTGACACGGCTAAAACACCGCAAGATTTTGGCATGACTGTGCCCGCATCTTTAGTAGCTTTGCAAGACATGCGCCAAGTCGAAGCCATGGTGCAGCGCCTGTCTAAGCGCGCCAAAGAGGCCAAAGACGGCGATGCCACCCAGGATTCGCTCAAGCAGGCGGCGGCGCGCATGGCACTGGCCGATGGCAAATCGCTGGGCAAGCAGCTGGGTGAAGAGGTGGTGCGCCTGATGCTGGAAAACCTGCTGCAAGACGATCGCCTGCTGCCGCGCGTGCGCGCTGTACTGGCTACGCTCGAGCCTGTGATGCTCAACCTGGCCAAGTCTGACCAACAGTTTTTCAGTAACAAAGTCCACCCCGCGCGCAAGCTGATTGAGCGCATCACCAGCCGCAGCTTGGGCTACAGCAGCCAGCAAGACGAAGGCTTTGCGCGCTTTATCCAGTCGATTGAGTCGGCCACTAAGGTTTTGAACACCCATGCCACAGATGCTGGGGATGCCGCGCATATGTTTAACCAAGTGGTGGTCAAACTCGATGCGCTGTGGGCCAACGACGACGAGGCACTGCGCATCAAGCGGGAGGAAGCCGCCCGTGCCCTGATGCAGGCCGAGCAGCGCAATATGCTGGCCCAGTATTTGGCGCAGGATTTTCGCGACCGCGCACACGACAAAGATATTCCGCAAACCGTGCTTGATTTTTTGTGTGGCCCGTGGGCGCAGGTGGTGGCGCAGTCGCAGTTGGCCTGCAAAGACGGCACGAGCGATCCACAGGGTTATTCGGCCATGGTGGACGAGCTGTTTTGGAGCGTGCAGCCGCGTGTGGCGCGGCGCAACCGCACGCGCTTGGTCGATATCATTCCGGGTATTTTGGGCAAGCTGCGCCAAGGCTTGCAGCTGGTGGAGTTTCCGCCCGAGCGCATCAGTGCGTTTTTTGACGAATTGATAGGTCTGCACGAAGCTGCACTTGAGGGCCGCAAAACCCACAAAATAGACATTCCCGCCCAAGAAGCGGCCAACCCCGATGTATGGCTGCGCGCGCAAGAAAGCCAAGACGCAGGCTATGTGACTGAAGAGTCGGTGATGCCCGCAGAATATGCCGACTCTGGCAGCCAAGCGGCATTGGGTAACTTGCCTGTGGGTGCGTGGGCGGAGCTGGTGGTCAATGGCGCTTGGCTGCGTGTGCAGCTCAATTGGGTCAGCCCGCACCGCAGCCTGTATATGTTTACATCGGCCACTGGCAGCACACACAGCATGTCCCAACGCACGCTAGACAAGCTGCGCGATGGTGGCTCAATTCGCCTAGTGTCTGACGGTCATATGGTGGAGCATGCGCTCGACGCGGTGGCGCAAGCCGCACTGCGTAACAGCTTGGGCAAGGGCTCGGGCGCTTAAGTAACACGCCTGGCATCAACCATTCCCTTTGCGCTGGGTTTGTCCATGCCTTTGCGAACCCATTTGCCAAGCGCAGGCTGATCGGTGAATAAATGCGCCGCAAGGGCCAGTTGCTCTCAAAACGGCACGTGTGCCTCCACGCGCACCCTGTGCCCCGTTTCTGGATGGTCAAACTGCATGCACTGGGCGTGCAACAGCATGCGCGCTTGGCCTGTGTTGGCCGCAAGCTGGCCATACAAAGTGTCTCCCACAATCGGGTGGCCAATGGCGCACAGGTGCACGCGCAGCTGGTGGGTGCGGCCAGTGATGGGCTGTAGCAGCAGGCGGCTGGTGTGGGCTGCGCTGTCGGTATGCAGCACGCTCCAGCGGGTCAGTGCTGCTTTGCCATGTTGCAGATCCACTTTTTGCATTGGCCGACGTGGCCAGTCGGCCATCAGGGGCAGGGTGATTTCGCCGCTTGGATCGGCCAGAAGGCCATGCACAATTGCTACGTATTCTTTGTGTACCATGCGATTTTCAAAAGCGCGGCTGAGCGTGCGCTGCACATCTGGGCTGCGCGCCATCAGCATCAGGCCCGAGGTGGCTTGGTCGAGCCTGTGTACTACCAAAGCCTCGGGGTAGCGCAGCTGCACGCGGCTGCTCAGCGCGTCTTGCTTGTCAGCGCCGCGCCCGGGCACGGCCAGCAGGCCAGCGGGTTTGCTAAGCACCAGCAGGGCGTTGTCAATATGCAGTATTTGCAAGTCGGTGTGGATGGATAAATCAGCTACCATAGATGCTTAGAATACTACAAATAGCGTAGCAATAAATGACCATATGGCGCTGACATTGTGCTGAAAATCCATAAATATTGATTCAGATGGCTGCAAACAAGCATTTTCTCATAGCGGGCGCTGGCATTGCGGGCTTGGGCGCTGCTTTGGCCTTGGGTCGGCGCGGGCATAGTGTCACGCTGCTGGAGCAGGCCGCGCAGTTTGGCGAGGTGGGCGCTGGCGTGCAGCTGGGGCCCAACGCCATGCGCGTGCTCGCGCATTGGGGCTTGGCCGATGCGGTGCTGGCCAAGGCCTGCTTGCCACAGGCGCTGGCCGTGCGCGCAGCCAGCAGTGGCCGCTCGATCAGCCGCATGCTGCTGGGCGCTGCCATTTCCCAGCGCGATGGTGCGGCCTACGCCACGCTGCACCGCGCCGATTTGCACGCCGCGCTCTTGCAAGCGGTGCAAGCCTTGCCGCAGGTGCAGATGCATCTGGGGCAGCGCGTGCAAAGTATTCAGTGGGATGCAAGCGGCGTGCAGGTGCGCAGCTGCGCGTCAACAAATAGTGCAACTGATGGTGAGGGCAGCGATTGGCAAGCCGATGCTTTGCTGGGTGCGGATGGCTTGTGGAGCGCCGTGCGCCCTGCCTTGTGCGGCGATGCAGCGCCCCGCGCCACAGGCCATATTGCCCTGCGCGCCATGGTGCCAGCCAGTGCTGCTTGCGAGGCGCTTAAACTGAGCGAGGTGGGCGTGTGGTGGGGTGAGAAGCTGCATGTGGTGCATTACGCGGTGTCGGGGGGGCAATGGTTTAACGTGGTGGTGTTGGCCGAGGGTGCTAGGGATGCAGCAGCTAGCCAAGGCTGGGCGCTAGATGGTGCTGCACAGGTGGCGCAAGCTGCGCAAACCATAGCAGCCTTGCAAGCGGGCATGTGCCCTGCGTTGCAAAGCATTTTGGTAGCGGCGCAAAGCAGTGGCTTTAAACTTTGGCATTTGTTTGACAGACCCGCTGCGCCATTTCAGTGGAGCAAGGCTTTGACCCAAGCGAATCAAGCGAATCAAGCGGTGCAGGGCAGCGCACAAACCTCTCAGCGCCCCCCAATCACGCTTTTGGGCGATGCCGCCCACCCCATGTTGCCCTATTTGGCCCAAGGCGCAGCCATGGCGCTAGAAGACGCAGCGGTGCTGGCCGCCTGCGTGGATGCAGCCAGCAGCCTGCCCCAAGCCTTCACCCAGTACGAAGCCCAGCGCAGCGCCCGCACCACCCGCGTGGTGCGCACCGCCAAGCGCAATGGCCAAATTTTTCACCTAGGCTGGCCATGGTCTGTCGCGCGTGATGCGGTGCTGACTTTGAAAGGCACGCAAACTGTGGGATTGCCGTGGTTGTATGGGTTTGATGCGTTGCGGTGATGCTATTTAATACGTAGCGATGTATGACCATATGACGGTGACATTGTGCATATTTTCTTTGGGATTGTGGTTTTCTAGCGTTTCTCGTCACGTTGGTTGGCTGCGGCCTAGCCTTGTGTGCGTGCTGGATAAATTCTGCTCAAGGTCACGCGAGTTTGTAAGTAGTTGGCTACCTGTAGTTCCGCGCGGATTGAGCAGAATTTCTCCATCCCGCACACAACGCTCTTCGCCACTAGATTGGTTGACGCGCAGGGGAGTTGTAAACCACCTCGGACAAAGGGCGGTGGAGGATGTGTCTGTGCGCAGCGATGACTCGCGCATGCTACGACAATCGGCACTCCCAACCATCGATGCAGCGCCAACCCTTTTGAAACGCTACAAATACATCTGCGCGATGAGCGGAGACGCAGACACATCCGCAACCGACCATGCCCACCAACTGTGGCAGTGATCAACGTGGGTCGATCTAAAAACTCACAAATCCGTCCGCAACTTCCACAACTCAGGAAACAGCACCACATCCAGCATTTTGCGCAAATAGTTCACGCCGCCTGTGCCGCCCGTGCCCGGTTTGAAGCCGATGATGCGTTCCACCGTGGTGACGTGGCGGTGCCGCCATTGGCGAAAGGCATCTTCTAAATCCACCAGCTCCTCGGCCAGCTGGTACAAATCCCAGTGCTGCTGCGGATTGCGGTAGACCACCAGCCAAGCGGCTTCTACCGCGTCGTTGCATTCACGCGGCTCTGACCAATCGCGCGCTAGGGACTCTGCGGGCACGGCCATACCGCGCCGTGCCAAGAGCTTAAGCGCCTCGTCATACAGGCTGGGCGCTTGCAGCTGCGCCAGCACCTGTGCACGCAAATCGGGCCGGTGCGCATGCGCGGCCACATGGGCTTGGCGCATGGGAGAGTTTTTGTTGCCCAAGGCGAATTCTATGCAGCGGTATTGGTAGCTTTGAAAGCCGCTGCTTGAGCCCAAATACGGACGAATGGCGCTGTATTCGGGCGGAGTCATGGTGGCCAGCACGTCCCATGCATGCACCAGTTGCTCCATGATTTTAGACACGCGGGCTAGCATTTTAAAGGCCGATGGCAATTGGTCTTGCGCTACGCATTGCATAGCGGCGCGCAGCTCGTGCAGCATCAGCTTCATCCACAGCTCACTGGTTTGGTGCTGCACAATAAAGAGCATTTCGTTGTGGTCGGGGCTGCGCGGGTGCTGGGCGCTTAAGATCGCATCGAGCGACAAATAGTCGCCGTAACTCATGGTGGTATCGGTCATGTCAGGTCACCGCCTTTTGCTGCATAAACTCTGGGCGCTGCCACTCTTGGCTGTGCAGCACCGCGCGCAGCTGCTCCACGGCCCGCCACACGTCACCATAGCCCACATACAGCGGCGTAAAACCAAAACGCAAAATGTCCAAGCGGTCAGCCGAGTCCTGCGGCGCGCTGGCATCACCTGAGCGAAAATCGCCCACCACGCCGCGTGCAATCAGCGCCTGCATCACCGCTTGCACCATAGTGGTGCTTTGGCCAGCTATGGCGTAACTTACCTGCGAGCCGCGCTGGGCGTGGGCTACTGGAGTGGCCAGTTGCAGGCCAAAGCCTGCGCAGCGCTGATTCACCAGTTGGATGAACAAATCAGAGAGCGCCAGCGACTTGGCGCGCAGCGCGGCCATGCCTTGCGTGGCCTTCGCTTGAGTAGCATCGCCTTGCGTAGCATCGTCTTGCGTAGCATCGTCTTGCGCAGCGTGGCTGTTTGCATCATCGTTGCGTACAGCTTCCTCTGGGCGAGCCGCCAAGAGCGTATCCACTCCGCATTCCAGCGCTGCCAAGCCAATCACGCTGGGCGTGCCGCACAAATAGGCATTGATGCCGCCAGCGGGCGTGTAGCCGGGCGTGAAGGCAAAAGGCGCTGCATGCCCCATCCAACCTGCCAATGGTTGCAAGGCTAGAGTTTGGGCGGTCAGTTCGGGGGTAGTCTGCGCAGAGCCGCCCAAGTGGCGCGGGTGCACCCATACAAAGGCAGGTGCACCGGGTCCACCATTCAAGTATTTATAGCCGCAACCCACAGCAAAATCGGCATTCGCGCTGTGTAAATCCACAGGCACTGCGCCCGCGCTGTGCGCCAAATCCCACACTGCCAGCGCGCCCACGGCATGCGCCTTGGCTGTCAGCGCGGCCATGTCGTGCATCGCGCCGCTGCGGTAATGCACGTGGGTGAGCAGCAAAATCGCCACATCGTCGGTCAATGCCGCGTCAATCTGGTGCGATTCCACCAACTGCAGCCGCATGCCGTGCTGCGTGGCAAGGCTTTGGGCAATGTACAGGTCAGTGGGGAAATTAGAGCGCTCTGAGAGTATGGTTTTAGGTGTTTTTAAGGTTTTTGAACCAGATGTCAGCGCCATATGGTCATTATTAGCTACTAAATTAGGAGTGCTAATATGACGAGCCTGCACCAAAGCAATAGCCGCACTCAGCACCTTAAACACATTCACCGAGGTGCTGTCAGCGCACACCACCTCGCCCGAGCCTGCACCCAGCAGCTGCGCAATTTTGTCGCCCACGCGCTGCGGCAAGTTGATCCAGCCCGCGTCGTTCCACGAGCGAATCAGCCCCACGCCCCACTCCTGCTGCACCACCTGCGCCACCCGCGCAGCGGCCGTGCGCGGCAGCGCGCCCAGCGAGTTGCCATCCAAATACACCACGCCATCAGGCAGGGCAAACAAATCGCGCAAAGGGCGCAAAGGGTCACGCGCATCAAAGGCGAGGCAATCGTCAAGGCTGGTCATAGGGGCTCAATAAAGCGAAGTTGAAAAGACAAGCGCAGAAGGTAGCATGGGCGAAATAGTCGTGGTGTCGGTTAATTCCAACAATGCAGTGAGAATGATAGAAAAATCAGCATGCAGGCACTGAGCGCCGCGGTCGTCACCGATGCCGCCGTGCTGTGCGCCAAGCAGGGGCTGGAAACACCAAAGGCGCAACAGGCGGCCTCTGCGTTAGGTTTTGCTGAGGCTAGATTTTTCATGGCGGGCGAGATAGGGTTTAAGCGTGTGGCTGATCTGCAAGTCGTTTTACTGTCCGCATAAGCGCGCAGCATAGCTGTCTGCCGCTGTGTCTACATCGTAATTCGCATAGCGCTGCGTCAGCGCGCTTAACCCTGCATAAGCGCCATTCTTGCCATTGCTCAAAAGCTGGGCAACCAGCGTGGCAATTTTGGCTTTGTTATTCAACTGCACCGTTCCAGCAGCCAAATTTTGGACGAATAGCCGATGCGACAGCACCACCTGCTCTGCATGCTGCGGCAAGATGAGTGTTTGAATCCCGCGGCTAGCTGCAAGGCAGGCCAAGCCCATGCCACCATGGTGTACCACCGCCTGCGCTTGGCTAATCATCTTCTCAATGTCAACAGGCGCAGCATGCACCATTACGCCCCAAGCCCGCGCCGCATTGCAGGCTCGCTCACTCGCTTGCGGCGCAATCACCCACACATTCGCCCCGTGGCTTTGCAAAGCTTGAAACAGCAAGTCGTAGCGCTTGTCCACCAAATTAAGGTAACACAGCACTTTAGCCCCCAGTTTTTGAGGCCATTGTGCATCCAAGGCCACGCCCACTTGCGACCAAAGTGACCCCGTGTACGTGCGCGAGCTGGTACGGCTGAAATGGTCAAACTCTGGCCAAGTGCACAGCAGGGTAGAGCCTTGCGGATACAGCTGCGCAAAATCCACAGGCGCAGAATTACCAAAATGGCCATGCATACGCTCGAACGCAATGGCGAGACTAGCCACGCTAGCATGCTCCAACACAACATCCCCCAAGCCCAGTGGCCGAATCAACGTGCCGCCGTCGGGTGATGGTGGAATTTCAAACCCATGCCCAATCGCCATGCAATGCACCCCCAAGCTGCGCGCTGCATACAAGCCCATTGGGCAGGCATCCACCAAAACCGCATCCAAGCGCAGCTTGGCATACAACACACGCCAAGCCTCAACACAAGACAAGGCCGCTTCCATACGACCAAAGCCCGAGCGCAGCCACATATCCGCATGGTTCAATACAGGCCGCTCTGTATCCTTAGTTGCATCGTTTTCAACCACTGGTGCGCGAATGCACACAAACCCTTCAGGCAGCACATACTGCTGCGCCGCCTGTGCATTGGCCACCACAAACGTTACCTCGTGCCCCAGCGCACGCAGCCGCCGCGCAATCGGCAGCAAGCGGCCCAGATGCCCCAAGTTGCCGCCTTGCTCCCAAACTATGCCAGTTCGCACCGCTTACCTCAATATGGCCAAATCAAACTGCTGCACGCTCTGCGGTCTTGCCACTTGGTCTAGCCGCCCTGCGCCGCCGCCGTATCCGCCCAGCGTGGCGATTGCCAAGCTTGCGTCGCGGCCAGCGCGCGAATCAATCGAAATATCGGCGCTAAAACGGCCATCCGCATTCTTAGCCAGCTGTAAATTGAGTAATGCATCTTGCAAATTCCACAGCAAGGGCAGGGCGCGGCGCTGGGCAAACTCGTCTTTAGACAAGCCCGGCACCGCCGATATATTCAAGCGCTGGCTTTGTAGCCCCGCCTCAAAGCGCGCGCGCGCATCCGCAATCACCTGCGCCATATTCACAGGGTCGGTGCCAGACAGCGTTGGCCCATGCGAAGCAGCAGAGGGCGCCTCATACAACGGCGCAGGGTTGCCAGCAGCCACAGGCGCTGGCACGCTCGCCGCCTCTGAGCTTGATGTGCTGTCCACCCCCGCCTTAGCGTTCACATCCGCAAAGCTCCAAGCCGTGCCATCGGCAAAGCGAATTTTCTCCAACGCATTAGCCCCTTTGCCCGCATTCTCAAAATACTTAGCCACCGTCAGTTGGTCTGCTGTGCCATTGATCTTGATTACCAAGTCACTGCCAATTCGTGAGAGCGCCACATCCGTAGTCACAATGCCATCGCCCAGCTGCACTTTGTCTGCAGACGGCTTGGCCGCATCAAAATTCATCACAATGTCATGCCCCGCGCCACGACCAAACACATAGGTGTCGCTGCCGCCGCCGCCGTACAACACGTTATTGCCTGCATTGCCCTCAATGCGGTTATTCAGCGCATTACCTACGGCATTGATATTCGCATTACCCTCCAGTGTGAGGTTTTCAACATTGTCAGTCAAGGCATACGACACTTTGGAGTACACCGTATCCGTGCCTTCAGCAGCCTTTTCCACCACCAAATCGTTCGCATCGTCCACATAAAACTTGTCATTGCCAAGCCCACCAAACATGATGTCAGCCCCCGCCCCGCCATCAATCGTGTCATTTCCAGCCTCGCCCCACAGCTTGTTGGCCGCAGCATTACCGGTGATGGTGTTGGCCAGCTCGTTGCCCATACCAGATTCAGCGCTGCCCGTGAGAATCAGCTTTTCCACATCGGCAGACAGCGCATAGCTCACACTGGCTTGCACCGTGTCGCTGCCCTCGCTGGCTTTCTCCACCACTGTGTCATCCACATCATCCACCATGTAAGTGTCATTGCCTTTACCGCCTAGGAGCACATCTGCCCCCGCACCGCCGTCTAGCGTGTTAGCCGCACCATTGCCCGAAAGCACGTTGCTAAGCGCGTTACCAGTGATCGACTCCGCATTGCCTAGCAGCACCCCATCTTCCACGTTGGCAGTTAAGGTAAATGACATGCGACTAACCACCACATCGCGACCCTCATCGGCCAGCTCCACCACCACATCAAGGTCATCTTCAAAGAAATACGTGTCATTGCCAGCTCCGCCTACCAACGTATCCAAGCCTTTTTTACCGTTAAGCACATCATTGCCAGCCAAGCCATTTAATATGTTGGCAGCATCGTTGCCCTGCAGCACGTTGTCAAGTGCATTGCCAGTGGCATCGGTAGTAACCGTGCCTGTGAGCACCAAATTTTCCACGCCGTCAGCAAGGGCATAGCTCACGCTCGCTTCCACAGTGTCTACACCTTCATTGGTATTCTCAACCACGAAATCAGTATCGTCCTCCACGGTGTAAAGGTCATTGCCAGCGCCGCCAAACAAAGTGTCTGCGCCAATGCCACCGCGCAGCCAATCATTTCCATCACCGCCAATCAAGGTATCGTCTCCAGCCGCACCATATAGCTTGTTAGCAGCTTCGTTACCAATTAAATCGTTATTGCTTGCACTCCCAGTGCCATCAATTGTTGCATTGCCAGTAAGCTGGAGAACTTCAATATTAGCCGACAGGGTGTAGCTTGCTGATGCGAATACAGTGTCATATCCTTCATTTGCTTTTTCAATAATCTTGTCAGCCGTATCGTCGACAAAATAGATGTCCTGCCCACGACCACCTATAAGCGTGTCAGCGCCAGCGCTGGCTTGAAAAGTATCTGCACCTTTTGTGCCCACTAAGCGGTCCACGCCCGCCGTGCCCACAACGTCCAAGCCAGGCAAGTCAGTCACGCCAAAGTAAATCGTTTGTTCAGCACTAGCGCCATGGCTATCGGTTACCCGCAAAATACCACTCGCAGAGCTATACAAGTATTGTGCGCTGGGCGTGCCGCTGAAAGTGCGCGTCAGTGGGTTAAAACTTAGCCAATCGCTGTCTGGATTGGCAGTGAATGACCAGCTCAACGTGTCGTTTGCATCTATATCAGTAAATGCCGTAGTTGGAATTTGCCACGAATAAGGCGTATCTTCATAAGCTGCATCAGCTATTATGTCGGCTTGCAATTCTGGCGCATGGTTCAAAGCTGTTACAGCCACATTGATTTCATTAGAGCTAACGATACCAGCAACAGTAGTGGCAGATATGCGCAAACCCAAAGGCTCTACCAAAGTGCTGGGTACATCGCCAGACAACAACCAACCGGTAGTAGCATTGCCAGTCATAGTCAGCCAAGCTGGTAATGAATTGCCATTGGCCATAGTCACACCTAGGCGCAGCGGCTGTCCATTGTCATCAACGAATGCAGATGCACCAATTGCATATTCAAAGCGCTGCCCAGCAACTGCAGCAGCATCCGCCAAAGGCATGGTTAATATCGCAGGCGCTTTGCTAATGGCAAGCGCATCAGCCAAACTGATCTTTGCGCCGTTTTGAAACTCAAGAAATTCAATGCCAGAGCCAGCATCGCCTGTTGATGACAAATCGATTGCAGCTAGCCGCTTGCCAGCACTCTCCACCACCAAATATTCTTCATCTCTAAAGCCGTAGCCACCATCTGCGTAATATCTGGCTAAATCTGCTGCAGTTAAGCCCATATTGTCTGTAGAAACGCGCTTAACTACAAAGTCAAGTGCGGCCAAAGTAATGCCAGGGCCAAACTCTACCGTGTCAATGTCAGCTCCCGGGGGCACATACTCGTATTCAGAGCCGCCGTATATTTGATATTCATCAAATCGTGCAGGGGTGTAAACCGTAGTATCGGTGATGTAGTCAAATCCGGTGTCGGCATCCTCTTTGGCCAAAACAATATAGCGATCAGCACCGGCATCTCCTCTCAAAATGTTGATGCCAGAGCCACCATAAAGCGTGTCGCCTAGTTTGGAGCCGGTGATCGTGTCGTTACCCGCGCCACCGTCGAGCAAACTAAAAGTAGCCTCGCCATTCAAAAATAAAGTGTTACGCGGCGTCAAATAGTCGAAGGAGTTATATAAAAGCGTACCGGGTAACCTACTTGTGGCCTCAGGAGCCCACACTTGCAGCGTGTCGTCGCCAGCGCCTGCGCGCAGCACCCCAGCTGTTATCACCGCATGGTTTGCACTGGCCCCTAAGGTGATATTTTGGGCATAACTATTCTGCGAGTCGATGTATCGGTATTCATAGCCAGTTTGCACGCGCACAGTGTCAAGTTTTAGATTGTCATTGGTCGCATCTACAGTCCATCCTATCGTTTTGCTGCCAAATTGTTCATACCGTGTCCCATCCGGCGCTGTTGCCCAGCCCAGCGATACATTGTCCTCCACTACTTGCTTGGGGAAACCCGGTATTTTGGTGTAGCCAGGACGTATAACAGCACCTATGAGAGCACCGCTTGGTACGCTTGCACTTGGAATGAAAATTGTCGCTACGTTCGTCGAATACTTACGACCAAAACCATCTTTATAGCCTAACGTGTCCGTTCGGTAAGTGGGTATTTGTATCGTCGTACTGTCGAGATTCGAAAAATTCACATAGGTTGGGTCTAGAGTTTGCGTGTTTAGTATGTTGGTGCTCGGCGTGCTGTATTCGGTTTTAAACATCCCCTGCCTGGCGCCAAAAAGCACATCCGCCAGAACGCGTTGTTCGATAGCATTTATATGCGCTGCATTAGCTGCAGCGTCATATCCAATCGCATAGCTAATTGGCTTGACCGGTTTTTCTGGCAAAAGTAAGCTTTGTAAGCTTCGAGTTTCACCGCCAATTTGTATTCTGAATCGTTGCTGCGCTTGCGATTCAAAATTCGCTCCAACGTCAATCTTGATCGTGCCACCTTGCCAATGCAGACTGATACTTTGGTCAGTAGCTTTCACTGCTGACAAATCAGCAAACGCCACATTTCCTATAAGCTGGATGGTTTCTATCCCAGCGCTATCCGATATGCGGTTGACTGTGGGTGATTCAGCAGCCAAGTCGTCAGGCAACTCAAACACATAAAGATCATGGCCAGCACCACCATTGAGCAGGTTCGCCCCACTGCCTGCTCTCAAGGTGTCATTACCGCCGCCCCCCCAAAGACTATCATTTCCATCACCACCAGACAAAATGTCATCGCCTTCTTGCCCATACAAAAGATCATCGCCTTCATCGCCAGCCACCAGATCATCGCCAGTGCCAGCGTAAATCGTATCGTTGCCTTCGCGGCCATAGACTTCATCGTCGCCAGCCAGCGCCTGCAGCGTATCGTCGTAGCGCGTGCCATGCATCACATCAGCACCCGCCGCGCCTGTGCTCACTGCGTCTTTGATAGCCGCAAAGCTTATTTTTCCACCATTGGCCAACGTGATGCCGCCAATCAATGATGTTTCGCCCACATGCATGCCATTAGCGGTTTTTTCAAAATACCGATCAATTTGTATCGTCGGACCATTCACCCGAGTGGCCACGTTGTTGGCATCTTTTACTTCAGAATAGGTCTCAATCAGCAAATTGTCGCCTCTCGCCTGCGCCTTCCAATCGCTGCTTGCCACACCATTGCTGAATACAATTTCGTCGTGGCCAGCGTCGATATCGCTACCGGCTGCGCCCACGGGGATCACAATTTGCACAAAATCCGCAGATTGCGTAATGATGTAAGTGTCGTCTCCTGTGCCGCCTATCATTACATCAGCATGCGGCAGTGCTGACTCATCAATGGCAGTTTCGGGGTCATCGGCAAGCACTGCCGTGCCAGCTGTTTTACCAGTTGCCACTAAAGTGTCATTTCCAGCGCCGCCTTCCAACGTGTTTTCACCCGAGCCGCCCTCAAGGTAATCATCGCCATCGCCGCCATACAACTTATCATCACCGCTACCGCCGTACATCAGATCATCGTCATCGCCACCATGTAGCACATCGTCATGTCCTCCACCCTGTAACTTGTCGTTTCCAGCGCCACCTGCCAGCGTATTGGCTAGCGCATTGCCCTTCAATACATCATCACCCGCCCCACCTATTGCATTTTCAATATAAGTGCCAAAACCAATAAACGACTGACCAGTAGCCAAAATACTCTGGTCTTTAACGCCCACATAGTTCCAGCTACCGGGCGTCAAATCAACCACGACACTTTGCGTCGCGTTGCTTGCATCTATGGTGTCTGTGCCTGATGCATCGTCTACATAGCGCTGTGAGAGTTGGTAAACATTATCCTCAACGTTTTTACTTTTTGCCACGCCATACAAATACTGCAAAGCCGCCACATCAAATATCGCCAACGCACTTGCAATGCCCTTCGTATGGCTGTAAGACATCACCGTATTGCCATTGTTATCCTCTCGGGAGGGCAATACGGGCTTCTCAAATGGATGCTTGAGACCCAGTGCATGCCCCACCTCATGCAAGATCACCTCAAAGCCATAATGCCCCTGCTCAAGCGACTGCTTAGTTTTAAAAGCACCCGAGTCGTCTCGATATTGTTTGGCATACAAAGTGCTATTGAGATGCACCTCGCCAGTGGTCGGGCTGGCATAGCCTGCAAAAGCCTCAAATTGCGCCGAACTCAAGTCGTCTAAATAAAACCGCAGATCGCCACCCTCAGTATCGTTCACCTCGTTGAAGGTAATATCCACTACTGCACTGAACTTGCCCAGAGCTGCACGTACCGCGGATTTTTGCAGTTCGTTGTAAACATACTGCCCTTGTTCGCCATTTTCAAAAGTCTCGGCAAAAGCAAAACTCAAGACATGCTTGCCAGCCGCTTGAACATATTCACGCTCAAGCAGCGCATTCACAAAATACGGTAACTTCGCTAGCGTCACTGGGTCTATAGGGTCTATGGGCTCCTCGCCCGCGGGAGCTAAGGCCAAAATCTCTGCAGCGCCCCAAACTTCGCCATCTGCAAAACTAATGTTAATAAAATTCGCCCGAATTTCAGCTTCGCTCAGTGCTGGATCGCCTTCGGGCAAAGCCCCCGCGCCAAAAGCGCCACTGTAATAGCCCGCCACACGCACACTGCTCTCAACTTGCGTCCCCGCTGCAGCATAAATCACCACCAAATCCTGATCCACACGCCCCATACGGCGTATATCTGATTTATTAAACCGAAAGTCTAGCGTGTCAACCGAACCCTCTACGCTGCTATCTTGCACCGTATCATGCCCGTCTCCAAGATTAAACACATAGGTGTCATTACCCCCACCACCCGTCAATGTGTCGTTGCCAGTTCCGCCTGCCAGCAGGTCATCACCCGCCTTGCCTGCGCCCGTATCGTCCCCCACCAGCGAATCATCACCAGACCCACCCCAAAGGCTGTCGTTGCCCGAATTGCCCACCAAAACGTCATCACCAGTGCCTCCATCCAGCGTGTCGTTGCCAGCCAATTCAGGCTGCCCCTGATCATCACCCGTCAAACTGTCATTGCCCTCGCCGCCCATGATGATGTCATCGCCCCCTCCCCCCTCAATCGTGTCGTTGCCAGCCTCGCCATCAATATAGTCCGCTCCTTGAAACATCGGATCCAAAACGCTGCTCCCCGCAAGCGCTCCGCCCGTGTCGCCATAGATCACATCATCGCCAATACCGCCAAATATCTGGTCGGCACCACCGCCACCATACATCGTGTCCTCACCCTCTCCACCGTCGAGAAAGTCATTGCCATTCTTCGCAGCAGGAATACTCTGTAAATAGCCAGTCTTAGAAATACCATCGCCATTGATAGTGTCATTACCAAAACCACCTTCTATGATGTCGTTTCCCGCCAGTCCGTCTAGTCTGTCATTCCCTTCTCCACCCAAAATTCGGTCTGCTGCCCAGCTGCCAACCACCCAATCATCCCCTGAACCAGCATCTACAGTGTCGCCCTCAGAGTCTGCGCTATTGGTCAGGGTATCAGCCACGCCATCCCACACAGTGGCATTGGAAAATGGGTTTATAAACACCCCAAAATTCGCCCCCTTGTCACTCGCAGTAGCCCCAGCAAGCAAACCCCATTTGCTCCAAACGTCGCCTGCACCTTTTGACTGGTTGTCGTTCAAGATGCCAGACGCAGAGCTGATGTAGTCATTACCAGTGCCGCCATTAATCGTGTCTGCCCCCGCCCCTCCGCCAATCATGTCATTACCTGTACCCCCATCAATCGTGTCATTGCCTTTGCCACCGCCGAGCAAATCATTGCCGTTATGGCCATTGATGGTGTCATTGCTATCACTGCCATACAGCGCGTTGTCTATCACCTGCCCATTGGGTATATCTTTATAACCCGTTACGTTGCCCTCTTCGTCATATATTTTGTCTTGAAGATTCTCAGGGCCATCTATTTTCAAATTGTTAGTTTGGCCGTCGATTAGGTATTTAAGCTCTCCAGCCGCTATGGCTTCTATCTGCACGTTTTCTTTGTTAAAACGCAACACGGGGCCGCTAGTTTTTTCCACTTGGGCATAAAAGTCCCCATTCAGCGTGTTCTCAGCTTCCCCTTTGTCTTTCACCGTCACCCCCCAGCTGTTGCTGGTCGCGCTTTGCGCGGTATTGCCCGTACCCGTGCCCCCCGCTGCGTTTGCATTACCGTTAAACCGCACCGCCAGCGCCCCCACTTGCTCAGCGCTAATATCCCCATCGCTCACCAGTGCAAAGCTGGCCTGCACTTGGCCTTCGGCTAGGGTGATGACTGCGCCGTCTGCATGCACCGTGCTGTCGCCCAGCACGGCTTTGAGGCCTTGGGTGCTGCCAGCTAGATTCAAAGT
>JAYTMT010000031.1:0-16264 GCA_043728315.1 Polaromonas sp. | reverse complement strand
CTGATGGATGCCCAATTGGCCAAGCGCCCTGGGCCGTGGCTGCTGCTGGGGGCGCTGCTGGGCTTGGCCGGCCTGGCCAAATACACGGCAATTTTCACGGCCATAGCCGTTGCCGCGTGTTTGCTGCATGCGCATGGCTGGCGGCTGCTGCGCAACCCATGGCTGTGGGCCTGCACGGCACTGGCGCTGCTCTTGGTGCTGCCTGTGCTGGTGTGGAATGCGCAAAACAGCTGGATTTCATTTGTCTACCAAGCCAAGCACGGCTCAGGAAGTACTTGGGAGCTTGCCCATGTGCTGCGGTTTTTGCTGATTCAGTTGACCAGCTACGGAGCTTTGCTGTTGTGGGGGTTGTATGGGTTGTATGGGTTATGGGGTAGCCGCGCACTTGTGGCGCCGCAGCAGCGCGTGTTGCTGCTGTTTTTTGCCATTCCCTTTGTTGTTTTCACAGCCATGGCGGGCGGGGGCAGCAGTTTGCCGCACTGGACCGCGCCTGCGTGGGTGGCGCTCGCGCCCTTTGCGGGCTTGGGTTTGGCGCGGTTTTGGTCTGAGGCGCAGCGCGCTGGGCGGGCGCTGCTGCTGGGTTTGCTTTTCTTACAACTGCTGGCCTGTACCGCCCTGCTGGGTTTGATGCTCAGCGCAGGGCAGCCGTGGTTCGCCAGCAAACAGGGCAACCCCTTTGCTGACCTGCACGGCTGGGAGGCCGCAGGCCAGCGCGCCCGCTATTTGGCCAGAAACCACCGCCTGACTGCTGTGGCCGTGCAAAACTGGACACTGGCCAGCCGCATTGGCTGGGCAGCGCGGCAAATACCCGTGCATGTGCTGCAAGATCGCTACGACCAGTTTGACATGTGGAGCGGCGATTTAACGCCAAATACCAAGGTTTTGCTGCTCGATTGGTCGCAAATGCCCTTCCCGCTGCCCGTGGGCGCTGGCAAGTTTGCCAGCTGCCAGTGGCTGGCCAGCCAAGAGGTGCAGCGCTGGGGCACACACGTGTCACAATTTAGCTTTTACAGCTGCACGGGCTGGCAAGGCGCGCCCAAGCGGTGGCCATCCGCAAAAACCAGCACCACCGCCCCCTGAACGCGCACAATCGGCATTTCCCTGTGTAATACCCCAAGCCCCACCCGCTCCAATGACCCAGCCCACTTCAGAACAAGCTGCAGTACAAGCAACAGAGCAAGCTAGCCGCACCGGTTTTGCGCCATGGCAATGGGCGCTGCCTTGGCTTGCTTTGGCGGCCTCAGCCCCGCTGTGGCTGCAGTGGAGTGAGCCCGCGTTTTTCATGTGGCTTAACCGCGCTTGCGCAGCACTGCCCGATGCGCTGTGGGCAGCGTTTTCCACGCTGGGCAATGGCTGGGGCGTGTTGGCACTCACTGCGCCCCTGCTGGTGGCAGCGCCGCGCCTGATGCTCGCTTGGCTGTGTGCAGCACCCTTTGCCATGCTTTTTGCACGGGGTGGCAAGGCCATCATCACCAGTCCGCGCCCAGCGGCGCAGCTAGACCAAAGCCTGATGCGCATCGTGGGCGAGCCGCTGCAATACGTGTCCATGCCATCGGGCCATACGCTCACCGCTTTTGCCGTGGCCGCAGCCATTTATTTCGCCTTGCCTGCCCGTTTGCGTGCGCGTGGCGCATGGCTGTGGGTGCTGGCGGCGCTGGCGGGTTTGGCGCGCATAGCAGTGGGCGCGCACTGGCCGGGTGACGTGGCCGTGGGCGCAGCGCTGGGCGTGGTCTCGGCCATGTTGGGCAATGTGCTGCTGCAGCGCATCCCGCTGCGCTATTGCGCTGTGCGCAGCTGGCCAGTGCGCGCAGCGGCGCTCTTGGTGTTGCTGGCTCTGTACCACTTGGTGTTCGACGAGATTGATTTTGAAGTAAATGCGTGGTTTCAGGCCGTGCTGGCCGTGCTGGCTGCGCTGTCATTGTTGTGGTTTGTGAAAGCCAGTTTCTTAGGCCCAAAGCCTGCGGCCGCTTAGTTTGTTGGCCATCCCGCAGCGCCCTGTCTGCGGCGAAAGCATCGAAATCGGCTGGAAGGAATAGCCAGAACGCCGCTCGGGCTATGCGCACGCTGAGGTTTTAATACAGAATCTCAGAGACGCTTTAAGTTATAGATACTATATAAAAAATAGCAAACTATGACCATATGACGGTGACATTGCCACTATTTTTCTTGAAAAATATAAATCTAAGTGTGAAACAGCGTCAGCCAAATTTTTGACGCTCAGGCTGGGCAGTTTTCATGCACGGACACCCGCTTTTGACCCTGACCCTGAAGCTGAAGCTGAAGCAGAGCAGTTTTCACACGTTCTCAACAAAAACATCCCCCTGCGGCTAAGCGAGTGCTGTGCCAATGCGCAAACAATCGGGGCGCTGGGCTGGTTTTTTAGGGGCAAATGGGGATCAGGAGCGGGCGCTGTCTGAGGGCGAAGCCCGAGTTTGGCCGCTCCCCCCATTTGCTCGAAAAATCCAGCTCCCCGCGAAGCGGGCCAGCGACCGTTTGCGCATTGGCACAGCGCTCGCTTAGCCGCAGCGTGACCAAGCAGGATAAAAAAACAGCGTTAACGCAACGCTCGCTAAGCCGCAGCATGACCAAGCAGGACAAAAAAGACCCGGTCGAGGGGCTATTGCATAAAAAATTTGACCAATGTCAGCGTCATATGGTCATTGTTTGCTATTAAAAAGTGAATCAACTATTTTCTATATTGCACTCACGGCGCAGCAGCGCCAGCGCGTCGTGCAGCTTGTAGTCTGAGTCGCTTTGCAGGGTGGCTTGCGCATCGCGGATGAAATCTGCCCACAGGGTGGTGTAGTCGTCTTTGTGTTGCTCAGGCGCGTGGTCGGCCAAGTAAGCGCTGGCTAACTGCGGCGTAAGCCCTGCTTTACGAATTCTGCGCACCAAGGCAGCAGCGGCTTTTTCAGTCAGCAGGGTTTTGGGCGAAGCGCCCGCTGCTATGCACAGCAGCATGGTCAAAAGCGAGCCTTCGTCCTCGTGGCCGCCGGTGGCTTTGTGCCATGCGGCAGAGGCTTTGCGGTCGTAGTCATCCACCTCGCTCAGGGCATCTTCCACCCAAAAGTAGCGGCCAATGAAGGCGGGGGTTTGGTCAAAAAGCTTGCGGTTGGGCACGGTGGATGCCATGATTTTGGGTAAATCGGCCAGCACCGATTGGCGCGCAGCTTGCACCACCGGTCTGAAGGCCTCGGGCAAATCTGGGGGTAAATTCAGCGCGAATTTGCTGCCCTTGCTTGTCGATGCACTGCTTAATTTGGCGCGCACCAAGCTGAGCATTCTGTCAAATGCCACCCAGTCGGGCAGCTCGCTGCGCTTGGTGGCATGCACCAAGAGGGCGGTGCGTATCACAGCATCGGCATCTTTGCCAGCTTCTTCTAGCGCCTGCTCGTCCATGCCCAGTGCATCGGCCATCCACACTGCTGCGTCCACCACCTGCGCCACGGCGCTGCGCTTGGCCAACTCAGAGCGGTAGTCGGCCAGCGGGCGCAGCGCCCATTTGGCCAGCAGGGGAATGTGTTCGTCCTTGAATCCGCTGCGCTCGTTCATGCCAAAGTGGCTGTTTTGCGGCATGGCAATCAGGCTTTTTAGCATGTCTGAGCCCGCCTTTGAACGCGACAGGAAAGAGTTTTCTGCTATCAACACCGCAGCACGGTGCAAATCACCACCGCTGGCGTCTTCTAGGTGCAGGCTCACCAAATTGAGCATGCGGTCTTTGGCTTTTTCTAGCTCGGGGCGTAAATACTCGGTGCCAAAATACCGCGCAATTTGCACCATGCCCTTGGGCGCATCGGCGCTTATGGCATCGAGCTTGTCTGGCGTGATCAGACCCTCTTGCACGCCATAGGCCAATGCTTTTTCAAAAAAAGGCCGTGCGTCAAAAAGCGATACCGATGCTTTAGCGCGGCTACCAGCCGATGCCTTCACAGAAGAGGCGGCCATGTGCTTTGCCGGAACATGTTCCATGGGCTTAAATCGCCGATTCTTCGTCGGATTCGCGGGCGGCGGCGGTGGCCTTGCCGCGGTCGGTCGCGCCGGTTTCTACCTTGCCATCGTCATCCTCATCGCCTTCTATGTCGTCGCCTTCGCCGCGGTCAAAGGCCCGCGCCTTGGCGCGCAGCACCAAGAGCATTTCTATGAACAAATCGGGTAGCTCGTAGCGCAAAATCCAAGCCAGTTGCATCCAGTCTTGGTCGGCCACCTCGTCTTGTTCCACGCGGGGCTTGACATAGGCCGAGGCCATCAGCGCGTCTTCGCTGAGCATTTGGCCATCGTCTTCCAGCGCGTCAAACAGGCCGGTGCGCGCAAAAGCTTCAATCCGGCTCCATTTCTCAGCAAAATAATCCGCCAGCGCCTCGCTGCCGCCCTCTAAATCGCCAATGGCAGTTAAAAACTCAGCCGTGTCTGCGCCTTCGCGAAACAATATCGCGTTCATCATGCCGCGCAGGTGGGTGCGGCTCAGGTCTTTGTATTGCTTTTCTATCACCACGGCGCGGGCAAACTGGCCGGGTGTCACCAAAAGGTTGACCACTGATTCTTTGGAGTTGTCGTATTCGCGGATTACCGCCAAGATGTCTTTGGCGGGCAATTGCTCGAGCACCAGCATCAGCGCGCCATCGCCTTCGTCGTCAGCCAGTGCCACCAAGGCCGATTCTGCGCCCACGATGTCGCCAGCGGCAATCAGGGCTTGGGTTTTGGCGATCAAGGCGAGTTGGTTCATGCGGGAGTTCCAGTGCGGTTGGGTGAAGGGGGGGCGGGCTTTAGCGATGCTTGCTTGGGCAGTGGTGGGATCAGTTGGTGGCATTAGTCTTTGCGGTCAAAGCCTTGCTCGGCCATCCAGTCGGCCCCGGCTTCTTCGCGCGCGCGCGCCTCGCGCTCTTCCTCTTTGTCTTGCGGGCTCATGTTGCTGTCGGAATCTTCGTCTTCATCGTCCTCAGACTCTGCGCGGCGCGATGTATCAGGCTTGTCGCGCAAATACTCCAGCCCCGCTGCCACGCACATGAACCAATCGCCCATGGGCTCTTTGAGCACGGCAGCGGCCAAGCTCTGCGCCCAAGGCTGCAGTTGCACGGCATCGGCCAAATTGCCCCATTCGGGAAAGTTATCGGGCTCTTGCGATACCAAATCGTCCATCACGGCGGGCAGTTTGAAGGCAAAAGCGTGGTGAAACACCACGGCCACCATTTCGGGGCTCAGGGTCATCATTTGCAGCAAAAAGCCTAACTCTTTGCGCTTTTGCGCCAAGCGCTGGCGCAGCACATTGCCACCGTCAGAATCAAAAGTCAGGTCGTCAATCTCGGACTCGTAGCCAGAGCGCAGGTCATCAAAAAAGGCAGATATGTTCATAGGAGAATCAAAAATGGTGCTTTGCAGTGCGTGAACCGCTTAAAAAGAGGCGGTCACACGTGAAAAATAGCTTTGCCAGATATCTTTGGCGGTTTCTAGCGGGCTGTCTAGCAGGTTGCGCTTGCGGTTGTCGTCGTAGTCACGCCGCAGCTGCGGGTCAGACAGCAGTTCGTAGGCCTCTTGCACCGCCACAAAACGTTTGGCCGCATCAGGCGCAGGGTTTTTGTCGGGGTGCAAGAGCGACGCTTGCTGGCGAAAGGCTTTTTTGATCTCAGCAAGGCTGGCATCGCTGCCAAGCCCGAGGGCTGCGTAGTGGTCGTTCATGCCGTGGCTGGGTGTGGTGCAAACTGCGTATTTTAGTCTTTGCAAACAAAGGCTGCTAATTTGCAGCCAAACTGGCATTGCAAGCCGCACTTACACTGCTGCCATGTTATGGATTGTTTGGTTTAAAAAAGATTTGCGAGTGTTTGACCACGCGCCCTTGTTGTGGGCTGCGCAGCAGGCCAGTGCGCACGGCGGCGCAGTGCTGCCCCTGTGGGTGCACGAGCCTGCCATGTGGCAGCAAGCAGACGCTTCGGCGCGGCATTTGGCTTTTGCGCGCGACTGTGTGGATGATTTGCAATTCCAAATACGCGCCAACGAGGGTGCGCTGTGTGCCGCAGTCGGCGACATGCCTGCGGTGCTGGAGCGTTTGCGCGCCGCTGTGGGGCATTTTTGTTTGGTCAGCCACGAAGAGTCTGGCAACGGCTGGAGCTACGCGCGGGATTTGGCAGTTGGCAAGTGGTGCAAACAACACGCCGTAGTTTGGCGTGAATTTCCCTCAAATGGCGTGGTGCGCAGGCTGCCATCGCGTGACCGTTGGGCGGGGCTGTGGGCAGGGCGCATGAAAACGCCGCCGCTGCCAGCGCCCTCTGAAGGGGCGTGTGCAGTGCTATGGGCTGCGTTGCCAGCGCTGCAATGGCCAGTGCAAGAAACGCCAATTGAGGAAACGGCATCCCTGCAAACCACGGCCATTCAGCGCGGTGGGCGCACGCGCGCATTGGCTGATTTGCAATCGTTTTTACAAGTGCGCGGGCAGCATTACCGCAGTGACATGGCCAGTCCGTTGGCTGGTGCGCTCAGTTGCTCGCGTATTTCAGCGCACTTGGCGTGGGGCACTTTGTCAATCAAAGAAGTGGTGCACGCCGTGTGGGCGCGGCGCGCCGAGCTGCTCGCGCTGCCAGCTTTGCTGCGGCCAGAGGGTTTTTTGGCCTCATTGAAGAGTTTTGAAAGCCGTTTGCACTGGCATTGCCACTTTATTCAAAAACTTGAATCTGAGCCTGCCATAGAGTTTCGCAACGTGAACCGTGGCTTTGACGGGCTGCGCAACGAGGGCGAAATAACGCCCGAGGAGGCGGGCAAGCTGATTGCGTGGGCCCAGGGCAAAACTGGCCTGCCTTTTGTAGATGCGTGTATGCGCAGCCTGATCGCCACAGGTTGGATCAATTTCAGAATGCGCGCCATGCTGGTCAGTTTTGCCAGCTACCACCTGTGGCTGCACTGGCGCGCCACGGGTTGCCATTTGGCGCGGCTTTTTACTGACTATGAGCCCGGCATCCATTGGAGCCAGTTTCAAATGCAAAGCGGCGTGACGGGGATTAACACCATCCGCATTTACAACCCCATCAAACAAAGCCTAGACCAAGACCCAGAAGGCATATTCATTCGCATGTGGCTGCCAGAGCTTGCCAACGTGTCGCCCGAATTCATCCACGAGCCATGGAAATCGCCCTATCCACCAGCCAACTACCCCGCGCCGATAGTCGATGTGCAGCTGGCGGCACGCGCAGCCAAAGAGCGCATTTACGGCAAAAAGGCGGAAAAAGTGGTCAAAGACATCGCCCAAACGGTCTACCAAAAGCACGGCTCGCGCAGCCCAGCACGCGAAGGCGTGCGCAAAAGGCGCTCACCCGCAGCCACCACGCCGCGTGCAAACGCTGGCGATACGCCACAGCAACTCAGTTTAGATATGTAGCCAGTTTTTACAAAAAATTTGGTAAATGTCACCGTCATATGGTCATATGTTGCTATTTATTTTGCAGCTTTGGCTTAACTACTGCCAGAGTCGATAAACCCAAAAACTCTCATCTGTCTCAATGGCGCGCCGGATTTCTTCTGGGCTAAAGCCTGTGATTCGCCGGATTTCGCGGCACATATGGGCTTGGTCAGAAAATCCTGCATTGAACGCCAACTCGGCCCAACTGAGCATGTCGCGCTCGCTGGCCTGGCGCATATCAAAAAACGAGCTTTCGGCACGAGCCAAACCTCGAAGCCCTTGCAAAGACTGCCCTGCCCACAACTTAACCCTGCGCTCTGCTTGTCGGGTACTCTTACCAACACCCGACAGTGCAGCACGCGTTGCAAGGCTTGTCATCCATTCGCGGTATCGGGGCACGCCCTGTACTAGGCCGGTTTGACAGGTGCGCCAACGCGGCATTAAGAATGCCTCAAGGCATTGAATTCTCTGGCGCTCGTCTGGGGCATATAGCACTGCCAACGCCATGTCTTGCCAGTTTGTGTCAAACACCTGTGACATGGGTAAATACCTGTCTACCAGTTGCGTCACATCTATCCCAGTCAACGCTTGAATAGCATCCGGCATAAAAAGAACCATAAATCCATGCATCGCGCCTGCATTGTCGGTCACGCTAGGCATCGTCTGCGGACCGCTCACTGTGATGGGTGCAGGTGGACCATGCGCCTGCGCTACGCCCCCTTGGGACACCAAAACTCCCTGCCCCTTGATCGTCCATGTCATGGCTAACAACGGGGAGGCTGGGTAGTGATTCAGCATCTCATGCGGTTCGAGGTCAATACCGATAGTGCTGCGACTCACATACGCGCGAATGCAACCTGAAAGCGAAGCCCTAGGCAAATGCAAATGGGTATCTGTGACTTTGAACAGTTTTGTACTTTTGATCGGCAACATGAAACAGGGAGGTCAAAGAAAGGAAATAGCTCAGGACGATCGAAGATGTCGTAATTATTCAATACAAGCCGTCTGCTGCAGCACAAACTCGCTGACAAGTGCATTCAGAGCCATTTGATTTTAGGAGTATGAATTTGACAAACGTGATTTTTTCTAAGGCGCTGCTTCCAGGTCCGCGTTCACACCAGTTTGGATTTGATTTGTTTAAGCAAAGCAAAGACGACTATTTGGGGCATGTTGACCGCTTAAAAGCTGAGTTTGGTGACATCGTGATCAGCCAAGTGGTTCACGAAAAAGTAGTAGATATTCACCACCCAGAGCTGATCCGCCAGCTTTTGGTAGACAACGCGGATGCCTTGATTCGATGGGAGCGGGGAATTGACGTTTTTTCTAAGCTGCACGGGCAGAGCGTGTTGATCACAGAGGGTGAAACATGGAAACGCCAGCGCCGCATGTTGCAACCCGGCTTTAGCGGCAAGCGGATGGCCGATTACAGCCTGCTGATGTGCCGCGCAAGTGAAGTAGCTTTTAAAGATCTGCCCTCCACCGCAGTAATTCAACTGGATTTTTTGCACTGGGCGCACCAACTAACGATGGATGTGATTTTGCAAACGCTTTTTGGTGGCAGCCAAACATCGATGCTGACCCCCACCCTTCGCGACAATGCGATCAACGCGGTGTCAATCATGTCTAAAATTGGCATGCAAGAAATTTTCTGGCCATTCAGCGCACCCGATTGGATGCCGCACAAAGCTGCCAAACGGCAAGCAAAAGAAGTACTCGATGGCATCATCAATAGCCATATCCAGCTGCGCCGTACTCAACTGGAAAATGGCGATGCACCAGCAAATGATGTATTGGGCATGCTGCTGTCTGTGCGCGATGAAAGCGGTGACGCAAGCGCGCTGTCAGATAGCGAAATTCATGACCAATGCATGACTATATTCTTGGCAGGCCACGACACCACGGCCACCGCTTTGACATGGTGGGCATGGTTGATTGCTACCCATCCTCTGATCGCGCAGCGCGCTGCAGCGCAAGTTGACGAGGTATTGCAAGGCAAGGCACCCAGCTACGACGATGTGGCGCGGTTGCCGTATTTAAATAGCACACTAAAGGAAGCCCTGCGGCTGTACCCACCAGCATCGGCATTGATGAGCCGACGCACCTTGCGCGATGTGCAATTGGGTGATTGGACAATTCCTAAGGGTGCAATGGTGCGTGTGACGCCTTGGGCGGTACACCGCGATGCGCGCTGGTTTGTCCAGCCCTTGCGCTTTGACCCAGACCGCTTTGACGCAGAGCAAGCGCCCATGCATCGCCATAGTTTTATGCCTTTTGGCACGGGGCCGCGTGCTTGCATTGGCAGCCAGTTTGCCATGACTGAGATGACGCTCATTGCAGCTGGCTTATTGCAGCATTTTTCCCTGCACGCCTGCACCATGCCTGTGCCAAAATTTGACTTGTTGTTGTCCCCAGCAGGTGCTGAGCCGCTGCAACTGATACGGCGAAGTGCTTAAAGTGAACAGAAAATGATGCAAAACCATCTTTTATTTACCAGCGTATTGGGATTAGGTTTCTCCGCTATTTTGTGTCGTTTGGCATTTCCTACAGATGCGTTGGCTTTTCAGGGTGTTATTCTTCAAACGATCATAGTTACCATGGTAACTAGCGCCTTGTTGGTGCCAATTGCCAGCCAAGGCAAGCACCCGGGCTGGATCGGTTTGCTAGAGGTGGCGTTATTGGTATTTTTGGGATGATTTCTTCAAAATAACTATCGTGCCCAATTTTTCTTTTGGGTTTGAAAATATTTGCATGTGCGTGACCACGCGCCATAGCTGTGAGCTGCGCAACAAGCCAGTGCGCATGGCTGCTCAGTGGCAGCCCCCATGCCGCGTGCAAACGCTGGCGATACGCCACAGAAGCTCAGTTTAGATATGTAGTCAGTATTTAAAGAAAATTTGGCCAATGTCAGCGTCATATGGTCATATATTGCTATTTATTTTGTAGTAAAAGCGGTTTCAAATTAGTGCTGTTATTTTTAGTTGAAAAATCGCAAAACTACCGTTCGCCTTGGCCACCGTGCACCACGCCTGTGGAGTTGATGTGGTGCGGTGTCACATCTAGCGACCAGATGCTAAGCCCGCCGCCATAGCGCACGCGCTGCAAAAAACCACGTATTGGGCAAAGGGCCGCACCGAGGGTGCTTTTAAAGGGCTTGGGGTGTCTGGCCGCTGCGTTTAGCCAAGCGCCGCGTCGCTGGCTTTGCCCGAATGCTTCAAAGCCGTCACCTCAATCTCAATCTTCATCCGTGGATCGGCCAAGCCCGCACTGATCATCATGGCTGCTGGCCGCACTGCGCCAAACCAGCGCCGCAGCACCGGCCAGCAGGGCTCAAAATCCGCGCCATTGGGCAGCACATAGGTCACCCGCACCACATCGGCTATGCCAGAGCCCGCCTGCGCCAAAGCCGCCGCAATGTTTTTCAAGCACTGCTCAGCCTGCTCCACCACATTGTCTGAAATTTGCATACTGGCATAGTCAAAGCCCGTAGTGCCCGACACCATCACCCAGTCCCCCGCCACCACGGCGCGGGAATAGCCAATTTGTTCTTCAAAGATAGAGCCTGAGCTGATGAGTTGGCGGTGCATGGGGTATTCCTTCTGATGAAATTGGTCTATATTGCAGCTAATTAGTCATTGTTTGGTATCAATAGCATAGCAAAAGCATCTAGTCGCAGTGCACAACCTAAGCTCCTAGAGCCTCCCATCGCTCCAGCGCCCCCAGAAGCTCTTCGTCAATCTGCACATCCCGTGTTTGCAGGGCTACGGCTTGTTTGGGGTCGCTGGCGTACAGGCTGCCGTCGGCTAGCTGGGCGCGGATGGTGCTTTGCTCGGCTTCTAGGGCGGCTATTTTCGCGGGCAGGGCATCGAGTTCACGTTGCTCTTTGAAGCTTAGCTTCTTTTTTAGTAGCGTACTTTGACCATTTGACGCTGACATCTTCTGTTTTTCTTCAATATTCTCGGGTTTTGCAGCTTTGGCGGGTGCTGCAACCGCCGCTGAGCCAGAAGTCGAACCAGACGATGCGCCAGTAGCTGCACCTGACGCTCCCGCCGATGCCGCCCGCAGGCTGCGCGCACGCTGGCTTTGCACCAGCCAGTCTTGCACGCCGCCTTCGTATTCGCGCCAATGGCCATTGCCTTCGTAGGCGATCATGCTGGTGACCACATTGTCTAAGAATGTGCGGTCGTGGCTGACTAAAAATACAGTGCCTGCGTAGCTTTGCAGCAGCTCTTCTAGGAGCTCTAGGGTGTCAATGTCTAGGTCATTGGTGGGTTCGTCTAGCACCAGCACGTTGGCGGGGCGGGCATACAGGCGGGCTAGCAGCAAGCGGTTACGCTCCCCGCCAGATAGGCTGCGCACGGGGGAATTGGCGCGGGACGGGTCAAACAAAAAGTCGGCCAAATAGCTTTTCACGTGCTGGCGCTTGCCGTTGATCTCGATCCATTCGCTGCCCGGGCTGATGAAGTCCTCCAGCGTGGCGTTCAAATCCAGTGAATTGCGCATTTGGTCAAAATAAGCCACTTGCAGGTTCGCGCCTTGGCGTATTTTGCCGCTGTCGGGGGCGATTTCACCCAAAATCAGTTTCAGCAAGGTGGTTTTGCCAGCGCCGTTGGGGCCTAGCAGCCCAATTTTGTCGCCCCGCAGCAGCGTGCCGCTGAAGTTTTTCACAATCACTTTGGCCGGCACTGCACCTTGCGCCACCGCCTCGGTAGAGCCTTTGGGTCCGCCAAATGATTTGCTGACATCGGTGAGCTCGGCCACAATTTTGCCGCTGGGCGCGCCGCTGGAGACTTCCATGCGCACGCGGCCTAGCGCGTCGCGCCGTGCTTCGCGGTTGGCGCGCAGCACCTGTAGTCGCGTGATGCGGCCCTGCGCGCGGGTGCGCCGCGCTTCCACGCCTTTGCGGATCCACACCTCTTCTTGCGCAAGTAGCTTGTCGGCCTTGGCCGTGATGATGGCTTCTTGTGCCATTTGTTCTTCTTTTTGCAGCAAATAGGCCGCAAAATTGCCCGGATAGGTCATTAAATGGCCCCGATCTAGCTCCACAATGCGGGTGGCCACGCGGTCAAGAAAGCTGCGGTCGTGGGTGATGGTGATTACACTGCCGCGAAAATTAATCAGCAATTCTTCCAGCCATTCAATAGAATCCATGTCCAAATGGTTGGTGGGCTCGTCCAGCAGCAGCACATCGGGCTGGGCCACCAAGGCCTGTGCCAGCGCCACGCGCTTTTTCGTGCCGCCAGACAGGCTGCCAATCAAGGCCGCAGGGTCCAGGTGCAGGCGGTGAATGGTCTCGTTAACGCGCTGTTCCCAGTTCCAGCCGTCGGTCATTTCAATGGTGTTTTGCAGCGCTTCTAAATCGCCTTCGCCATTGGAATATTGCTCAATAGCGGCCAATGTCGACGTTAAATGGTGCTGAACAGCTATGAATACAGTAGCTATTGGGTCAAGCACTGGCTCTTGTGCCACATAGGTCACGCGCAGGTTGCTTTGCAGTTGCAGCTTGCCGTCGTCAGGTTTTTCCATGCCCGCCAATATTTTCAAGAGGGACGATTTTCCTGCTCCGTTGCGTCCGATTAAGCCCACACGCTCACCCGTTTCAAGGGAAAAATCAGCGTGGTCCAGTAGCGCATAGTGGCCAAAAGCCAGTTGCGCATTGAGTAAAGTCATTAAAGCCATAAATTCCTAAATAATGGGTGTGATTGTCGCGTACTGGATAAC
Organism: Polaromonas sp.; assembly: GCA_043728315.1. GTDB lineage: Bacteria > Pseudomonadota > Gammaproteobacteria > Burkholderiales > Burkholderiaceae_C > JAAFIP01. The sequence continues at coordinate 3,162 of JAYTMT010000031.1, read as the reverse complement.
CCTTGCCAAAAAGTAAGAAAAACAAACCCATGCGCAGCCCTGCCATTGCTATAGTGCAAACCTGCCCATTCACGGGCCTTGGAGTGACCAATGGATTTGTTTATCAACGGAAAAACCGTAAAGGCCGACCTCAAAGCCGATACCGACGGCGCGATGCCGCTCTTGTGGGTGCTGCGCGATGTGCTGAACATGACGGGCACTAAATTTGGCTGTGGTGTGGCAGCCTGCGGGGCTTGCACGGTGCGCATCGACGGCGCGGCGGTGCGCAGCTGTGTCACACCTGTATCCACAGTGTTGGGCAAGCAAATCCAAACCATTGAAGGCTTGGGCAGCGCCAAACTGCACGCCCTGCAAGAGGCATGGATTGCCGAGCAAGTGCCCCAGTGCGGCTACTGCCAAAGCGGCATGTTGATGGCCGCTGCCGCGCTGCTTGAGAAAACGCCGCAGCCAACTGACGCGCAAATCGACGAAGCCATTACCAATATTTGCCGCTGCGGCACGTACCAGCGGGTGCGCGCTGGTATCCACCGTGCAGCCAAGGCTGCAGCGGTTGGCACGGCGGCTAAGGTGGGGGTATTGTCATGAAAAGACGCACATGGCTTTTAAGTGCTGCTGGCCTGGGTGGTGCCGCCTTGGTGGGTTGGGGTGTCCTGCCGCAACGCTCACGCCTTGGCAAGCCTGAACTGATGCTGCCCACACAGGGCGACATAGCCCTGAACGGTTGGATCAAAATCAATGCCGACGGCAGCGTCACACTGGCCATGCCTCGCAGCGAAATGGGCCAAGGCGTGCACACCGCGCTGGCTATGCTGGTGGCCGAAGAGCTGGACATGCCGCTGGCCAAGGTCGTGCTGGAACAGGCGGGGGCAGACGCGATTTATGGCAACGTGGCTATGTTTGTAGGCGGTTTGCCTTTTCACCCGCTGGACATGCAAGAGGGCAGCAAAACCACGGTGGTGAAAACCGGCCAATGGGTGGTGGGCAAGCTATCGCGCGAGTTGGGGGTGAATGCCACGGGCGGTTCGTCCAGTATTTCTGATGCGTGGGAGCCGCTGCGCTTGGCTGCGGCCACTGCGCGGGCGCAGCTGGTGCAATCGGCTGCTGCGCAATTCAAGGTGGCTGTGGCTGACATTCGTGTGAAAGATGGACTCGTAAGCGCAGGCGCACAAACGGCACATTTTGGCGCACTGGCCGCTGCGGCGGCGGGTGCTTCGGTGGGGGATGTCAGCTTAAAAGCGCGCGCTGACTGGCGCATCATCGGCCAAGCGGCTCCGCGCAGCGATGTGCCCGCCAAGGTCAACGGCACGGCGCAGTTTGGTGCAGACGTGCGCCCCGCTGGCCTCTTGTATGCGTCAGTACGCATGTGCCCCATGCTCGGCGGTGCGCCCGGTGCAATGAACACCACGGCCGCACTAGCACTGCCCGGTGTGCAGCGCGTGGTGCAGCTGGCCAGCTTTGGCGGCAGCACAGCAGGCTTTGCCGTGGTGGGCAAGAGCTCATGGCATGCCAAGCAGGGCGCTCTGGCTGTGGATGTGCAGTGGCAGCAACGCGTAGGCGGTGCATTGAACACCGCAGATATTGAAAAAGCAATTGCCGCCAGCGCCACGGACGACAAAGGTTTTGCGTTTTACAAAAACGGCGACGTGGCGGCGGTGGAATCCCTGATTGCTGAGCAAAAGCGCAACGCAGGCACTGCGGGCGCACTGGCGCTGCGCGTGCTGGATGCGCAATACAGCGCGCCCTACCTGGCGCACGCCACCATGGAGCCCATGAACTGCACTGCGCGCGTGGATGCGCAAGGCGTAGAAATCTGGGCACCCACCCAAGTACCGCAAATGGCACGCCGCATAGCAGCGCAGGTAGCTGGTGTGCCCGAGGACAAAGTCAAGCTGCACGTCACGCTTTTAGGCGGAGGCTTTGGCCGCAGACTAGATGTGGATTTTGTCGCGCAGGCGGTGCGGGTGGCCATGGACTGCGCAGGCAAACCCGTGCAAATCCTCTGGTCGCGCGAGGAAGACATGGGCCATGATTTTTACCGCCCTGCGCATGCGGCCAATCTACGCGGTGCTGTGGATGCCAAAGGCGATGTCAGCATGCTGCGCATCCACAGCGCGGGCGATGCCATCACGCCACGCTGGTTTGAGCGGGCACTGCCCATGCTGGCCGGCCCTGTGGATGCACCCGACAAAACAGCCTCAGAGGGCTTGTTTGACCTGCCCTACGCCATCCCCCACCAGCGCATGACGCACGCTGCCACCAAGAGCGGTGTGCCCGTGGGCTACTGGCGCAGCGTAGGCCATTCGCACAACGCCTTTTTCTCTGAAAGCTTCATCGACGAATTGGCACATGCCGCGCAAACTGATCCGTTGCAATTTAGACGCAAATTGCTCAAGGACGCACCGCGCTACTTGGCTGTGCTCAACCTTGCCGCAGACAAAGCCCAATGGGGCGCGAAGCTGCCAGCAGGACATGCGTTAGGTATTGCATTGCACGAGTCCTTTGGCACCATTGCTGCGCAGGTGGCGCAAGTGTCAATAGGTGACAATGGCATGCCCCGCGTACACCGAGTGGTGTGTGCCTTAGATTGCGGCACAGCAGTGAACCCGCAAATCATTGCCCAGCAGGTGGAAAGCTCGGTTATCTTCGGTTTAACCGCTGCACTGTATGGCCGTATCGACATTGCAGATGGCATAGTGCAGCAAACCAATTTTGCGCAATACCAAATGCTCACTATGGCTCAAGCGCCACTGGTACAAACGCACATAGTGCCCAGCAGCTTCGCACCCGGTGGCATAGGCGAACCAGCAGTGCCACCGTTGACGCCCGCAATAGGCAATGCTCTCTTTGTGCTCACAGGTAAGCGCCAGCGCAGCATGCCATTGCTGGGCGCATAAGGCGTGCAAAAGAACAACAATCGAAATAAAACAAACGGGCTTGCGCAGATACCAAAATTCGATGTATACTCGTGGGCTCTGCTGATGACGATAGACAAAGCGAAAACGCTAAGTAAATCGAAGTTAAAAGAAAATTTCGAAAAGTTTGACAGGTTACTAAAAACCAGTATATAATTCGAGGCTCAGCTGATCACAGCGAAGCAAAAGCAGGTAGTGAGAGTTACTTGGTAATTCATTAAAAAATTACAGCCGATAAGCGTGGGTGTTT
>JAYTMT010000030.1:0-42149 GCA_043728315.1 Polaromonas sp. | reverse complement strand
GGATAGCCAAAACGCTGATCGGGCGCGCAAACCTGCAGCCACAGAAGCGAAAAGCGAAAAGCGAACAGTATTGGTCAAGCAGCTATTTTTAAGCTACAGCAGCCATCCAACGCGCCGCTTTTTCAGCCATCATCAGCGTGGGGCTGTTGGTGTTGCCGCTGGTAATGGTGGGCATGGCACTGGCATCTACCACGCGCAGACCTGCAATGATGCCTCCCGCCCCATCACGCACACGCATTTGAGCGTCTAAAACTGCCATGGGGTCATCATTTGCTCCCATTTTTGCAGTACCCACGGGGTGGAATATGGTGGTGGCGATGTCGCCCGCCAAGCGCGCCAAGTCTTCGTCGCTTTGGTATTGCGGGCCGGGTTTGTATTCTTCGGGTTTGTATTTGGCAAGGGCTGGTTGCGCGGCAATCTTGCGCGTGATGCGCAGGCTGTCGGCGGCCACTTGGCGGTCTTCGGGCGTGCTCAAATAGTTGGGCGCAATGGCGGGCGCGTCTTCAAAATTATTGGTTTTAATCTGCACGCTGCCACGGCTGGTGGGATTCAAATTGCACACGCTGGCGGTGAACGCGGGAAAGCTGTGCAGCGGTTGGCCAAAGGCATCCAAGCTGAGCGGCTGCACATGGTACTCAATATTGGGCCACGCAAACTCTGCGCTGCTGCGGGTGAAAGCGCCCAACTGGCTGGGGGCCATGCTCATGGGTCCCGTTTGTTTGAACGCGTATTCCAGGCCAATTTTGGTCTTGCCCCACCACGAGTTGGCCAGCGTGTTGAGTGTTTTAGCGCCCTGCACTTTGTAGACTGCGCGTATCTGCAAATGGTCTTGCAAGTTAGCGCCTACTCCTTTTACGTTACATATAGGCTCTATGCCTTTGCCTTTCAAAAAGTCTGCATCGCCAATGCCCGAGAGCTGCAAAATCTGCGGCGTGCCCACTGCGCCTGCGCACAACACCACTTGGTCAGCCGCCGTGGCAGTCACCATTTGCTGGCCTGTCCACACCTGCACGCCGGTGCAGCGCTGGCTGCCGTCGGCCTGCTTTTCCAGAATCAGGCGCGACACATGGGCGCGGGTCCACATTTCAAAATTGGGCCGCCCGTAACAGGTGGGCCGCAAAAAGGCTTTGGCCGCATTCCAGCGGAAACCGTTTTTTTGGTTCACCTCAAAATAGCCCACGCCTTCGTTGCTGCCTTGGTTAAAGTCAGCAGTTTTGGGCACGCCCGCTTGCACCGCGGCGTCGGCAAAAGCGTCCAATATGTCCCAGCTCAGGCGTTGTTTTTCTACCCGCCATTCGCCGCCGATTTTACCTTTCTTAAATGCAAGGTTTCCATGAAATTTTGAGAAATTTTGATCCATGTCAGCGTCAGATGGTCGTTTGTCACTATCTAATTTGTAGTGGTCTTCATGCGCAATGAAATCTGGCAGGCAGTTGTCCCAAGTCCACGCATTGTCGCCTGTGAGCTGGGCCCACTGGTCATAGTCGCGCGACTGGCCGCGCATGTAAATCATGCCGTTGATGCTGCTGCAGCCGCCCAGCACCTTGCCCCGTGGGTAGCCCAAGCTGCGGCCGTTCAGACCGCGTTCGGCCTCGGTTTTATACAGCCAATCGGTGCGCGGGTTGCCAATGCAATACAGGTAGCCCACGGGGATATGGATCCAGTGGTAATCGTCTTTGCCGCCCGCCTCGATCAGCAGTATGCGCTTGGTTTTGTCGGCCGACAAGCGGTTGCACAAGAGCGAGCCCGCCGTGCCGCCGCCGATGATGATGGTGTCGAAATCAGTGTTGGACATGGCGTGGAGTATGTGCAAAAATAAGAGTTTGGGTACACATTGGAGTTTTTATGCGCACCAATATTGAGATTAACGAAGAACTGCTGCGCTCGGTGATGCAGAGCGGGGGGTTTTTAACCAAAAAAGCCGCTGTCGAGGAGGGATTGAAGTCACTGCGCCGACGTATCGCAGGACAAGCAGCTTTGGCCATGGCGGGCAAAATCAAATGGGAAGGCGACTTGACCGCTTGGCGTACAGACAAGGCGCGCACATGATTGTGGTGGACAGCAGCGTTTGGATTGACCATTTTCGCAACACGGCGAGCACGCAGGCGGACAAACTGCGCACCTACCTGACGCACGCTTACGATGCCATTTATGTGCCCGATGTGGTGCTCTTGGAACTGCTGCGTGGCTGCCAAGCGCCCAAAGAGTTTGCACGATTGGATGCGGTGCTCAGTGAGTTTCACACCATCGAAGTTGGTGGCGTGGCGCAATGCCGCAGAGCCGCCAAAAAATATGCCGCGCTGCGTGCCAAAGGCTTTACGACCAGCAAAACGGTGGATTTGCTCATTGCCAGCTGGTGTATCGACGAGGGGGTAGCGCTGTTGCATGACGACCAAGACTTTACGCCGTTTGTGGGATTAGGGCTAAAAACGGTGTGACGGCCAAGGCCAATCGCGGATTCACTTGCTAGTAGGCATGGCAAACTCCGCGCCTTTGCCGATGCTGTCTGGCCAGCGCTGCATGATGGATTTTTGCTTGGTATAAAAGCGCACGCCCTCTTCGCCGTAGGCGTGCATGTCGCCAAACAGGCTTTTCTTCCAGCCGCCAAAGCCGTGCCAGGCCATGGGCACGGGAATGGGCACATTGATGCCCACCATGCCCACCTGAATGCGGCGGCCAAACTCGCGAGCTACGCCACCGTCACGGGTGAAGCAGCTCACGCCGTTGCCAAACTCATGGGCGTTGATCAGCGTAATGGCAGCAGCCATGTCGGCCACGCGCACGCAGGAGAGCACCGGGCCAAAAATTTCTTCTTTGTAAATGCGCATGTCGGGTGTGACGTTGTCAAACAGCGTGCCGCCCATCCAAAAGCCCTGCTCGCAGCCCGCTTCTTTTTGCGCAAACTGGCGGCCGTCAACCAACATGTCTGCGCCTTGGGCTGCGCCCACTTCAATATAGCCGGTGATGCGGTCAAAGGCGGCTTTGGTGACAATGGGGCCCATCTCAGCGTCTAAATGCATGCCGTTTTTCACCTTGAGTGCCTTGGTGCGCTCGATCAGCATGGGCATGATGCGGTCGGCCACATCACCCACCAGCACCGCTACGCTAATGGCCATGCAGCGCTCGCCCGCTGAGCCGTAGGCCGCGCCAATGAGTGCGTCCACAGCCTGCTCCATGTCGGCATCGGGCATGACCACCATATGGTTTTTAGCGCCGCCCAAGGCTTGCACGCGCTTGCCGTAGTGCGCGCCAGTTTCGTAAATGTAGTTGGCAATGGGGGTAGAGCCCACAAAGCTAATGGCCTTCACATCGGGGTGCACCAAGAGCGCGTCCACGGCTTCTTTGTCGCCTTGCACCACGTTGAATACGCCGTCGGGCAGGCCCGCTTGTTTGAGCAGGTCTGCCATAAAAAGCGCAGCACTCGGGTCAATCGGGCTAGGCTTTAGCACAAAGGTGTTGCCTGCGGCAATGGCCACTGGAAACATCCACATCGGCACCATCACCGGAAAATTAAAGGGCGTGATACCCGCCACCACGCCCAGCGGCTGGCGCAGCGTCCAGTTGTCGATGCCGGTGCTTACCTGCTCGGTGAAATCACCCTTGAGCAGCTGAGGAATGCCAGTGGCGAACTCCACAATGTCGATGCCGCGTGTGACTTCGCCCTGCGCATCGGTGAACACCTTGCCATGCTCGGCGGTGATGGTGCGCGCTAGGTCGTCTTTGTGCTTATTGAGCAGCTCCAAGAACTTGAACATCACCCGCGCGCGCTTGAGCGGCGGCGCATCGGCCCAAGCTGGAAAGGCCGCTTGGGCTGCGGCCACCGCTTTGTCTACCTCCGCGCTGTTGGCCAGCGCCACGTGGCCTGTAACTGCGCCCGAGGCAGGGTTGGTAACCGCTTGGCTGCGGCCCGATACGCCAGCGGCCACGTGCCCGGCAATGAAGTGTCCAATATGTGCAATGCTCATGTCAATCCTCGTTAAGGTACAGCAAGTATCGCTGCTTCCAGCGCACAAGGCCGATGGAGTTTGCAACTTTTGCGTTTTAAAAATACGTGAAATTAATCACCCATGTCGATTTTACGCATTGACACAGCACAAAGTCAGAAACATTGGGTTGCCGCATCTTATTTTGCGCCATGGACTAACTGCTAAGGCGCATTTATTTGCGCTATAAATCCACGAAAGATTTTTCAATCTCGGTGTGAAAGCTTTTGGGCAGACGCGCCCAGTCACGGGCATCGACCAGAATGGGGATATTGGAATCGTTAACTGCTTGGCGAAAATTCTCCATCGCAGTGAAGTCTATCGGTTGGGTGTCAGTGCGCATCAAAGCAAGATCCAAATCACTGGCAACATGCGCTTTGCCTGTGACACGTGAACCGTAGGCTCTGGCTTTTACGCCGGGCAAATACGTGTCAAGTAAGTCGCGCAAAAGCTGGCGGTCTTGGTCACGCAAAAGGAGGTGGTTGTGCATATTCAGTCAAGCGGTGCGCCATCTACAGCCTGCAAGAGGCTGCGTGCATCGACTAAAAATTGCGGCACAAGCAGCAGTATTTTGTCAGCATAGTTCTCGCCGTACTCATGCGCGGTTTGGTTGCGGTGGTCGCGGTATTGCAGCCAGCGGTCTACCTCGTCGAGCCCGATCAGGCCATGTTTGGCCGCGTGCCTGAAGATATCTTTGTAAGTAAGGGCATCAACCTGCTTGCTGCTGGCAAAAAACACCAGCAGACTCTTTTTGAGCAACTTGGCGCATTGCTCCGATACGATTTCGAATTCTTTGACGCAAGCGGCGCGGTAAATGTCATACATACTAGACTCTTGGCCGTGCCCACTGAGCGCGGCCTGCGCCAAGCTTAGTGTGTGGATACAGCGGTGGACGAATTCGGTATTGAGTGCAGCCATGGTTGGTGTTGTTCGCTAGTGGCAAGATTTTACGCCTTGTAGATTACGGCTCAAGCTCCCTACCGCGCGCCGCACCCCCCTAAACGGGGGATAGCCAGCGCACGCTGGGCATTGGATAATGTGCGATCATCCTGTTAGCCCATGAACCAGCCTTTGACTCCATCAACCCAGCCCCGCTTGCAAGCGAGCAGCCACGCGCCAGACGCGGCCTTGCTGCTGCTGGGGCGCTGGACAGCGGGGCAGCTGACTGATGCAGATGCTTGGACTGCGATGAACAAAAGCCTGAAGGCGACAACGCCGTCGGCTAACACCGCTTGGGACTTGCGCACAGCCGATGCGCTAGACCACATTGGCGCGCAGATTTTGTGGAACCATTGGGGGCGGGCTTGGCCTGCACAATTGCAGATGCACCCCAGCCAACGCGCAGTGCTCGAGCGCGTGGCGCAGTTTTCATTGGCCGCCGTGCCTGCCAACAGCCTCAGCTTGGCGCAGCGCTTTAACAAACTGGGCGAGGTGGTGTTCATAGTGGCCGAGCATGTGCGCGGCATGACGGAGCTGATTGGCCAGTTGTTTCTAGATTTGCTGCGCTTGGCGCGCGCGCCGCGCCAAGGGCCTTGGCGCGATGTGTCGGGGCATTTGTACAACATTGGTGCCACGGCGCTGCCCATTACAGCGCTGGTGGGCATGCTCATTGGCGTGGTGCTGGCCTACCTGATGGCCCAGCAGCTGCGCCAGTTTGGCGCGGATTCTTTCATTGTAGATATTTTGGGTGTGTCGCTGATTCGAGAGCTCGGACCTATGCTGGCTGCTATTCTTTTAGCTGGCCGCTCAGGCTCTGCCATCACGGCGCAAATTGGTGTGATGCGGGTTACTGAAGAGCTCGATGCCATGCGCGTCATGGGTATTTCGCATGGCTTTCGCCTCGTGATGCCGCGCGCCATTGCGTTGGCTATTGCTATGCCATTAATAGCGGTGTGGACCACCACGGCAGCGCTGCTGGGCGGTATGATCGCAGCCGATTTGGCGCTGGATATCAGTGCCAACTATTTTCTGCATGCCCTGCCCGGCGCGGTGGACAAAGTGAATTTAACCCTGTCGGTGGCCAAATCCTCGGTATTTGGCGTGCTGATAGCTCTGGTGGGCTGCCACTATGGCCTGCGCGTGAAACCCAACACCGAGAGCTTGGGGCGCGGCACTACGGCATCGGTGGTTACGGCTATCACCATTGTGATCTTGGTGGATGCGGCCTTTGCCATCGTTTTCAAAGATTTGGGGGTTTGAGCATGGCCGCACCCGAATCCATTTTTGACCCTGCCGCCCCCGTGGTGGAAATTAAAAACCTGTGGACGGTGTTTAAAACGCCAGAGGCTGAGTTTGTTATCCACAAAAATCTAGAGCTATCCATCGCACGCGGCGAAGTGCTGTCCTTGGTGGGCGGCTCGGGCACTGGCAAAACCACCCTGCTGCGCCAAGTGCTGGGCCTGCAAACGCCCACGCGCGGCACGGTGAATGTGCTGGGCAAACCTGCATCGCGCCTGAGCGAGCAGGGCGCGGCCAGCCGCGTGGGCATGCTGTTTCAGCATGGGGCGCTGTTCTCGGCTTTTAGCGTGCTGGACAACATATCGTTCCCGTTGCGTGAGCTCAAGCATGTGAGCAATGAATTGGCCCGCGATGTAGCCATGGTGAAGCTGCAAATGGTGGGGCTAGAAGCCAAGCATGCCAGCAAATCACCCAGCGATTTATCGGGCGGTATGGTCAAGCGCGTGGCGCTGGCGCGCGCCTTGGTGATGGATCCGCCGCTGTTGCTGCTCGACGAGCCCACGGCTGGCTTAGATCCTGAGAGCGCCGATGATTTCTGCGCCCTGCTGCGCAACCTGCACAAAGAACTGGGGCTCACGGTGGTGATGGTGACGCATGACTTGGACACGCTGTTTGAACTGTCCACGCGGGTAGCAGTGCTGGCTTCGCAAAAGGTAATCATCAGCGGCACAGCCAAAGAGGTGATGGCTTTTGACCACCCCTTTGTGAAAGAGTATTTTTGGGGCGAGCGCGGGCGCAGAGCCATGGTGCTCTTGGATGAGCCGCGCAACCAGCGCCCCTCACACAGTTAGACAAAGCGAGGAATTATGGAAAACAAATCACATGCTCTGGCCGCTGGCGCATTCGTCATATTTGTGACCGCGCTGGTGGTGGCACTGGCCACGTGGCTATCGCGGGACAACACCATGCGCACCACCTACGAGATGACCACCCGCGACTCTGTGAGCGGCCTGTCGCCCCAAGCCGCTGTGCGCTACCGAGGCATTGCGGTGGGCAAGGTGCAAAACATCGAGTTTGACCCCAAGGTGGTGGGCAATGTGTTGATCACCTTAGCCATCAACGACAACGCGCCCATTACCGAATCGACCTTTGCCAGCCTGGCCTTTCAGGGCGTGACTGGCTTGGCCTTTGTGCAATTAGACGACACGGGCGGATCGAGCCAAGCACTCAAAAGCAAAGATAGCAACCCCGCGCGCATCCCTTTGCGCCCAGGCTTTATCAGCAAGCTCAGTGACAAAGGCGATGCCATATTGACCCAGCTAGAGGAAACCGCAAAGCGCTTCAATGCCCTGCTTGCGCCAGAAAACCAGAAAACCCTGTTTGGCACAGTGCAAAGCGCTGGCAAAAGCGCCGAGCAGGTGGGTGCTATGAGCGTGCGTATTCAGAGCATCATGGACGCGCAGTTTGGCCCGGAGCGCACCAATATTCCCCTGCTCACAGCCGAGACCACGCAGGCCATGAAGGCCATACAAGGCACCGCTGCGGACACCAGCAAGCTCACGGCCGAGCTGGGCAAAGTAGCCGCTGAATCGGGCAAAGCCGTGGAGGCGATTGCAGGCGCGGCCAATGCCGCTGCGGGTGCAGCCAACGCTGCTGCTGGCGCTGCCAGCGCCGTTACCACGCTCACAGGTCAAATTGCGGCCAAAGGCGGCGTGCTCGACCAAGCCGCACAAGGCGGCGCAGCGCTTAACTCTGCGGCCCAAGCCCTGAGCGCCAGCACCCTGCCGCGCATCAACCGCGTGGCCGACGATGCCAGCCGCACCGCACGCAGCCTAGGCCAAGTGGCCAGTGGCATCAGCGACAACCCGCAAAGCCTGCTGTACGGCAACGGCGCTGTGCCGCCAGGGCCCGGCGAATCGGGCTTTTCTGTACCGGCACACTCTTTGCCCAATGCACCCGCAGTCAAACCTTAAGGCGCTTGTATGAAATTCCTACTTACCCATGCTTTGCTTGCCAAATGCATTTTGCAAAACACTTCTAAATGCATAGCGCAATATGACCATATGACGCTGACATTGGCCAAATTTTTTAAAATATTGGCAATAAACGGCGCGCTGGCACTGGCTGCATGCAGTACACCACAAGCACCGCTGCCCAAGGCGGTTTTTGACTTTGGCGTAAGCGCTGCAAATGCCCCCATGCCTGTAGCAAATGCCAGCGCTACAGCAGCGCAAGCGGCCATTGCCTTGGCCGACATTGACGCGCCCAGCGCGCTCGACGGCTCAGCCGTGCTCTACCGTTTGGCCTATGCCGATGTGCAGCAGCTGCGCCCCTACGCACAGGCACGCTGGAGCATGCCCCCAGCCCAGCTGCTGCGCGCGCAGCTGCAAGGCACATTGGGCGCTGCTCGTCCCGTGGTGGCCGCAGGCGAGGTGGCGGGCGCGCCTCTTTTGAAAATAGAACTGATTGAATTCACCCAAGTATTTACCAGCGCCACGCAAAGCGAAGGCTTGGTGCGCCTGCGCGCCACCTTGCTGCGCGGCGACAAGTTGCTGGCCCAGCAGGTGTTCAGCGCCAGCGCTGCAGCCGCATCGCAAGACGCTGCGGGCGGCGTGCGGGCGCTCACACTGGCCAGTGGGCAGGCAGTAACTGCGGTGGACAGTTGGCTGGCCTCTGCGCTGCGCTAGGCTGTTTGCCCAGCCAGCCATTCGCCCATTTTCAGAAACACCGCATCGGCATCTGGCTCGTTAAAAAGCTCGTGGTACATGTGCGCAAAGCAATGCACCTGCAGCAACTTGCCCGCTTGGGCATGCGCAGTTGCGGCTTGGGCAAAGCGCAGGCTGCCGCTGGGGCTCACCAGCTTGTCCTCACCGGCATACAGCAGCAGGGTGGGCACGTCCAGCTTGGCGGCATTGGCGATGGCATCTTGACCCTGCGTGTAAATCCAGTTGGCTAATCGGGCGCTGATGCGATCATGCACCAGTGGGTCGGTTTTGTAGCGCCCCACCACCGCCATGTCATGGCTGATGAACTGGGGTTTGAGGCCATTGCCTACGCGCAAGTTTGGGGCGAATTTAGGCAGTGTAGCCAGCAAGAATTTTTGGAAACCACTCAAACCCGCATCCAGCGCTGGCGAGCTGAGCACCAGCGCATCCACAGGGCGCAGCTTGCGTAGCACAAACTGCAGCGCCACCAAGCCGCCCATGCTGTGGCCTAGCAAAATCAACGGCTTGGCGCGCTGGGCATCGTCCATGCGCACGCGGGTGTTGTCCACTACGTCGGCCAAATCTTCGAGCAATTTGTGGTCGTCGGGCAGTGCGCCACGTGCGCCGCCGGATTCGCCGTGGCCATAGTGGTCGTGGGCCCGCACATGAAAGCCCCAAGCATTGAGGCGCTGGGCCACATGGTTATAGCGCCCAGCGTGCTCGCCCAAACCATGCACCAGCAGCACCGTGCCGCGCGTGTAGGCACCGCTGGGCAAAGGCCAGTCTTGCACGGCCAAATTGTCGCCATCTGAAGCAGTAAGGGGCGCTAGGCTGGCTTCGCTCATATGAATCCTTGGGTTGTTTTTGTGCGCTCTGCACGCTGTGTTTGCTTTTTTGGCTGCTGTTCTCGGGGCTTGTCAGGGGTGGGCGGCTATCACACTGGCCACGGCGGCGGTGAGCTTTTTGGCATAGGGCACATGCAGGAATTCATTGGGTCCGTGGGCGTTTGATTTGGGGCCGAGCACACCGCACACCATCATTTGCGCCTTGGGGAAGCCCTTGCTGAGCATGCCCATGAGCGGAATCGTGCCGCCTTGGCCAATGGTGCCGCAGCCTGCGCCAAAATGCGCTTGGCTGGCCGCGTGCAGCGCCTGCTCAAACCACGGCGCGGTCTCGGGCGCGTTCCAGCCGCTGGCGCCGCCGCCAGACTCGAACGTGACCTTGGCTTGGTAGGGCGCGTTGTCTTCGAGCAGGGTTTTGAGCTGCGCCACGGCCTCGCCCGCATCCACCAAGGGCGGCAGGCGCAGCGAGAGTTTGAAAGCGGTGTACGGCCGCAGCACATTGCCAGCGTCTTGCATGGCCGGAAATCCCTCAGCGCCTGTGACGCTGAGCGTGGGCCGCCACGTGCGGTTGAGCAAGGCCTCTACCGGGTCTTGCGTGGTGGGCAGGGCAAATTGGCTTGCACCGCCGCAGTCGTAATGCGCCCACGGAAAGCGCTTGTGGATTTCGTCGCCCAAAATCGCAGCAGTGGCCTTGGCCTGCGCCATGCGCTCAGCCGGTATCTCGCAGTGGAACACGCTAGGCAGCAAGCGGCCATTACTGCTGTCTTCTAGCCTATCGAGCACATGGCGCATGATGCGAAAGCTCGATGGCACAAGGCCACTGGCATCGCCCGAATGCACGCCTTCGGTGAGGATTTGCACCTTTAATACGCCACTGGCCATGCCGCGCAGGCTGGTGGTAAGCCACATCTGGTCGTAGTTGCCCGCGCCGCTGTCTAGGCAAACTACCAAGCTCACCTCGCCCAGCCGCGCTTTGAGCGCATCCACATAGGGCAGCAGGTCATACGAACCTGATTCTTCGCAGGTTTCTATGAGGCCTACGATGCGCGGGTGGGCTACTTTTTGCGCCTTGAGCGCTTCGATGGCGGCTATGGCCGCGTACACCGCGTAGCCGTCGTCTGCGCCGCCACGGCCATAGAGCTTGCCGTCTTCGTATTTGGGTGTCCATGGGCCCAAGTCGTTGCGCCAGCCTGTGAATTCGGGTTGTTTGTCAAGATGCCCGTACATCAAAACTGTACTAGCCCCCACGCTTGCCACTGCGAGTGCTGCGCTGCCCCCCGAGGCGGCGCTCGGCTGATCAGCAGCGCCCGTCTCGCCGCTTGACGCTGGCACTTCAAAGAACAACACCGGCGTGCGCTTGCCCAGCTTGATAACCTCCAGCTTGAGCCCCGGCACTTTGCGCGATTCCACCCACGCCGCTGCGTTGCGCATCACCGCGTCAATATAGCCATGCGCCGCCCAGTTGGCATCAAAACCGGGGGATTTGGCGGGAATGGCGATGTAATCGGACAGCTGCTTGACGATATCGCCATCCCAGTGGCGAGACACTGCGGCAAGAGCCTGGGCTTCGTTGAGGGTGACGCGCGCGTTCATGGGGTTCTCCTTTGTATACCACTGCAATCCTACTACCAAACGCAGGGCAATGCGTTGCCTTGCGTAACAGCCCCAGACCCAGCTCTAAAAGAGCATTTTGGCCACCAAACCCGCCACCGCACAGCCCGCAATCACGCTGATCACCCCCGCCTTGAAGCGAAACAGCGCCAATGCCGCTGCGCTGGCAATTGCCAGTGCTTTAAAGTCTATTTGTGAGAAAAAAGCACTCGGTGTCGGCGTTAAAAGGACAATGTGCGCTATAAAAAGTAAAGCAAGGCTGGCTATCACGCCAATCACGGCTGCGGTAATGGCCTTGAGCGGGGCTTGCAGTTTCAAGTTGCCATGGGTGGATTCGACCAGCGGGCCGCCTGCCAAAATGAAGATGAAACTGGGCAAAAAAGTGAACCACGTGGCCACGCAAGCTGCCAGCGCTGCGCCCAAAAACAGCATGTCTGGCCCAAGCACGGCTTTGGCCCAGCCACCCAAAAAACCCACAAAGGCCACAACCATGATCAGCGGGCCGGGCGTGGTCTCGCCCAATGCCAAGCCGTCCATCATTTGCCGGGCGGTAAGCCAGCCAAACTCGTTAACCGCGCCCTGCACCACATAGGGCAGCACGGCATACGCGCCACCAAAAGTCAGCAGGGCCGCCTTGGTGAAAAACCAAGCCATTTGCGTGAGCGTGGCACTCCAGCCCACGCTGGCAATTAGCCAAAGCATGGGCGCGGCCCACAGCAGCGCTCCTACGCCCAGCACCCAAGCCAGCCGCGTGCGGGAAAAGCGGGCATGCGCAGGCGTGGGGGTGTGGTCGTCTATCAAAGCGGGCGCATGCGCACCTGCTTTGCCGCCATGCGCGGCGCCAGCATCAAACTGGGCGGGCGCATAGTGCGAGCCCCACCAGCCCACCAAAGCGGCGACCAACACCACCCAAGGAAAAGCAATACCTAAAAACTGCGTTGCTACAAAACTCATAACAACTAATGACCATAAGACGCTGACATTTTGTGGTTTTTTTATAATATCAGCCCCAAACACCCGACTGAGCAGCCGCCACAGCGCATGCAGCACAATGGCCGCCACCGCACACTGAATGCCGTAAAAAATAGCCGCCACAAAGGGCAGCTTGCCAAACGCCACATATATCCAGCTCAGGCCAATCAAAATAAACAGCGATGGCAGCACAAACAGCACGCCCGCTGCAATGCCGCCGCGCGTGCGGTGCATCAGCCAGCCAATATAGGTGGCCAGCTGCTGCGCCTCGGGCCCTGGCAACACCATGCAGTAATTGAGCGCATGGTTAAAGCGCGCTTGGCTGATCCAGCGGCGCTCGTCAACGAGGGTGCGCTGCATGATGGCGATTTGCCCCGCAGGACCGCCAAAGCTGATAAAACCCAGCTTGAGCCAAAACCGCAAGGCTTCCCAAAAACCTACCGGCGCTGGCGCAGTTTGCGCAGTGTGTGTTTGCTGCGCATGGCTGGGCACAGATTGAGTAGTCGCAGCTTGGCTTTGCACAGCATCAGCAGCGCTGTGCGAGGCCATTTTTTCTGCTTTTTCAGAAGCGCCCATCACGCTGCTTCGCCCGCTTTTTTAGCCACACTGGGGATTTGCACCGCACGCCACGCCGCCGTTTGCGCGGCGCTGTCCACGCCGTCTTCCCCGCCTTCAATGCCACCTGCCAGAAACTTGGCATCCCAGCCCGCGGCCTGCAAAGCCGCTGCACTGTCGTGCCCCACCTCATGGCCGTACACACAATACACCACCACTTCGCGCGGGGTGTGGGCTTTGGCATAAGCGGCCACATCGTCGGGCGCGCAATACAACGCGCCTTGCAGCATGCGCTCGCTGGCCAAATAGCGCGGCATGCGCCGCACATCCAAAATCAGCGGCGCATTGCCCGAGCGTAGACGTGCAGCAAGCTGCTCGGGGGAGATTGCAAGGGATTGAGAAAGGGAATTTTTTGCGGTGTCCATAAGAAAAGTTTGTCCATTGAAGGATTTAAGCTAACAGCGCTTGGACGGGACACCGTCTATCTGCATGAGATTCGGGAGGCTGTGTGTCCCGATGCGTTAATGCTACCACGCAAAGGGCAATCGCGCACATAGATTCAATTTGAGCATATTTCTATCAGCGCGGTTAAGACAAAATACAGCATTCATTACTATTTTGGCCTATCAAAATATACAATGTACCCACACTACACAGAGGAAATAATGCGCACCGTTTTAAAAAAAATCCTACTACTTTTTTTCATTGCGCACGCAAGTCTTGCAAGCGCTCAGGTCGCTCAACTGTCCAACACTGAAATCGAGAAACGAAATGCAGCAGCGGCGTTTGCTACTGGCCGAGAATTAAGTCTTGTTTTGCTAATAGGTGAATGCAGCCACTTGTTGGCAAACTCTCCAACAAACATAGAGACAGTTGCCAAATCGTGGTTTGATCGAAATAAATCAGAATTGGAAGCTGCGTATGTGTGGCTAGACCAGTATTTGTCTTACTTGAAATCTACGGACTCGGCTGCCCACAGTAAAGCTTCGAATGAACTTATTCGCACACAGAGTAATACTTCAATTCAAAATGCACGTGTATTTTTCTCACGAAAAATGCCAGATCTTGCCTCGTGTGAAAAGGCTATCAAGACTTTTGCAGTGGCACAAATTGATTTTAAAAATATGGCATCGAATCCTGGGTTTGAAAGATTTGCAGAATTCCCAGAGACCTTTGTTCGAATTCGTTCGAATCCCAATTTTTTCATTCCTGCACATTTAAAAATGGGCTTTGAGTCAGTCCCGCAAAAACTTATTGGTATTGGAAATATTGCAAGCCTTGATGCCGCAGAAGCCGCGAAAGAAAACGGTGATGGGCGCACACGAATGACCATCTTCAAAGGATTAGCTGAACGCGGCGACGGTCAAGCCGCACAACAAATAGGCATTATGTATTTAAATGGTCAGCTGGTCGAAAAAACCCAGATCGAAGCATACCGGTGGTTTTACGCAGCTTGGTCGCTGTCTGAAATGGAAGGTTTGAACGCTTTAGGAGTCATGCTGCGTGATGGTCTGGGTGTCCCTGCCAATCCTGTGTTGGCACTTTCTTCCTTCTATTTAGCCAAAGCTGCTGCGCGCAGTCGTGCTGCATTTGACAGAGCACTGAATAATTTAGACAGAATGGATGGGCAAAACAGCGTCGAAACAAAAGTCCTGATAGCTTGCACGAGCCTAAACAATTTGGATGTTCAGCTCAGAGGTCCTATCAACTCTTTTGAGTCTGTTGTTACTGGAAAATCCATATCTAATCCAGAGCGACATTTGGGCAATTTTGTCAAAGACTTAAATGCTATTTATCAAACTGCAAACTGTAAATAAACTAACTACTCTAGAAATCAGTGATTGGCTCACACTTTAAAAGAAGCCAACACCTGCGCAGGAAACAGCTCGTCCACATCCAAAAGCCGCTGGCACACGCCCTGCGCGTAGCCAAATTTCACAAAAGCTGCCAAGGTGGCGCGGTTCATTTGGCCGCCTTGGGTGTTGCCTACGCCGTAGGGGTAAAAATCATCGCCAAACAATGTGCGCATGCGTTGGGTGTACTCTGCCAACCACGCCAGCGGCGCGTGCGATGCGGTCACGTCAGACAGGCGCTCTAGCGAACGATTTTTGGCCTCGGTGAATGTCTTGAGCAAATTCATGCCTACCCATGCGTGCTCTTGCAGCACGCTGCTTTTAAGCACCAAGCTGTGCATGATGGGGAAAATTTGGGTGTCTTTGAAATACTGCTCTTCGGCGGCTTGGTAGTCTGGCATCAGGCGCACAATGCCCCGCCCCAGCCCTGCGGGTGGGCGGGCACTCATCACCGCGTCAAGCTCGCCCGAGAGCAGCATGGCATTAAGGCTGCTCTCGGGCGCTGCGCTGTAGCGTATGCCATCGGGCAAATGGAGCTTGACTTTTTCTTTGCGGCCCGCCTCGTTCACCCCTGCTTGCACCCATTCAATGCTTGACAGTTTCACGCCCACATAGTCGCTCAAATAGCCTCGGCCATAGACACCTGCGGTTTGCGCCCACTCGGGCACGCCGATTCGTTTGCCCTGCAAATCTTCTGGCCGCACAATGGCGCTGCCCTGGCGCACATAAAACATCGAATGCCGAAACGCCCTTGATATAAACACCGGCAGCGCGGTAATACTGTTGTCGTTTTGGGAACGCAGGGCGATGTATTTGGCCATGGACATCTCTGAAATGTCCCATTCGCGGTGCAGGGTGAAGCGGTAAAAAATCTCTTCAATCGGCAAATCCAAGGTGCGCAGTTGCACGCCTTCTACGCGCAGCGTGCCATCGGTCACATCACGGGTGTGGTCGTAAGGACCCAAGGCCAGAGTCAGAGGGAGTGGATTCATATGCTTGCGCCTTGGTTTTCAGGCCGGTTAAATTGCGTTTGTCTGCCTTGGGCGTGTGGGTTTTCAGCTGGTGTTTTAGTCTGCTTCAATTTTTGCCGTTTTAATCACCCGGCCCCATTTGTCGTATTCGGCCTTGGTGTAGCGGGCCAATTCTTCTGGGCTGCTGCTGACCATTTCTTGGCCTTGCTTGACCAATTGCTCGCGGTGTTCGGGGTCTTTGCCCAAGGCCAGCATTTCTTTGTTGAGCCTGCTGATGATGGCCGCTGGCGTGCCCGCTGGTGCAAACAGGCCATACCAGGAGCTGGCCTCCACGCCCGTGTAGCCAAGCTCCACCAGCGTGGGCACATCAGGCAGCGCCTCGATGCGCTTGGGCGAGGTAACGGCCAGCGCCCGCAGCCGCCCGGCCTTGACCAGCGGCAGGCTGGACACCACGCCACCAAACACCATTTGCGTGTCCCCGGCCACCACGGCTGCCGCCGCTGGCGAGCTGCCTTTGTAGGGGATATGCGCCATGTCAATACCAGCGGACAGCTTGAACAACTCGGCCACCAACTGCAAGGGCGAGCCGTTGCCACCCGAAGCAAAGTTGAGCACGCCCGGCTTGGCCTTGGCCAGCGCCACCAACTCGGCCACGTTTTTGGCGGGCAGGCTGGGGTTGACCACCAAAATTTGGTAGCTTTGCGCCACCATGCTGATCGGTGCAAAGTCTTTGATCGGGTCGTAGTTGATTTTGCCCATGTGCGGTGTCATGGCCATGTTGGCCACAAAACCCAGTGTCAGCGTGTAGCCATCCGGCTTGGCCTTGGCCACCATCTCAGTGCCCAAATTGCCGCCCGCGCCGGGCTTGTTGTCGACAAACACCTGCTGCCCCAGCGCCACAGACAAGCGCTGCGCCACGATGCGGCCCAAGGTGTCGTTGCCACCGCCGGGCGGATAGGGAATCACCAAGCGGATGGGTTTATTGGGATAGTCTTGCGCAAAAGCAGCTGCGCCCAGCAGGGCCAGCGCCGCGCCAGCCGTTGCTAGCAATGCACGCTTTGTAATGTGTGGCATGGTACGCGGTCTCCTGATAGTGCTTGCTTATATGGCTTTCTATTATTAGCCATTGTGGCCTCGCTTTAGGCTACGTACTAACCCCAGCAGTGGCATTTAGCCTTGCAAAAAAACAAGCTCCAACCGCCAATTAAGTCATTAATTTATAGCAAACAATGACCACACGACGCTGACATTGCCACTATCAAAGCAGCTTACCAGTTGGCTTCCCGGTCTGGCGATGCGCTGATTTTGTGGATAGACAAATCCGCACCGTCAAACTCTTCTTCTTGGCTCATGCGCAGCCCCATGGTCAGCTTCAGCACGTAATACAGCACAAAGCCTGCCGACAGCGCCCAGACCACGCCCATGGCGGTGCCCATGATTTGCGCAGTGAGGTTCACCCCGCCCAAGCCGCCCACCGCTTTGCTGCCAAAAATGCCCGCCGCAATGCCGCCCCAGGTGCCGCACAGGCCATGCAGTGGCCACACGCCCAGCACATCGTCAATCTTCCAGCGGTTTTGCGTCAGGGTAAACATGATGACAAAAATAGCGCCTGCAATGCCACCCACCACCAAAGCGCCCAGCGGGTGCATCACGTCAGAGCCTGCGCACACCGCCACTAGGCCAGCCAGCGGGCCGTTGTGTACAAAGCCGGGGTCGTTTTTGCCCAAAAGCAGGGCCACCAAGGTGCCGCCCACCATGGCCATGAGGGAATTAACCGCTACCAAGCCCGAGATTTTGTCCAGGGTTTGTGCGCTCATCACGTTAAAGCCAAACCAGCCCACGCACAAAATCCATGCGCCAAGTGCCAAAAACGGAATACTTGATGGCGGATGCGCCGATATGCCGCCGTCTTTTTTGTAGCGGTTGTAGCGCGCGCCCAAAAGCAGCACCGCAGGCAAAGCAATCCAGCCGCCCACCGCGTGCACCACCACCGAGCCCGCAAAATCATGGAATTCATCGCCCGTGGCGGCTTTGATCCACGCGTTGATGCCAAAGGCTTGATTCCAAGCAATACCCTCAAATATGGGGTAAATGAAGCCCACAATCACGGCCGTGGCTATCAACTGTGGCCAAAATTTGGCGCGCTCAGCAATACCTCCCGAAATGATGGCGGGAATGGCTGCGGCAAAGGTCAGGAGGAAAAAGAATTTCACCAACTCGTAGCCGTTTTTGGCCACCAGCACCTCCGCGCCCACCATGAAGCTAGTGCCGTAAGCCACGCCGTAGCCCACCACAAAATACGCCACGGTAGAGACCGAAAAGTCGACCAAAATCTTGACCAGCGCATTGACTTGGTTTTTGCGCCGCACCGTGCCCAGCTCCAAAAACGCAAAACCCGCGTGCATGGCCAGCACCATGATCGCACCCAAAAGAATAAATAGCGTATCAGCGCCCTGTTTTAGTGCATCCATGGTGTCTTTTTGGCTTAAAGGTTGAAAAATTGATTGTATTGGTGCATTATTTTGTGTGAATCACAAAATGCACGGAAACTAAGCAATTTTCACGCCAATGTGGTGCGCTGCCTGCCTGCGCTCGATCTTGCGCGCCCGATCAGCGTTTTGTCTATCCCGACGCGCCCTCATGCGGGAGTACCCTTGCATCGGTCGGTCGGGATAGCCAAAACGCTGATCGGGCTATGCTCGCTTTGAGGTTTTAAACCCGCAGGCACGTCACACGTTGTTTGCTAAAAACTATATAAATAATAGCGCACTATGAACATATGACGCTGACATTGCCACTATTTTTCATGAAAAGTGCGAATCTAAGCGTGAAGTAGCTTGCCAGCATGGTGTTTACTCAGAGGCTGAGCAGTTTTCCAACCGTTCCAAGCAACCACCTCGTCCTGCGGCTAAGCGAGTGCTGTGCCAATGCGCAAACAATCAGGGCGCTGGGCTGGTTTTTTTGAGCAAATGGGGGATCAGAATGTTCATCTGTCTGAGCCTGAAGGGCGAGTTATGAACATTCCCCCCATTTGTTCAAAAAAATAAGCTCCCCCGAAGGGGCCAGCGATCCGTTTGCGCGTTGGCACAGCTCCCTGTAGCCGCAGCAGTGACCAAGCAAGCTAAGAACCCTTCGACAGGCTCAGGGCGAACGGGAAAGTAACGACCATGCCAAGCAAGAACCCTTCGACAAGCTAAGCGCGAATGGAGAAATAGTGACCAAGCCCTTGGACGAGCTCAAGCCATGTTCACACCACGCCACAGCAGGCTACAGCTGCTGGCAATCAACAGCAGCCACACGGCCTGCACAGCGCGCTGGGTGGACATGCGGGCGTGCAGGTAGCTGCCTGCCAGGTAGCCCAGCAGGGCGCAGGGCAGCAGGGCAAAGGCCAGTGGCAAGAGGCCTTGCTGCGCATAAAAACCGCTGCCCGTGAAAAGCACAAGGCGAACCAGTGCCGCACCGAAAATCAGCACGCCCACGCTTGCGCGCAATGCCGTTTTGTCGGGCAGGCGGCGGGCTAAATAGATGGTGTAGATGGGGCCGCCTGTGCCATACAGCGCGGTGAAAGCCCCGCCCACCAGACCTGCGGGCACAGCCCAGCGCGGCGACACAGGCGCGGGCACGGCCTTGCTGAGCAGACTCCAGCTGGCGTAGCACAGCACAAAGACACCCAAAACGACCAGCAGCCAGCGCTCGCTGGCCTGCGCCAGCAGGGTCACGCCAGCAGCCATGCCGACCAGCAAAAACGGCAGCAGGCGCAGCATCTCTCGCCGATCCATGTGCTTGTGGTTCTTCAAACCCAGCAAAAAGCCCGCAAAAAGATCAAACACCAGCATCATGGGCACGGCAAAGCGCAGTGGAAAAAAATGCGCCAGCAAAGGAATAGCGACAATGGCCGCGCCAAAGCCAGCCAAGCCGTAAACGGTGTAGGCCGCAGTCACGATCAGCGCCGCGCTGAGCAGGGTTTGCCAAGGTAGATCAGGCATGCACGGCTTTGGCTGGCCAGAGCGGCCGTTGCGTCAAATTGGCTTGGCGCATTGCAGAACCCAAGCCGCAGGTCATAGCGTGGCTAGCAAACACTGTGACGGGTTCGCGCATTAAGCGACCGCTTCATCCGCAAGGATCGTCTGACCCGGTGCAACACGGGTGAACTGCACCGCCTCGCGCCGCATCGACAGCGTTTGGCCTTCCTGTGTCACAACGATGTAGCTGGAGCTCGCCAAATCGCCCGCCTGCGGATGGTCTTCGCGAAAATGCGCGCCGCGCGAGTCTTCGCGGGCCAAGGCAGACGTGGCGATCACGCGGCTCACGGCGATCAAACTTTTCAGGTTTAGCCAGTCGTGCCAGCTGAGGTTAAAGGCGCGGTCGCCATCGGCCACGCCTGTGTTGGACAGCTGCACATCCAGCGCGTCCAGCGTGACCAGCGCACGCTGCAGGCCTTCGGCGGTGCGCAAAATGCCTACGTCTTGCCACATGCAATCAAACAGTGCCTCCCGAATCGCCTCTAAGTTGCCCGGCGCTTGGGCAAAGGGTGCTTCATGCCAAGCCATGCTTTGCGCAATGGCCGCTTCATCGGGCGCGCGCAGGCGGCCGTGGCTGGTCACCCAAGCGGCCATGCTGTCACCCGCTATGCCGCCAAACACCGTGGAGTTGGCCACGCCGTTGCCGCCCAGTCGGTTTGCGCCATGCACACCGCCCGTGTCTTCGCCAGCGGCAAAAAGACCCGTGAGCGCAGTGCTGCAGTCGGCCTTGAACACCACGCCGCCCATCATGTAGTGGGCCGTGGGTACTACCTCTACCAAGCCACCTGCCAGATCAAAGCCGCAGTCACCACAGCGCTCAACCATGCCTTTGAATTGCTGGCGCACGTTATCTGGCCCTAGGTGCGACATTTGGATATACACACCACCGTTGGGCGAGGTGCGGCCAGCGCGCATTTCAGAATAAATCGAGCGCGAAACGATGTCGCGCGTGGCGCGCTCTTGTCTGGGGTCGTAGCGGTCCATGAAGCGTTTTTTGTCGCCGTTGAGCAGGTAGCCACCCGCGCCGCGCAAGCCTTCTTCTAGCACTGTGCCGGTCATGCGCGTGCCTGTGCCAGCCAGCAGGCCCGTGGGGTGAAACTGCACCATCTCCATGTCGCGCACGGGCAGGCCTGCGCGCAAGGCCATGGCCAAGCCGTCACAGCTTTTGTCGCCCGACGGGGTGTGGTATTTGTACATGGTGGGCCCGCCGCCTGTGGCCAGCAGCACGGCCTTGGCCTGCACAAAAACAAAACCGCCGTCTTGCATATTGACCATCAGCACGCCCGCCAACGCGCTGCCGTCTGCTGTCTTAATCAGCTCAATGGCGCGGTGCTCCTCAAGCCGCGCAATGCCGCGTGCCCACACTTGCTCCGACAGTCGGTTGATGATTTCAATTCCAGTTAAGTCGCCCTTGTGCACGGTGCGGTCAAAGGTTTGGCCTGCAAAGGCTTTTTGGTGCACCGTGCCATCGGGGTTGCGGTCAAAAAAGCAGCCCAGCTCGTTTTCTAGCTCATGCACCCGCTCCACCGCCTTGGTCACCAGCGTCCAAGCCAAGTCTTGGTCCGACAGCCATTTGCTGCCCTCTATGGTGTCCATAAAATGCCGCTCTACCGAATCGCCCGCAGCCAGTGCCACGTTGTAGCCGCCTTGCACCATGCGCGTGCAGCCGCATTTGCCCAGCAAGCCTTTAACAGCCACGGTGATGGACAGCTGCGGGGCCGATTGGTGCGCATGCAGCGCAGCAAACAAGCCAGCGCCACCCGAGCCCAAAATCAATATGTCGGTTTGCACCCGTTGTATGTTCATGCCTTCACTCCCAAACTGGCCAGCACCTGCGCCCTGTTGGCCGCAGCTTGCTGCTTGAGCGCGTCATACAGGCTGGCACCATGGCTGTCCATGGCCACCAGCAGCGGGCCGAAATGGCGTATTTTGAATTTCCACAGCGACTCGGGGTTCAGGTCGTCCATGTCCACATCTTCAATTTGCTCAATCCACGTGGTCTCTAGCGCGGCCGTGCCACCCACAATGGCCAAATACACGCCGCCTAATTCCTTGAATGCAGACAGCGAGCCCTCGCGCAGCCCCCCCTTGCCAATGACAATGCGCACGCCGTAGTCGGCCATCAGCGGCCGGGTGAAGCGCTCCATGCGGTCAGAGGTGGTGGTGCCGATGCAAATGGGGCGGTAGCCTGCTGGGTATTGGGCAGATTTTTCAACCTTTTGCACATTGGGCGCGGTGTGAATCACCGCGTGGCCGCGCATGTCAAAGCGGGCTTGGCGGCCGCGGTCAAACATGTGGATTTGCGTGGCATCGCGTATGCCAAACAGCGTTGTTTGCAGCGTGACCGTGTCGTTGATGCGCAGCTGGCGGATTTGCGCCTCGGTGACGGGCATGGAGAGTTCGTGGTGCGCCATACGGGCAGTCCTTAAAAACCGTAAGCCACGCCCGCAGGCGTGAAGGTGGCGCGGGCACGGCGCGCCGAATGGCACTGCATGTTCACGGCAATCGGGTTCATGGTGATGTGCGTGGCCGCTAGCTCAATATGCACCGCAAACGCCGTAGAGTCGCCACCCAAGCCCTGCGGGCCAACGCCCAGCTTGTTCACAGCAGCAGACAGCGCTAGCTCCAGCTGCGCGCCCTCGGGGTCGCTGCAGCGGCTGCCAAGCGCTCGGGTAGCCGCGCGCTTGGCCAACGCCACGCTCAAGTCCGATGTGCCACCCAGCCCCACTCCCACAATGGTGGGCGGGCAGGTCTTGCCGCCTGCGGCCAATACACAGTCGATCACAAAAATTTTGATTGCATCAATACCCTCAGCCGGAATGGCCATCTTTAAAAAAGAATTGTTTTCTGAGCCGCTGCCCTTGGGAATCATCTCGACTTCCAACACGTCAGGCATTGGACTAAAGTCTATGTGAATCACGGGCACCTCGATGCCGCAGGAGCTGTGGTTGTTAACGCGAGTCAGCGGATGCACCACCGAGGAGCGCAGCGGGTGCTCGCGGGTGGCGCGCTCGCAGCCACGGCGAATGGCCTGCTTGAGCGCATAGCCATCTACCTGCACGTTTGCGCCGATCAGCAGGTTATAAATCGGAATGCCAGTGTCTTGGCACAACAGGTTATTTGTGTCCTCCGCAACTTTGATATTCGTCACCATGGTGGCCAACACGTTTTTGGCGGTGTGGGCGGTTTCTGTGTGGGTCAGTCGGTCTAGCCCAGCCTTCACATCGGGCGGCAGCATTTTGAGCGCGCGGATATACAGGGTCATGGCGGCTTCTTCTACCGCTTGCAAATCTATCTTCATGGGGACTTTCCTAATCCTGGTATCAGTTGGTGGTGATGTTGCGGTTTTTCACCACGCTTTCCCAGCGGCTTGACTCTGCCTCCATGGCTTTGCCGAACTCGGCTGAGGTGTTGCCCACCCCAGTCATGCCTTGCACATACAGGCGCGCCTTGGTTTCGGTTTCGCCCAGCACCTTGGCCGTGTCGCGCTGAATTTTTGCAATCACATCTTGCTGCGTGCCTGCGGGCGCTAGCAGACCAAACCAGCCCGTGTTTTCAAAACCTGGCAGGCCGCTTTCAGCCACGGTGGGCACATCGGGCAGCAGCGCCGAGCGCTGCTTGCCAGTGACCGCCAGCGCGCGCAGCCGCCCGGGCCCTAGCAAGGCCGAGGCTGCTGCAAAATTGCCCACCATCATCTGTATCTGTCCGGCCATCAGGTCGTTGTAGGCCAGCGCCTCGCCCCGATAAGGCACATGCTTGATTTCAATGCGGGCTGCATCGGCAAAATTCTCTGCTGCCAAATGCACCTGACTGCCGATGCCAGCAGAGCCAAAATTGAGTGTGCCTGGCGCTGACTTGGCCAGCGTGATCAACTCTTTCACGTTTTTGACAGGCGCACGGTCAGGCACGACCAGCAGCATCGGCCCACTGGCCACATTGGTGATCGGTGCCAAGTCTTTTTTGGTATCAAAGGGCATGCGCTTGTAAATATGCGGATTGATGGTGATGCTGCCCGAGGCCATCAGCAGGGTGTAGCCATCGGCCTGCGATTTAGCCACCACATCGGCCCCCACATTGCCGCCCGCCCCAGCGCGGTTTTCCACCACCACGGGCTGACCCCAAAGCGTGGACAGCTTTTGAGCCACCATGCGTGCCACGATGTCGGTAGAGCCACCAGCAGCAAATGGAACGACCATGCGCACTGGCTTGGCAGGCCAGCGCTCTTGCGCGGCGGCTGGCATTGCGCCCAAAATTGCACACACTGCTGTGGTTGCAGCACACAAGCGGCCAAGGACTAAGCGTCGGTTAGTGGTCATCGTGTTGTCTCCTAGTTAGAACAGGGCTAATTTAGCCCGACGAAAATCAAGAAAAAAGTGCCAGCGCAAAAGCCATGCCCACGGCGGCTGCAAAACCCGCCGCGCCCGCAATCCAGTTTTTGCGCAGCCCCGAGGCGCTGCCAAATTCAATCAGCAGCAGGCGCACACCGCCCATCATATGCAATGCTAGCAACACCACCAAGCCCCATTCGGCAAACTTGAAAAGCCCATGGTCGGTAAAACGCAAAAAACCATCGAGCGCGGCAGCCCCTTTGAGCGCTTGGCCCAGGGCCCAAAAATGCAGCGGCAAAAACACCACCAAGCCCAAGCCAGACAAGCGGTGCAGCAAAAAAGCCCAATATGCAGGATGCGCGCGGGCGCGCTGGTCGTTGCGGCGCATCATGCCACCACCACGGCATACACAGCGCGCAGGCCCATCACCAACAGCAGCAGCCCAAAAGCGCGCGACAGCCACAGCGCCGCAGCCTCTCCCATGCCCCACCATTCGCGGGCAATATTGGCCACGCCCACTGGCACATGCACAGCGCAGGCCACCACAAACACCGCATAAAACACCGCAAAACCCCAATTGCCCTGCGTGCGCCCCAAAATTTCAGCGGCGCTCAACCCCCCGCGCACGGCATAAACCATCACCGCCAAATGCACCAGCACGCACAGCGCCAGCACCATGGCGCTGATGCGCTGCCAATACCAGCGTTTGGCCTGCGCTATACCAGCCGCCACAGATCCCGCCTCAGATACCACAGCCTCGCTCATAGCGCGCCTTGCACAGCCGCCTTGGCCACCTTGCGCTTGAGCCCCGCAATCGACACCGTCGGCGAGAGCTGCTTGGGGCAGCGCTCGGTGCATGAGCCCTGCGTGTGGCAGGCATGGCAGCCCGCGTCGCCCGCCACGGCGCGCAGGCGCTCGGTTTGCTGCACATCGCGCACATCGTTGGCCAGTGTCCACGCGCGATTCAGCGCAGCGGGCCCTAAGTAATCTGGCCGCCAGCCCACCACGTCGCAAGAGGCATAGCACACGCCGCAGCCGATGCACTCAATGCCCGCGTCGGCTGCCTTGCGCTCCTTGGATGCGGGTTCAACCTTCGCAAAAGAATCGTGGCGCGTCAGCTCGCCTTTGAACTGGCCCTTGGCGCGGGCCCATTTGTCAAAGAATTCGCGCATGTCGGTGGCCAAGTCTTTGACCACTGGCAAATTCGACAGCGGTGCAATTTCCAGTTCGCCGTTTTGCGCCACTTTGGAGATGTGGGTGCGGCACGCCCAGCGCGCCTTGCCGTTCACGGTCATGGCGCATGAGCCGCACATGCCCACGCGGCAGGCAAAGCGGTAGCTCAGCGATGGCTCTAGGTGGCGCTGGATATAGGTCACAACATCCAGCACCGTTTGGCTGTCGTTGCGGGGCACGTCATAGGTGGTAAAGCCGCCCACCGCTTTGCCGCGCCACACCTTGGCTTTGAGAGTTTGTTGCATACCTGCATTTTTGACGCAGGCGATAGAAAATACAAGCTATTATTAATTTAGCGAATCTAAAGTATTTCTTTATCTTGCGGCTGGCGAAGTGGGCGCTAAAGTGGGCGCTAATCAGCTACCTTACAGCCAGCACTCTGGGGTCAAAAAAAATGCGCGCAGTTAGAAGTTTTCAAACCTTTTTGGCCGTGGTCAGGCACGGCAGCTTTGCGGCGGCTGGGCAGGCCGTGGGCCTCACGCCAGCAGCGGTTGGCCTGCAAATACGCGGTTTGGAGCAAGAGCTCAAGCAGCAGCTGTTTGACCGCAGCGCACGCGCCGTAGTGCTCAGTGCAGCAGGCCAGCTTTTGGTGCCAGCCATTGAAGACCTGGTGCGCCGCTACGACAGCTTGGCCGCTGGCACGGACACCGATGCGCTGTCGGGCACGGTGGTAATGGGCGCGCTGGTATCGGCGCTCATGGGCGCTTTTGCCGATGCGCTGTGGACGATTAAAAAGCAGTATCCGCGCCTAGAAGTACGGCTGCTGGCTGGCCAGTCAGACGATTTCACGCGCAAGGTGGCGCATGGGGAGCTTGATGGCGCGGTGGTGGTGCGCTCGCCGCACGTGCTGCCGCCCAGCCTGCTGTGGACTCCGCTTTACCGCGAAGCTATGGTCTTGGTAGCGCCGCGCCGCCCGCACTTTGACCTGCCTGCCCAGCCGCTGGATGTACTGCGCCAGTGCCCATTCATCCGCTTTGACCGCAACACTTGGACTGGCTATTTGGTCAGCGAGGTGCTGCGCCAATGCAACGTGAGCCCCAGCGATGCGATGGAGCTCAACTCCTTTGAAGCCATCATGGAGCTGGTGCGCCAAGGCTTTGGCATGGCAATAGTCCCCAAGCTTGCCAACGTGGACTGGTCACGCGACCGAGGCCTGAAAATCATCCCCCTGCCCTGCACAGACATCGTGCGCGACGTGGGTTTGCTGGAACGCACCAGCCATCTGCGCACGGGCTTTACGGATGCGATCAAGCAGTATTTCATGGCGCGTAAGTAGCGGAATTGGCGCTTGGCAGGTTCGGGCACATGTACGTGTGCATCGCCTGCGACCGCGCTGCCGAGTGCCTGTTTTGGCGCGTGTATTTGCGTAGCCGCCTGCAACCGCGCCAGTGCGCTGCCCGCTCGCGCCCAGAGTGCCGGCCCGCTTCGCGGGAAGCATGTCCGGTGCTCAAAATTTGGGGAAGCCGCAAAACTCGGGCTACGCCCTCAAACAGTTGCGTCTTCTAATCCCAAATTTTTCCGCTCCTCCAGCCCGTCCCCATGGGCGCAAGCAGGCAGCACACTGTCGCGGTCGCAGGCTGGGTGGTTGCTGGGCTGATGTTTTACGCCTATATCTGCATTTTTTTTGGTGAAATTTGCTAATGTCAGCGTCATATGGTCATAGCGCGCTACGATTTATGTAGTATTTGCAGTACTTGCAGTCTTCATGCTTCAAATCACTGAGGCTGATTTCACCCCAAGTACCGAATAAAACTGACCGAGTATCGGCCCTCAAGATTGGCAATTGGTCACAACTAAATACCAGACAACATCAGGTGCACTAATTTTTCAATAGCAAACAATGACAATATCACGCTGACATTGCCACTAGTTTCTGTAAGTTAGCCTTTTTCCATCGCCAACCGCTGGCGCTGCACAAAATCGTCAAAGGTGTTGATGCCGCGCAGTTGCAAGATGGTGTTGCGCACTGCGGCTTCTACCAGCACGGCCATGTTGCGGCCGGCTTCTACTTGGATGACTACTTTGCGAATCGGGATGCCCAGCACGTCTTGGGTGAGCGGCTCGTAGGGGATGCGCTCATAATCGCGCTCCATGGTTTGGCGACGCACCAGATGCACGATGAGTTTGACGCGCATTCTGCGGCGCACCGCTGTTTCGCCAAATATGGCGCGGATGTCCAGTAGGCCAATGCCGCGCAGCTCTAAAAGGTTTTGCAAGAGCTCGGGGCAGCGGCCTTCGATGGTGGTTTGGTTGACGCGAAACAAATCGACTGCGTCGTCGGCCACTAGGCCATTGCCGCGCGAGATCAATTCCAGCGCCAACTCGCTTTTGCCCAAGCCCGACTCACCGGTAATGAACACGCCCATGCCCAAAATGTCCATCAGCACGCCGTGCATATTGGTGCGGTCAGCAAAATGCTTGGACAAATAGGCCCGTAGCACGTCAATCACAAAAGCGGCCGACTCTGCGGTGGCAAACATGGGGATGCCTGCGCGCTCGCACAATGAAAGCAGGGCTTCGGGAGCGGTTTGCCCATCGGCCAGCACCAGCACGGGAGGTTCCAGTGTGACTATGCGTGAAACGCGGCGGGCACAGTCCTCGGCGCTGGCATTGCTCAGGTAGGCAATCTCGCGTTCGCCCAAAATTTGCACGCGGTAGGGGTGGATGTAGTTGAGGTAACCCACCAAGTCGGCGCCTGAGCGTGCCGCGCGCACCGCCACCTCGTCAAAGCGGCGCTCTGAAGCGCCTAAGCCTGCTACCCAACTCCAGTGGAGCTGGGCGCGGTGGTCTTCAAACAATACATCGGCACTGACGACGGTGGGTTTCATTGGCTCAGTGCACAGCCAGCGCCGCGCTTTGCCAGCCGCTGATCAGGCCATGCAAATCAGCCGCATCGGTGCAGCCGGTGATGCGCTGGCGCAGCGGTGCATCAGAGAGCAGTTCGGCTATTTCTGACAGAATTTCAAGGTGTTTTTGGGTGGCCGCTTCTGGCACCAGCAGAAAAATCAGCATGCCCACGGGCGCTTCATCTGGTGCGTCAAACCCTATGGGCTGGGCCAGTTGAAACACCGCTGCCATGGGCGCTTTGAGCCCCTTGATACGGCCGTGTGGAATGGCCACGCCGTGGCCTAATCCGGTGGAGCCCAAGCGTTCGCGCGCAAACAAGCTGTCGGTGACGGTGGCGCGGGAGAGGCCGTGCAATTGCTCAAACAGCAGGCCTGCTTCTTCAAAAGCGCGTTTTTTGCTCGTGGCCTCAACACCTACGAGAACCTGCGGCGCAGGCAAAATGGCAGAAAGACGATTCATGAACGGCGCGGTCAACACACGAAAATGGGTTGGCAGAAGAAGATCGGAATTGGATTATGCGCCCGTATAAACCCTAGTGTGCATTTTTTGTGTCAATTTGCACGCAATTGGAGTTTTTGGTGCATTTAAGACCATGCCAATCGCCAAAAGGACACAAAAAAGCCGCCTGCCTTGGCGGCGGCGGCTGGTTTTTCAGACCCGATGCGTGGGCTTACTGCAAGGTGCGCTTGGCGGCCTCGAAGTGGTGGTTTTGGATTTTCTCTTTGTGGCGGTTCACTTGGCGGTCAAGCTTGTCGACCAAATCATCCACGGCGGCATACAGGTCGGAGTGGGCGCTTTCGGCAAACATGTCGTTGCCTTTCACATGGATATTGCACTCGGCTTTTTGCCTGCGCTCCTTTTCTCTTAGTTTTTCAACCGTGAGCAGGACTTTCACGTCCACCACTTGGTCAAAATGTCGGGTTATTCGATCTAGTTTTGTGGTCACGTAGCTGCGTAGGGCTGGGGTAACTTCCAGATGGTGACCACTGATCGTCAAGTTCATAAAGAGCTCCTGTTGTAGGGCGATTGCACAAACACAGAGCCGTCGTTGACGCGCAAGCTCTGTACGTCGAAAGTATGGTTTTGCACAAAACCTGCGCTTTGCACTGGCCATGACTCCACTATGCGCCCATTTTTTGAACTGCGCAATCTTGCATTGCAACAAAAAGCAAGTGTTTGGCGAAAAATACGGTTTAAGTGCTTGATATATATGCACTTATTTATTAACAAATTATTTTTTCAATTGCCCGTAAAGATGCAGTTTGCCGACCAACCAGATGGCACAAATGCTGACCAACACGCCCACCGCAGCGCTAACCCAGTAATGCGCCAGCATACCTTGGGCATCGCGGCTGATGATCAGCCCGCCGACAAAAGCCGCCACGCCCATAGCCGCCGATTGCACAGCCGAATTGAGCGCCATAAAGGTGCCGCGCAACTGCGGATTCGCCGCTGATGTGACCACGGCCATGCCAGGAATCATGCGCCCCGTCATGCTGATGAAAAAGACGGTGGTGATGGCCAATATGCCCCACAACGGCAGGCCAGCACTCAAGGTCACCATGGGAATTGCCATCGCAGTCACGCCAGCCATCAGGCGGTAAGTCCAGACTTTGCCACGCCTGTCAGTTAAGCGCCCAAAAAACTGGGAGGTGAACAGCGTAGCGGCACCACCGCACAAATAAATGTAGGGTACTTGCTGGGTGCTAAGCCCTGCATTGGCGGTCATGTAGATGGTGATGTAGGGGATTACCGTGAAGCCACCAAACATCAGCAGCGCAGTAAATGCGAAGGCTTTGAGGTGGTTGGCATCCGCCAGTGTTTGGACGATGCCTCCAATGGGAGATGGCCGGTCTTTAAGCGCCAAATGGTCGGTAAGCACTGGCATGCTAAAGCCTGCAAACACCACCAAACCAGCACTGATGCCTGCAATCACAAAAAATGGCATGTGCCAATCAAAATGCGCGGCCATAAACAAGCCGCTGGGCACACCCGCCACCGTGGCCACAGAAAACGCCGACATCACAATGCCCATGGCTTTGCCGCGCCGCTCGTATGGCACCACGTCGGCCACAATGGTTTGCACCAAGGCCGACAACACACCGCCAAAAATGCCCGCAGCAATGCGCGCCACCACCAGCGCGCTGTAGCTTTGTGCCAAGCCGCAGGCCAGCGTGGCCACGGCAAACAGCGCATACATGACCAAGAGCAAGCGCTTGCGCCCATAGCGGTCAATGTACAAAGAGGCCAGTAAGCCCGACACGCCAGCGGCCAAAGTGTAGGCAGACACCAAAAACCCAAACTGCGCATCGCTGATTTGAAAAATGCGGGTGAACTGCGGCCCTAGCGGCATCATGATCATGAAGTCCATGATGTGGGTGAATTGGATACCCGCCAAAGTAAACAGAAGCCAGGTTTCGCGGCGTGGGGAAAGTGTGGGGTGCATGGTTTTTTTACTTATTGGCTTTGACTTTAGCGGATAATCAAAGCCCTGTTCACTACGGAGTTTGTTTCTTGGAAAACTATCCCAGTTGCTAGCTTTCAATGCCTGCGGTATGCGCTGGGGTTGAAAGCCAGACCCACCCACCCC
Organism: Polaromonas sp.; assembly: GCA_043728315.1. Classification (GTDB taxonomy): domain Bacteria; phylum Pseudomonadota; class Gammaproteobacteria; order Burkholderiales; family Burkholderiaceae_C; genus JAAFIP01. Next base: position 11,459 of record JAYTMT010000030.1, on the reverse strand, counting down.
TGCCACATCTTGCATTAGCAAAAGCGGAGCTCCTATGCTGAATATTTTTTCTTTGGCCAATGGCCGTCTGTTCCAAGAAGAGATCGAATCTCTGGAGGAATTAGGCAAATTCAACCCGATTTGGGTCGACCTAGAAGCACCCACCGCAGAAGAAAAGCGCTGGGTCAAGCAGCATTACGGTCTGTCGATTCCTGATGACGCGATGGACGAAGACATTGAAGAGTCCGCCCGCTTCTACGAAGAGGACAACGGCGACCTGCATATTCGCTCTGACTTTTTGATTGACGATGCAGTAGATCCGCGCACAGCGCGCGTGGCCTTTATTTTGAATTTGAACAATCCTGAGCTCAAAAGCAAAGGGGTGCTTTTCTCGATCCACGACGAAGACGTGCCGGTGTTTCGCCTGCTGCGCATGCGCGCGCGGCGCATGCCGGGCTTGATAGAGGATTCACGTGAGGTGCTGCTCAAGCTGTTTGACGCGGATGCGGAGTTTTCAGCCGATGCGCTAGAGGGCATCCACGATGCGCTGGAGGCTGTGAGCGGCAAAGTGCTCAAGGGCGACGTAACAGACCAGATGGCTGGTGAGGTGCTGGCCACTATAGCCCGCCAAGAAGACTTGAATGGACGAATCCGGCGCAACGTGATGGACACACGCCGTGCAGTGAGCTTCATGATGCGCAGCAAAATGCTCGCGCCCGAGCAGTTTGAAGAAGCGCGGCAGATTTTGCGCGACATCGATTCGCTGGGTTCGCACACCGCATTTTTGTTTGACAAAATCAACTTTTTGATGGATGCCACCGTGGGTTTCATCAACATCAACCAAAACAAAATCATCAAAATATTCTCGGTGGCCAGCGTGGCGCTGCTGCCGCCGACCTTGATTGCCAGTATTTATGGCATGAACTTCAAAATATTTCCCGAGCTGGAATGGACATATGGCTACCCAGTGGCGCTGGCTTTGATGCTGGCCAGCGCCTTGGTGCCCATGTGGTATTTCAGAAGGCGCGGCTGGTTGAAATAACCCAGCGCACTGGCCTTGGCAAATACACGGCAGCGCAAGTGTGGCTTATTTCACACATTTGCAAAGCCCCTATGTCTTCCCAAAATACAGAAGCTGCGTTATTGTAGTTCTGTGAGCCACTTTGTGTGGCCCGCCCTTTGGAGACATGCATGGTTAAACGCTCTGTGTCGGTTGGGGATCAATTTTTAAGTTCACCGGGTTTGCACAGCGCCCCGTTGATGGATTTGATGTGCTCGCATTTTGTGCTCAGCCTAGCTGCCAAACAGGGTGCCAAGTTCAACGTGCGCCGTGACCTTAACAGCCTGCTCTCGCTGGCGGGGCGTCATATCGTCTGGCCCATCCATGTGGTTGAGCGGGTGCGCGAATTCCTTACCCGCCGCTGCGTAGGCAATGATTTTTGGCGTGGCCACGAGGCATTGTCTAACGCCGAATTTTTAGAAAAACACGGCGCTTGGCGCGGGCCTTATGAAGAAGGCACACTGTTTTTTTACCTCGACGAATACGCCAAAGACTCGCCCAAAGATTTGCTTACCGTACTCACCAGCACAGGCGACTGGCTCACCCATGCGCTGAAAAAGCATTCCACTTTAGTAGAAAAAAATATCGACGCCTTGGCTGGATTGCTACAGCTGAACAAAGCCGAGCGCGCCCTGCTACTGTACGGCACGCTGGCGCGCTACCAGCGTGATTTGCGCAGCTTGCTGGTGGAGTTCAAGGTCAACAACGCCCCTGAAGCCTACGCCGCCATTGCTGATTTGGCAGGCGTAAAAGCCAGCGAAGTGGGCGAAGCGCTGCGCGCAGGCTCGCGCCTTGAGCGCATTGGCTTGGTGGAAAACCTGATCTCTGAGCACAACATCACCGATTTGGCCGACCTGATGAAGGTGAGCGAAAAGCTGCCACCCGTGCTGATGCGCGAATACCGCGACCAAAGCGAGCTGATGGCGGTGTTCACACGGCCTGCGTCTAAAACCGATTTGGCAGCCAAAGATTTTCATTTCGTATCCGACGATGTGGACGTGCTGGTGGGCTTGATGCGCAATGCCGTGGAGCGCAAAGAGCTGGGCGTGAACGTGCTGCTTTATGGCCCGCCCGGCACAGGAAAAACCGAGCTGGCCAAGGTGGTGGCACACGAGGCGGACTTGGAGCTTTTTGAAGTGGAATACGCCGACCGCGACGGCAATTCGCTCAGCGGACGCGACCGCTACCGCTCATTGCAAATCGCGCAGGTATTTCTCAAGGGCGCGCAAAAAGCCACGCTTTTATTTGACGAAGTGGAAGACGTGTTTCCGCCCATTAGCGTGGATGCCGCCCAGCTCATGGCGCGCCAAGAGCAGCAAAGCATGGCCTCTGCCGTGGGCCACAGCGTGAACGGCAAGGCGTGGGTGAACCAAATCCTAGAGGCCAATGCTGTGCCCACCATTTGGGTGACCAACCGCATCGAGCAAATCGACCCGGCTTTTCGCCGCCGCTTTGCCTACCACTTGGAGCTCAAATCGCCCCCACCCGGTGCGCGCGAGCAGCTGGTGCGCAAAACGCTGGATGGCGTGGGCGTGAGCGATGCCTTTGTGTCCAAACTCACCGAGCGCAAAGGCCTCACGCCCGCGCAAATCCGTACGGCGGTGCGCTTTGCGGGGCTGGCCTGCGCGGCCAACAAAGAGGTGGCGCAGTTTGAGTCATTGATTGAGCGGCAGTTGAAAAACTCCGACGAAGCGCTGGGTAACAAGCCTGCCGACAACAAGGGGCGCAAGCAGGTCACCACCTACGATTTGGACATGCTGCATGTGGAAACGCGCTTTGGGATTCCCCGCATTGTGGATGCGCTCAAGGCGCGTGGCCACGGCACGCTGTGCTTTTATGGTGCGCCAGGCACAGGCAAAACCGCGCTGGGCGAGCATGTGGCGCGCGCACTGGGCAAGCCGCTGATTGTGAAAAAAGCCAGTGATTTAGTAAGCAAGTTTGTGGGCGAAACCGAGCAAAACATGGCGGCCATGTTCAAAGAAGCCGAGGCTGAAAAAGCCGTGCTCTTGCTCGATGAAGCAGACAGCTTTTTGCAAGACCGCCGCAGTGCGCAGCGCACCTACGAAGTCACCGAGGTGAATGAAATGCTTCAACAAATGGAAAACTACAACAGTATTTTCATATGCACCACCAATTTGCTCGACCGCATTGACCAAGCTGCGCTGCGGCGTTTCACTTTCAAAATCAAGTTCAAGCCATTAACCAAAGAGCAGCGCGAGCGCATGTTCATCACCGAAGCGCTGGGCGGTGAGGCGGACAAGTTTGAAGCAAATATTCGCGCACGCTTGGCCAAGCTGGAGCAGCTGTGCCCGGGCGATTTTGCATCAGTCAAACGCCAAACCGATATTTTGGCCACCACCTTCACCTCCGATGAATTCATGGAGCAGCTCGAAGCCGAGCACCGCATCAAGCCCGAGGTGCGCGAGGCGCGGGGCATGGGGTTTATTCAGTAGCTCCATGACTCGGTTTTTCGGTTGACCTGAGCTTGTCGAACGGTTCATGCACTTTCCGTTCGCCTTAAGCTTGTCCAAGGGCTCACAGACTCCCCGTTCGTCCTGAGCTTGTCGAAGGGCTTATTTCTGTCTTGGTCACTGCTGCGGCCAAGCGAGTGCTGTGCCAACGCGCAAACGGTCGCTGGCCCGCTTCGCGGGAAGCTTGTTTTTTTGAACAAATGGGGGGAGTGTTCATAACTCGCCCTGCGGGCTCAAACAGATGAACACTCTGGTCCCCCATTTGTCCAAAAAAACAAGCCCAGCGCCCTAATTGTTTGCGCATTGGCACAGCACTCGCTTAGCCGCAGGGCGAGGTGGTTGCTGAGAGCGGTTGGAAAACTGCTCAGCCTCTGAGTAAACACCATGCTGGCAAGCTACATCACGCTCAGATTCGCACTTTTCATGAAAAATAGTGGCAATGTCAGCGTCATATGGTCATAGTGCGCTGCGTTTTTTATAGTATTTGGCACTCTACGAGTAGCGTGTCTACGGTATTAAAAACCTCAAAGCGAGCATAGCCCGATCAGCGTTTTGGCTATCCCGACCGACCGATTTCGGGTACTCCCGCATGAGGGCGCGTCGGGATAGTCAAAACGCTGATCGGGCGCGCAAACCAGCAGCTACATTGGCTCAAAGCAAGCAGTACTTCCAAGCGTAGGGTGCGCAACCCAGCAGCTACAGAGGCTCAAAGCGAACAGTATTTCACATGATCCGTTTTATCAGACCAGCGCCTAAATCTGCTCTTCGTAGCCCATGTCGCCCGTGTCGCCACTGGCTTCGTAGGCATGCGCATCAGCACCGCCAGAGGCAGCTTTAGGTGCAGCGCCAGCCACGATGCGCAACACATCATCGCCATAGGTGGCCAGCTTGCGTGCGCCTAGGCCGCTGATTTGCGACAGTGCATCCTGATTTTGCGGGGCACTGTTGGCAATGGCTACCAGCGTGGCATCATGGAAGATCACATAGGCTGGCAGGTTGTGCTGCTTGGCCACCTCGGTGCGCCACGCTTTGAGCGCCATGAAGCGCTCTTGTGCGTCAAATGATAAGTCGGCGGGCAGCATTTTGGGTTTGGCAGCATCGGGCGCTGCGCTGCCAGATTTGTAGCGCTTGGCTGCGCGTGGCTCTGGCGCTGCGGCTTTGGCTGATTCGCGCACCTCAATGGCGATTTCGCCTTTGAGCACGGCACGTGACATGTCGGTGAGGGCCAAGGTGTTGAAAGCCTGCGCATCCACGCGCAGCGCGCCTATAGCAATGAGCTGGCGCAGCACACTGCGCCACTGCTGCTCGCTGATGTCGGCACCTATGCCAAAGGTGCTCAGGCTTTCGTGGCCAAATTGCGCCATTTTGTCGGTTTTTTTGCCGCGCAAAATATCCATGATGTGGCCTGCACCAAAGCCAATGCCGGTGGACTGCTGCACGCGGTATATGCACGACAGTGCTTTGCGCGCCGCTTCGGTGGCATCCCACACCACAGCGGGCGTGAGGCAATTGTCGCAATTGCCGCAGGTGTAGCGCGCTTGGCCTGATCCTGCGCCCACCACCGCATCGGCACTGCTACTTGCTTGATCGCCAGATGCATGGCCTGCGCCAGCACCTGCGAGCACCTCTTGCCCAAAGTAGCGCAGCAGCCGCCCACGGCGACAATCAGTGGCTTCGGCCAAGCCCAGCAGGGCTTCGAGCTTGCCGCGCATGACCGTTTTGTAGGCATCATTGGCAGGGCTTTCGTCGATCATGCGGCGCTGGTTCACCACGTCTTGCAGGCCATAAGCCATCCACGCATTGGCGCGCTCGCCGTCGCGGCCTGCGCGGCCCGTTTCTTGGTAATAGCCTTCGATGTTTTTAGGCATGTCCAAATGCGCCACAAAGCGCACATTGGGTTTGTCTATGCCCATGCCAAAAGCAATGGTGGCCACCATCACGATGTTTTCTTCACCCAGCTCGGTGCGCAAAAATGCGTCTTGGTTGGCTTGGCGCAGCTGCATGTCCAGCCCCGCGTGGTAGGGCAAGGAGCGTATGCCCTGCTCTTCTAAATACGCCGAGGTTTCTTCCACCTTTTTGCGCGACTGGCAATACACAATGCCTGCGTCGCCCGCATGCTCAGACTGGATGAATTTGAGCAACTGCTTGCGCGCATCCACCTTTTCAACAATTTTGTAGCGGATATTGGGCCGGTCAAAGCTGCTCACATATTGCGCTGCGCTTTGCAGCTCTAGGCGCTCGACAATGTCGCTGCGGGTGAGTGCATCGGCTGTGGCGGTGAGCGCCACACGCGGCACATTGGGAAAGCGCTCATGCAAGAGTGTGAGGCTGCGGTATTCGGGCCGAAAATCATGCCCCCACTGGCTCACACAATGCACCTCGTCAATGGCAAACATGCTCAGCTGTTGGCGCTCATACAGCGAGGCCAGCAGGGCCAAAAAGCGCGGCGTATTTAAGCGCTCGGGCGCTACATAAAGCAATGTGATAGCGCCACTGAACATGCGCTTTTCTACATCGGCCGCTTCATAGGAGTCCAGCGTGGAATTAAGAAAGGCCGCATGCACCCCCGCCTCTTGCAGCGCGCCTACTTGGTCGTGCATAAGTGCAATCAGGGGCGATACCACGATGGCTACGCCGTGCCCCGCGCGGGCTCTGGCAATGGCGGGAATTTGGTAGCACAGGGATTTGCCGCCGCCCGTGGGCATGAGCACCAGTGCGTCACCACCCGCAATTACATGGGCAATGGCGGCTTCTTGGTGGCCACGGAAAGCGTGGTAACCAAAGATTTCGGACAGGATAGCGTGGGGGATACTCATAGACTCGATTCGCGCCAAACGGATGCATTGGCGGTGGACACAGCGATTGTAAGAAGCAATGCGGCGTGTTTATGGTTTCCAGTAGGACTGCAAGCTGTATTGCAGTTTTAAATAGTCTACCCACAGGCGCACGCGCAGGGGCAGGTGCTTGCGCTGGGGGAAAACGGCGTAAATGCCATTGGGCGGCGCGGCAAAATCTGCCAGCACCTGCACCAAGCGGCCAGCGGCTATGTCGCCCTCTACCTCCCAGGTGCTGCGCCAAGCAATGCCATAGCCAGCCAGCGCCCACTCATGCAACATTTGGCCATCTGAGCAGTCCAGCGGGCCGCCCGGGCGCAGGTGCTGCACCTCGCCCTCGACGCTGAATGCCCAGCCGCGCGACTGCGAGCCGTCGCCGCTGAGCATGAGGCAGTCAAATTTGTGCAGCTCACTGGGGTGCTGGGGCGTGCCGTGCTGCTGCAGGTATTTGGGCGTGGCCACGCACAGGCGGCGGTTGTCGGCCAAGCGCACGCTCACCAGCGATGAATCGGGCAAATCACCCACCCGCACGGCGCAGTCAAAGCCCTCTGCCGCCAAATCTACCACGCGGTCAGACAAATTGAGCGACACCCGCACATCGCGGTGCAGGTCATGGAATTGGGGCACCAGCGGCGCTACGTGTCGGCGGCCAAAGCCAGCAGGCGCGGTGATGCGCAAATGCCCACTGGCTTTCACGCCACCGGCGCTCACACTGGCCTCGGCATTGGCTAATTCAGCGAGTAAGCGCTGGCAATCGTCTAAAAACGCACTGCCCTCGTGGGTGAGGCTGATGCGCCGCGTGGTGCGCAGCAACAGCTTGACGCCCAGCCGCTCCTCCAGCGCATCCAGCCTGCGCCCCATAATAGCCGCCGCCACGCCCTCAGCCTGCGCAGCCGCCGTGAGACTGCCTTTGGCCGCAACGGATACGAAGGTTTCAAGCTGTTTGAGTTTGTCCATGGTGCGGTGATGGTACGACTTGTGAAGATGTGCAATTATTTACCTGCATTTTACTCATGTATTTATAGCACACTATGACCATATGACGCTGACATTGTCATTATTTTCTTCAAAAATGGTAATTTTTTAGAGTTTTGATCGCAGCTACTGAACAGGCGCGATGGCTTGTTACTTCCTTGTGAGCCAGCCTGGGTGTGGCAAAACATTAGACAAGTCTTTAGGACTCAAATGAACTAGAGGCTGCCCATGCATTGCCGCTCAGCGCTTGGGCATCAACACTGGTGTAGCCCAGCTCTCTGAGTATTTCTGCGCTGTGTTCGCCCAACACAGGCGCGTCCATGCGCACCCCCATGCGCTGGCCGTCCATGGCAATCGGCAAAAGCACCGTATGTGCTGCGCGCCCATCGGGCAGTGTAATCGGGGCTAGGCCGCCGCTGGCCAGCAGATGCGGGTCGTCCATGAGCTCGTGCGGGGCTTTGATGGGGGCATAGGGCAGGCCGTGGGCTTCAAAAATATCCGCTAACTCTTGGGCGCTGTAGGCGGCAAAACGCCCCCGCAGCTGGGGCAGCAGGCTGGGGCGCTGGCGCACGCGGTTGTTGTTGCTGGCGTAATCTGGATTGGCTTTGAGGTCTGCAAAGCCGAATGCGTCGCACATGGTCAGCCACTGCTTGTCGCTCACCGCACTGAGGAATATTTGCTCGCCGTTTTTCACGGTGAACACGTCGTACACCGCCCAAGCCGAGATGCGGTTGGGCATGGGGTCGGCTTTTTGGCCTGTGACGGCGTATTGCATCATGTGCTGGGCCACTAGGAATATGTTGTTTTCATACAGGGCGGACTGCACCTCTTGGCCCAGCCCCGTGGCTGCACGCTGCGCCAGCGCGGCCATGCCAGCCATGGCGCCAAACATGCCGCCCATGTTGTCGTTCACGCTGCTGCCCGCGCGCAGGGGCTGGCCGGCAGGGCCGGTCATGTAGGCCAGACCGCCCATCATTTGCACCACTTCATCGAGCGCGGTGCGGTGCTCGTAGGGGCCGGGTAAAAAGCCTTTTAGCGCGATGTAGATCAGGCGCGGGTTGAGTTTTTGCAGGCTAGCGTAGTCCAAGCCTTGTGTGGCCATGGTGTCAGGTCGAAAGTTGTGGCTCACGATGTCGGCGGTGGCTATGAGCTTCATCACAGCCTCGCGCCCCTGTGGCGTTTTTAAATCGAGCACCAGCGATTTTTTGTTGCGGTTAAACAGCGGGTAAAAGCCCGCGCCAGCGCCCAGCAAATGCCGCGTGCCGTCGCCTTTGGGCGGCTCTACTTTGATAACCTCAGCGCCCAAGTCGGCAAACACCATGCCGCAGGATGGCCCCATGACCATGTGGCTGAATTCGACCATGCGCAGGCCTGCGTAGGGGAGAGGTTTGTGGGCTGGCATATCGGCGGTTTTGGGTGCTTTGTGCGCTATTTTCGCGTCTTTCACGCGCCTAGTCTGTGGTTTTCAGCCCATTTGAGCATGGCAAGTCCGTCTTGCCGCAAGGATCATGTACAACAGTCTAGCTTGATTTGATGTTTGATGCGTGATGCATTACAATCAAACGCCTGACTCAAGGAGCCGCCCATGCGCACCACCATCGACATCGCCGACGACGTGTTATTTGCCGCCAAAGACTATGCGCGCCGAGACAAAATGTCGATTGGTCAAGTCATCACGCAGTGGGGCAGACAGGTACTATCGAGCCCGCCAGCGCAGGGCAAACGAACCAAATCCAAGCCCCCCGTCAACACCCAAGAAGCAATTGACGCGCAGCGGCGGGAGCGGCTGTTCAAAGAGCTAGGGTTTAAGCCTTTTCCAAGCCGCGTGGGGGGTGGTCTGGTTACCAACGAGATGGTCAACCGTATCCGCGAAGAAGAGGGGATTTGAGGTGCGCGCTTTACTGGATGTGAACTTTCTCATCGCATTGACCGACCCCGGCCATAGCTTTCGCCAGACGGCTATTGCATGGCTAACTGACCGCTTTGACTACGGCTGGGCTAGCTGCCCGCTTACTCAAAATGGATGTGTGCGCATAGTCAACCAACCCAAATACCCCTTCAGAGTCAGTATCTCGGAAGCCAGTAGCACGCTGCATGATATTTGCGCATCGCCTCACCACGTGTTTTGGCCAGACGACATTAGCCTGCTTGACCCTCAGCTTTTTGACCACAGCAAAATACACAGCCCTAAGCAACTCACCGACCTCTACTTGCTAGGGCTTGCGGTAAAAAATCAGGGACGGCTGGTCACCTTTGACTACTCGATCCCGATTTCTGCAGTGCGCGGCGCAAAGGCTGAGCATTTAGTCGTTTTATAAAAGCACACCCGATTGCCCGTCTTTTAGTAGCGAATTATTAGACTTATCGCCCTTTAATGCAGGCTTTGGTATGCAATACAGTAGTGCAATGGATACACCTAAAGCTTCCACCAAACCCCGCGCCGTTATTTTTGACGCTTACGGCACGTTGTTTGACGTATACAGCATCACCGCGCTGGCCGAGCAGCTGTTTCCCGGCCACGGGCGGGCGCTGGCCTTGCTGTGGCGGGACAAACAGATTGAATACAGCCGCTTGGTCACCACCAGCAACCACGGTGCGCATTACCAAAACTTTTGGACATTGACGCAAGCTGCGCTAGCTTACGCTATTAAAGTAATAGTGAAGAATGACCATATCACGCTGACATATGGCTTAAATTCTATAAATTCGCCAGTTTTTAGCCTCACCGAATCTGGCCAAGCCGCTGCCGCGCAGCTGATGGCGCAATACAAGCAATTGAGCCCTTTTTCAGAAAACAAAGCCGTGCTGGAAGCCCTGCAAGCGCGCGGCATTCCCACGGGTATTTTGAGCAACGGCTCGCCCGATATGCTGCACGCGGCCGTGCAGTCGGCAGGCTTTGGCAAGCTGCTGGCGCATGTGCTCAGCGTGGACGGCATCCGCAAATACAAAACCCACCCCGACGCGTATGCGCTGGGCACCGCCGCTTTTGGGCTGCCCGCTGGCGAGATCCTCTTTGTCAGCAGCAACAGCTGGGACGCGCTAGCCGCCACGTGGTATGGCTACCAAACCCTGTGGATCAACCGCCAAAATCTCCCCTTTGACGAGCTAGGCACACAGCCCACGCATGTGGGGCGCTCGCTGGATGCTGTGCTGGGGGTTGTTGGGCTTTAAATACCGAACTTCCGGCCGCGAAGGGCGCTAAAGGTACGCGAAGAACGCGAAAGAATACCCAAAATTCAAGTCTAAGATTAATTTACTCAATGTCAGCGTCAAATGGTCATAGTTCACTATTAAATATGTAGCTAATTACAATTTTATTGATTTAAAATTACCTCTACCAAACCCTAGCCCCATCATTATTAATTTTTGTATTCTTTAGCGTATTTCGCGAATCCTTCGCGATCTTCGCGTTCCTGAAGTTTTTTAACCCGCAACACCATGATCACCAGAACCCAAACCCACAGCCTACAAGTAGCTTCCAACCTGCACACTTTCATCAACGACCAAGTGCTGCCCGGCACTGGCGTTGCGCCTGAGAAGTTTTGGCAAGGATTCGACCAGATCGTCAGCACGCTAGCGCCTAAAAACATCGCCCTGCTGGCCGAGCGCGACCGTTTGCAAACTGAGCTAGACGCATGGCACAAAGCCCACCCCGGCCCCATTGCCGACATGCCCGCTTACCGCAAGTTTCTTAGCCGCATTGGCTATTTGGTGAAAATGCCAAAAGCAGTCAAAGCAACCACCAGCAAGGTAGATGCCGAGCTGGCCGTGCAGGCTGGGCCGCAATTGGTTGTGCCTATTCTGAACGCCCGCTATGCGCTCAATGCCGCCAACGCGCGCTGGGGCAGCCTGTATGACGCGCTGTATGGCACCGATGCCATCAGCGAGGACAAAGGCTGCGAAAAAGTCGGCCCCAAGGGCTACAACCCCAAGCGCGGCAAAAAAGTCATTGCCTACGCCCGCCATGTGCTTGACCGCACCGCGCCCCTGCGCAAAGGCTCGCACCTTGACACCGTGGAATACAAACTGCACGGCGGCAAATTCAGCGTCAAGCTGGCCGACGGCAGCACCAGCGGCCTGCGCGACCCATCACAATTCGTTGGCTACCAAGGCGACCCCAAAGCCCCTTCGTCACTCTTG
>JAYTMT010000029.1:0-9568 GCA_043728315.1 Polaromonas sp. | reverse complement strand
AGCCATGCCTCAATAGCGCGCATTTCTGTTGGGCTGAATTGGGCGATGCCAGCGCTGCTGCCCACATCGGTGGCGGCGGCACCTGAAAGCAGCGGCGGGGACAATAGCAACCAACGCAGGGCGGCGAGCAAGGCGCTGGGCTCATGCATCACATGTCTGGCATCAATTGAACATGAAGGGCGGAAAATCGTCCATAGCACTAAGCTGCGTTTTCACCCATTTTTTCAGCGCTTTGTCGTCGGCAATCAGCGCGGTTTCGTAGCGGATTTGGGCGATGCTGGTCTCTAGGCGCTTGGAGTTGTTGCGCAGGCTCTGGGCCAGCAGGCTGTCGGTAATTTTGCCCATGGGCGGCAAATTGCATCGGTAGCGAAACTCTTGGTTCAAGCTGCGCAGCTCGCCCGCTAGGCTATTGGCCTGCTCTTTGAGCACGCGGTTGAAATGACGCAGTTTGTCAGCCGCCATGTTGCCCATGCCCTGCGGGTTAAGCTGCTCCACCTGCAGCTGCAGTTGTAGCAGAGCCATCAGGTCTTTTTTATCATTCGCAGCATTCACCTGCACCATGAGGGCGTGTTTGCGCGCGCGTTCGGCCTCGTCGGGCTCGCGGTCGGGGTGCAGGGCGCTGGCCAGTTTGCGGTATATATCGCGCAGGGCTTTACCAGCGTCTAAGTCTTCTTGCTCGGCGGCTTGTTGCTTTTTAGACTTTTTGCGTTTGGCGTCTTTGGCGGCTTGGCGGGCTTGCTGCTGCTCCATTTGCTGGCGCATCACGGCCTCAAACAAAGCTTGGGGAGAATTCAGATCGAGGCCTTCGGTATCGGTCACACCAAAATCTTCGGCCAATCGCTGGCGCAGCTCCTGTAGCTCCGCTTCGTTGAACTGTCCACCGTCTGGAGCATCACCTCCAAACCCATCACCGCCTTCGCCCTCGCCATCCATATCATCAGGAAATAGCCGGTCATAAATAGCGCGCATAGGCTCTTGCACTGGGCCGTGCAGCAGGTCAACTATGACTTCGTAAATGATGTCAACGATGTCTTCGCGCAGCGATTTAGACAGACCCTTGCCCTGCAAACGGCCATCCAGATACGTAATCAAAGTCGCCATGGCCACTTGCTGCTGCTGGCGCAGAGGGTCGAGTTTTTTTGCGTCTTGCGCTCTGAAGTCGTCCATTTGCTTCTTTAGCAGCGCAATATCGAGCTTGGACTGCTCTATTTTCTCTAGCAGCTGGTTAAACAGTTTTTGCTCGGGCGCTAAAATTTGACCGGAGATAACCAAGGCGGTGGACTGGCTGGGCTTCATGCCCGCATCCACTTGGGCTTCACTTGATTCAAACAAGGGCTTTTGCCCAAAAGGTTTTTTGCTGGCCATGCTTTAAGATAACTTTTTATCAAAATTTAAAATACGTACATTTGAAATCACGCTACACCCACGCGGTCAAATATTCATCCCAATGCGATTGCGTGGGCGCTAAATTGCCCAAGGTTTCTTTTACAAAGGCAATCTCCGCGTCGTATTCTTTTTCGGTCAAACCAGCGCGCATTTTTTGAAAACGCAGGTAGACCAAATAGGTGTTCATCACGTCGGTTTCGCAGTATTTGCGGATGTCATCCACTTTGCCGCCCAAGTATTGCGGATACACCTGCGAGCCGTCCATGCCCAGCTTGCCCGGAAATCCACACAGCTTGGCCATGGCATCGAGCGGCGCATTGTTTTTGGGTTGGTACATGGCCAGCAAATCCATCAAATCGAGGTGGCGCATGTGGTAGCGGCTGATGTAGTTGTTCCACTTGAATTCGCGATCGTCGTCACCCAAATCCCAGTATTTGTCGGCCACCACGCCGTGCTTGAGGCCACGGTAGTGCAGCACCGGCAGGTCAAAGCCGCCGCCATTCCAGCTGACCAGCTGGGGGGCATGCTTTTCTACCGTGTTAAAAAACTGCTGGATGACTTTGCCCTCAGAGGCATCGTCACGGTCGACAAAGCTGTGGATTTTGAGGCCATCGGCATTGCGAAACACGGCGCTGATGCACAGCACGCGCTGCAGGTGCAGGGGCATGAAATCGCTCTTGCCAGCGGCTTTGCGCTCTGCCGCCCACGCGCCATACACCTGCGCATCGCTGTGCTCGGCAGGCGCATTGCCTAGGGCACGAAGACCCGCCACATCGGGAATAGACTCGATGTCAAATACCAAAACGGGCCAAGTCATGCTGTTGCCACCCAAGCTTTAGCGCGCAGGCAAGTATTTGGCTGGATCCACAGGCTTGCCTTGGCGGCGAATCTCAAAATGCAGCTTGACGCGGTCTGCATCGCTTTGCCCCATTTCGGCTATTTTTTGGCCTTTTTTCACGTTTTGGTCTTCTTTGACCAAGAGGGTTTGGTTGTGCGCATAAGCAGTCAAATAGGTGTTGTTGTGCTTAAGGATGATGAGGTTGCCATAGCCACGCAAACCCGCGCCCGCATACACCACGCGGCCGTCGGCGCTGGCTTGCACGGCATCGCCGAGTTTGCCGCTGATGTCCAAGCCTTTGTTTTTTACCTCGTCAAAGCCAGCTAGCACTGTGCCAGCTGCCGTGGGCCAAATCCAAGCCAATTCGTCGTCTCCTGCGCTGGCTGCGGGCGCGGGCGATGCAGGTGCTGAGGCAGCAGCTGCTGGCGTGGCAGGGCGAGCAGCAGTGCCAGTGCCCACAGGTGGTACCGATGCTGGGGTGGCTGTGCCCGAGGCCACGGGGCGGGTGACGACCACCTCGGTGCCCGCCACGGGGGGAATCACGCGCAGCACTTGGCCCACTTCTAGTGTGTTGGGGTTGGGCAAGGCATTCCAACGGCCAATGTCACGCCAGTTTTGCCCACTTTCTAGGCCAATGCGAATCAAGGTGTCGCCCGGTTTGACGGTGTAGTAGCCCGGTTTGCCTGCATTTTCAATGCCAGGAGGTGGCTTAACAACTGCGGTGGGACTGCCCGGCGCAGTGGAACTGGCGCCTGTGCCTGCACTTGCGCCTGCAACACTGCCCGCAGGCGCAGATGCAGTGGCCACGGGCGCATTCACCCCTGTGCCACGGTCTTCCACGGGCGCGCGGTTGGGCACAGAAGCCGAAGGCTGGCTTCCTGATGCGCAGCCAGCCAGCACGGCCAGCATGCCCACAGCCAAGGCTAACACTGCGGTTTTCGCCAGTTTGTTGGTCTGCATTGCCATCGCCACTGCTGCCGTATTTGCCGTCGTTGTTGCCATATTTTTTCCCTCGTTAGGCGAGCAGCACTTTGCTGGTTCGCCGTTTTCACACCTGCTCATTGCACACCTGATTTTAGAGGCACAAAATGCACTGCTTCTAGCCGCTGCTGCGAAATACCGTGGGCAGTTTTATCCACCACCACCAGCGCCTGAGCGCCGCCTGCGCCCTGCACCGGCGCAATGATGCGCCCGCCCACGGCCAGCTGGTCTATCCAGGCCTGCGCAATGGCCTCGCCGCCCGCCGCCGCAATAATACCCGCATAGGGCGCGCCCTGTGCATGCCCAAGCATGCCGTCGCCCAAAATCAGGCGCACATGGGCAAGGCGAAACGGCTGCAAATTGCTACGCGCCTTCTCGTGCAAGCCACGTAAGCGCTCTATGCTATAAACTTCTGTGCACACCTGCCCCAGTACAGCTGCTTGGTAGCCGCAGCCGGTGCCGATTTCTAGCACGCGGCCTAGCTTAGCGCCCGCTGGCGTGTGCGCCAACAGCAGCTCCACCATGCGCGCCACCACATTGGGCTTAGAAATCGTTTGGTTCTGGCCAATCGGCAAACTGGTGTCCTCATAAGCTTGGCCCACCAAGGCGCTGTCGACAAAGCGGTGGCGCTCCACAGCGCGCATGGCGGCCAGCACCCGCGCGTCGCTGATGCCCAGTGCGGCCAGCTTGGCCACCATGCGCTCGCGCACCGCACCCGAATCCAAGCCCATGCCAGTGGATACATATGCTGGTGCAGCATGCGATATGCCCAACGCCCCACTTTTTACAGGAAATTTAGCCGATGTCAGCGTCATATGGTCATATGCCGCTATTTTTTTAATAGTGTGCTGGGTGCTTTGGTTGACCGCACGCACTGGCGCTGCGCCCAGCACGGCAGAGCGGGCCGGGAAGCTGGGGCGCGTTTTGGCGTTGGCTGTGGCTGCTGCTTTAGCTAGCGTTGCAGCGGGTGCTGTAGCAGGTGTTGTAGCTCCAGCTGGCCTGGCTGGCGCAATGCTGATTGCTGGCAATGGAGGCTTTTGCATGGCGCTTTAGGGGCTTCTTGTTTGCAATGGGATGCCACATACCGCCATCAAGCAGCCTTCAAAGCCGGATTGTCCGTCCAAGCCGCCAAACGCGCATGGTCGGTCAAATCCACCTGCAGCGGCGTGACGCAGACGTGCCCAGAGCGGGCGGCAGCAAAGTCTGTGCCCTCGCCTTCGTCTTGGGCAGCGCCCGCAGCGCCTATCCAGTACATGGTTTCGCCGCGCGGGCTGCGCTGGGTAATCACCGGCTCGGCCGCGTGGCGGCGGCCCAAGCGGCACACTTTGGCCGCCAAAATGCGCTCAAAAGGCAAATTGGGGATATTCACATTAAGCAGCCACGGGGCATCTGCTCTCGTAACAGCGCTGGCGCCAGAACCAGCGTCCGACAAAGCGCTGGGTTTGGGCAGGCCCTGTGCAATCAATTTAAGCACCATCTCGCGTGCCACGCGGCCAGCCGCATCCAAGTGCTCCCAGCCTTTGTCTACCTGCGAGAATGCCAGCGCGGGTATGCCAAACAAGTAGCCCTCCATGGCCGCGCCCACCGTGCCGCTGTAAATCGTGTCGTCGCCCATATTCGCGCCATTGTTGATGCCCGAGACCACCAAGTCGGGCTTGTAGCCCAGCAGCCCCGTCAGAGCGATGTGCACGCAGTCGGCGGGTGTGCCATTCACAATCCGAAAACCATTGGCCGCGCGGCTCACATACAAGGGTGTGTGCAGGGTGAGCGCGTTGGATTTGGCGCTGTTGTTTTGCTCAGGTGCAACCACCTCGCAGTCGGCAATGTCTTTCAAAGCTTCATACAAAGCCACGATTCCGGGTGCTTGGTAGCCGTCGTCGTTGGAGATTAGGATTTTCATGGTGGAATTGGTATTGCTATTAATTGTAGAGCGTAATATGACCATATGGCGCTGACATTGGTCAAAAAAATCATAAATACTGGTAAATAACCGTCGCTAGAGGGACAAACCCGCTCCCAGCCGCGCCGTGGCCAGACTATCATTTACCAACAGGTCGATTTTGACCTACAAAACACAGGAAAACCACCATGCACGCTTGGCTTTGCGAAAACCCCACCGGAATCGATGCCCTCACTTGGAAAGAGCTGCCCACGCCCACGCCCGCCGCTGGGCAGGTGCTGATCGAAATCAAAGCCGCCTCGCTCAATTTCCCTGATCTGTTAATCGTGCAAAACAAATACCAAATGAAGCCCGCCCTGCCCTTTGTGCCTGGGTCGGAATACGCAGGTATTGTGCAGGCTACTGGCGAAGGCGTGACCCACCTCAAGGTTGGCCAGTCGGTGGCATGCCTGTCTGGCACAGGCGGCTTTGGTACACATACAGTAGCGCCTGCTGCACTGTGCATGCCGCTTCCCGCTGGTTTTGGCCATGTGGACGCAGCGGCTTTTATCATGATTTACGCCACAAGCTACCACGGCTTGGTAGACCGCGCGGCGCTCAAAGCGGGTGAAACCGTGCTGGTATTAGGCGCAGCGGGCGGCGTGGGCAGCTCGGCCATACAAATAGCCAAAACCGTGGGCGCAAAGGTGATTGCCGCAGCCTCAACGGACGAAAAATGCGCCCTGTGCAAATCCATTGGTGCAGACGAGGTGATTAACTACTCCACCGAAAACCTGCGCGAGCGCATCAAAGCCCTCACCGATGGCAAAGGGCCCGATGTGATTTATGACCCCGTGGGCGGCGATTTTGCCGAGCCCGCGTTTCGCTCCATCGCTTGGCGCGGCCGCTACTTGGTGGTGGGCTTTGCCAGCGGGCCTATTCCCAGCCTGCCGCTGAACCTTACCCTGCTCAAAGGCGCATCCATCGTGGGAGTATTTTGGGGTGATTTTGCCAAACGCGAACCAAAAGCCAACGCCGCCATGATGGGCCAACTGGCGCAGTGGTATGGCGCGGGCACCATCAAGCCCGTGATCGACCAAACCATGCCCATGTCCGATCTTAAAGCAGCCTACGCCCACATGGGTTCGCGCAGCGTCAAAGGCAAACTGGTCATGGTCAACCCCTGACGCATCGGCGCGAATAGATTGGCGATTTAACCCCATTTGAAGGCTATAATCACGCTCTTGCGGTGGCTGTAGCTCAGTTGGTAGAGTCCAGGATTGTGATTCCTGTTGTCGTGGGTTCGAGCCCCATCAGCCACCCCATACAGACAAACGAAAGCCTGCTACTTATTGAATAGCAGGCTTTTTTATTTTGTGACGATGTAACGATGGATGTAAGCAGATTTTGGTGAACTACACGCCAAGCACGCACCGTATTCTTACCTCCCGTAGCTTCTAAATTGAAGCAAGTTAGGCCGAAAAAATACGGACTCCTCTGGCGCTGCAATAGCCGTAGATGGCTTCCAGTCAGCATCACCCGTGCGGCGCGCCCTATCAAGGCGAACCAGCGTATAAAAATTCAGCGCCAGATACGCCTTGACATGCACAGGGCACAGCTCAAAAAACCAACGCAATTTGCTAAGCATCTTTTCCTCGCATGAGGCAAGGCGCAAAGCCCGTGGTCAGTGGGCAGCAAAACACCTTGGTAGCACGACTGTTCCAACGCCAGCGGCAAGTCGTTGTCGTAAATATAGGTTTCCCACTCCGCGTAGTTGTCGCCAAACAGGTCGTCGTTGAGTGCCATGATTTCAAGGTATTCCAACTCTTCGGCCAGCTCTGCACACGCAGCGGTGTCTTGGTCATCCTCGTCATAGCCAAAACGTGCGGCCTCGGCCAACCAAAGATGGCCATATTGCGCCTGAGGGCTGGTGTATTGCGCCATAGACTTGTGGTGGACTTGTTCACTCAATGCCAGAACCTAAATCTGGATAGTAACCAAAATCTGCCTTTTGATGGTTACCACTTTGGTTACCACTTTGGTTACCGCATTGGTTACCGCATTGGTTACCATGCCGGATACCATTTTTTTGGGTTACTCTTGACCAAAGAATTCGCGCGTATATTGCAAACGCAGGCGACAATAAATCCACTGTCGGATAAAGTGAAGCCGTTGCGTCAATTGCATCAAACAGCCTCAGCCTACGAAAAATGCATTGCTGTCCAAAGAATCTGTCCAATTCTGAGGGGTAAAAAACGCACCCAACACTATTCGCGGGGCATTTGATTCAGGTGTGGCGATGTTGACTGCTGGAGGCCTAAACGGCTCAGCGATTGCCGAGGTCGAGCAGGCGATGCGCCAGTTTACTTAGGGGATGAAAAATACACCGCTCGGCTAGGTTGTTCAAGCATCTTCCAATTTGCTGTTTGATGCTCCATTGAATGCCAAGGGAGTCTATTGGAAGGGGCGCATTTATTTGGTCTTCGACAACATCAGTTCTGCGCAAGATGCAAGGGATGTCATGGCGCATGAAATCATTGGGCACTAGGGGTTGAACGGATTCTTTGGAGGCGCATTGGGCGGTGTGTTTGAGCAAATTCATGCGGCGAACCCTCGGGAGTAAAGAACAGCGGTAAAAAGGAGAATGGACAATCAAGCCTCAAGTTCCGTGTTGACATGGTTGCCAGTATAAAGCGCTTGCATGATGACTCGATGCTGGGAAGTGAGGAACTGAGAACCGAATGCATCCACTGGATTTAGCTAATCAGACACGTTTCTGTTAAACCGTACAATGGCTAAGCACTTTAAAAACGATGACTGGAACAATGCGTATGAGCAGGTCGATTTGCCTAACTCCCTTTCTGTCTATGCCGCCGGAGCAAGCGCAGCGTTTGATGCGTCAAATATTGGAATCTGACCAACCAACAGTAGATTCGACCAGTTCAAGAGAATCAACGTCGCCAGAAAAAAATAATTCAGCATTGGTACAGACACCAGTTTTATCAGCCCCACCTTAGTAAAGAGCTGTTGGCGTACATTCCGAAAGCTGCCATCGGGGTGGGTAAATGACCGTTGGGACATTGCAGACAAAATGCCTATTGCCCACGCGCCATCGATGCAATCACAGCCGCATCCACATCAATTTCAGCGCAAAACGCATCCGCAATATCGAGCGTAGCCGTCGCATAAGTCACCTCATACGACAGGTCAGCATGCTTGTGGTCTGAGTGCTTGGCCAAATACCCCTGCAAAGACGCAATGCGGCCATGCAACACCATCATGCGGCGCTCAAGCGTAGCAATCGTCTCGAGCGCTTGCGCGTCACTGCTTGGAATCAGCCCCCATTTTTCTGCCACATAGCGCAAATGCGCTGGGTGAATGGCCACGCTCTCAGGGTAGCCCCCATTATTTTGAGTCAGCTTGATACATAGGCCGTTTTCGCCATCCATTGACTCGATGGTCAGTTCTTCAAATTGTTCTTTCATTTTTCGCTTTCAGTTAATCAAATTTGTAAACAGGCGCTTGGGTTTTGCTCGCAAGCATTGATAGCCCCCGTGTGCGTCAAAGCTGCGTAAATTGAGCCTAGGGGTGGCAACGTATATAGGTGGTATGTGCGGTGTCCTATGGCCAGCTTTTTCACCTTCATCTGAAAACCCTCTGCTAACTCGCATGGTTGCTGGTTTTGCGCCCTTTTTTGCCATAGTCACGGGGTGTCCTAATTCGTCAGGCCATGGGTCACGCGCTAGCGTAGTTGTGGGGCTTACTACGTCATGGGGTGACGTGGTAGCTGTCACTCCGTGTCCTGCGGTTTCTAATTTTTCAGCTGACTTTTTGATTGCCGCTTCAACCGATTCAATCAATTGCAAGCCTTGCATCACTGTGGTGATGCGCTTCCACTCATTGGTCGCTGACTTAGCCGTCAAACACTTTGCAGGTATGTCAAAGCACTCTCGGTCAGTCACACGGTATAGGTTTGGCAAACGCTGCCCACCTTTGGTACAGCCCCCTTTGCGCGTCAGTGCCACAAGCCCCACAGCACACAGTGCGCGTAGGCTTCGGGCTAAGGTCACATGGTGTTTAACACCACAACGCTTAGCCCGAGTCAAAGGCAACGACAAGTCACCGTTGTTATAGCCTTTTAGCTCACGCAGCAAGGCTAGATAGGCCATTACGTCATGCGCAGACAAGGCCGCAAAGGCAGGGCTGTCATACAGTTCTGAGTAGATACGCAGGCTATGGCCACGCGGGTCACGCTGGATTTTGAGCTTGCTAGACATGCTTAGCCTCGCTTTGCCGCTTGAGCCACGCAAAAATTAAGCGCCGCCCTTGCAGTGTTAAGGAGTAGACCCCCGGCCTGCAAATTCGGCCATCACGGTCGGTAAACTTGATGCGCAGGCATACCAAATGCCGATGCATGTCTAAGCCACGGCGGCGGAGTTCTGCAATAAGTTCGGGCCCATTAGAGCAGCCAGCAATACTGTCTA
>JAYTMT010000028.1:0-6039 GCA_043728315.1 Polaromonas sp. | reverse complement strand
AATACCTGTGCCAAGCGTCCCTGGTGTATCAAAAGATATGTAGTACCCAACGACCATGCGTGTATAAACATCGATAGCGACAGTAATCCAAGGCCGTCCAATAGCAACTCGATGTACAGAGTCTACAAGTTGTATATCAACCAAGGTATGGTCAATTTGGATAACGGCATATGGTCTTTCAGCATTTGGTACAGTGCCTTTGACAAGTTCTAATGAATCTGCGGCTGCGCGGCCACGCCGCTTGAGAGTGGATTCTTTGGAATCAATTCGACTGGCTCTTGCGACTAGGGTGGGCAAGCTGGGAGGGCGCACGTTCTGTTGACGGCAGCGAAGTTGCAGTTCCCGATAAGCATGGGCGTAGGATCGTTTCTCTGCGGTCATCCAGTAGTCAGCGATCACCTTGCTCATAATCAACTCTGTTTCGGGACTTAAACGAGATTTACCAAGATCGACGCGCTCCTTTCGAACCAAGCTAGATAGAAGTGTGCCTTCTCGATACTCTTTGAGCCAACGGTACACACTGGATACAGCCACATTGGCTGCAGTTGCAGCAGCTTTGACTTCACCTACTGAGGTACGGTGCTTATCCACCATAGGTTTGATAATCTCGTACTTTTCTTGCGCAGCTACAAAACGCTCATCAGGAATAGAAGCTAAATCAGGGCGTGTACGTCTTTCGCTGTTTGCAGGAAGCCTAATCTCATCTAGCAAGACGGTTTGCTCAAGATTCGAATCTAACGAACGCACAACTATTTTGGTAGGGGTTTCGAACCTGCGCACTACGAAGTTACCTGGCTGATCAAGGTGAACAATGGCACCAACACCCACTTTAACGATACCAGTCATTTTCCCTCCCTAGCCACAACGGAATGCGGTGTCTTGCTGAGTAGTGCCATATTTCAGTATCCATCGTCAAGGGCTCCATCATGTCCATTTGCATCCCTAGCGGCCCACAATGGAATTGATTCCATATCCAAGGTATCAGAACACTTTGGGTGTCAAAGACTTTAGAAACCGATTCTAGGAGTAGCTTGGGAGTCATGACACCAAGTGCTCTCGCGGTTTCAGCAATTGTGGTTCGCATTTCACTTTGATAAGGCTGCAACCGATCAAGGCGTAGAGCTTTGTCCGAGTATTCATTCAAAAATTTGCAGTTAGTCACAAACGCAGGGTTCAAATGTCTCTCTGTTATCACCTTGAATGGTACGCAAGTGCCTTGCAGCGAGCGTCTTACGCCCCGATACTTCGGTAGCAGTTGCTCCCAATCCGAGCGCACAATTTCAGAAGGTTTAATTTCAAAGATTGTGGCTTTGAGGTGCGGGTAGGTGCGATTGTAGGTCTGGGAAAATTTGACCAAAGCATCTGGCGTGTATCGGCGGTATTGCCCCGATGGCGTACGCCACGGGATCACAACAGCCTGTTCTTTGTACCTTTCAACCCGAAAGTCAAAGTCCAAGATGCTGAAGAAGTCGTATTCCAGCAACGATTCAGCTTGAACCATACGTCCATCAGCAGTTTTGCCACTAGCGCGACGTGTTGTAACGCTGTATGGATTTTCACGTACCTTATGAGGAGTAAGACTGCTCATAGGTAACTCCCCGTGCTCAATCCAATGGCTAAGCAGGTTGTGAAGTTCTGATAAATCCATGATAGGTAGCATATTCTCATATAAATCTTTATATTTCCGAAATATTTATTTCATTAACACAAAGACTCGGGCCGCTTCGATCTACCCATCGCATTGGGCATTTTGGCCGCCAGCGGGCAAATTGAAGCCGATAAGCTGACGGACTATGAATTTGCCGGCGAATTGTCCTTGGGCGGCGAACTGCGCCCCGTGCGCGGCGCTTTGGCGATGAGCTTGGCGCTGCGCAAAATGGCGATCTGCCCTAAATTGGTGCTCCCCGAAGCCAGCGCCGCCGAAGCCGCCCTGGTGCCTGATGCAATGGTCTTCCGAGCGAAACATTTGTTAGATGTGGTCGCGCAATTTGTCCGCGAACCCAGCTTAGAGCCTGTGGATGGCTGGAGTCAGGCATTGTCTGAGCCCATCAGCACCGAAGCCAATGTGTCCAAATACCTGGATTTTCTAGATGTTAAAGGGCAAGCCGGTGCAAAACGCGCTTTGGAAATAGCGGCGGCGGGCGGCCACAGCGCCTTGCTGGTAGGGCCACCGGGTTCGGGTAAGTCCATGCTGGCACAGCGGTTTGCTGGTCTTTTACCACCCATGAACACCGACGAAGCCTTAGAAAGCGCCGCCATTGCGTCTTTGGCAGGGCGTTTCTTATTAGAGAACTGGGCACAACGCCCCACCAGAAGCCCGCACCACTCGGCCAGTGCGGTGGCCTTGGTAGGCGGCGGTTCGCCGCCACGCCCCGGTGAAATCTCACTCGCGCACAACGGCGTTCTCTTCCTCGATGAACTTCCAGAGTTACCCAGAGCCGCCCTTGAAGCGCTGCGCGAACCCTTAGAAACCGGGCAAATCACCATTTCCAGAGCCGCGCGTAGAGCCGATTTCCCCGCGCGTTTCCAGCTCATGGCTGCCATGAACCCCTGCCCTTGCGGCTACTTAGGTGCAGTCATCG
Source organism: Polaromonas sp. (assembly GCA_043728315.1). GTDB lineage: Bacteria > Pseudomonadota > Gammaproteobacteria > Burkholderiales > Burkholderiaceae_C > JAAFIP01. The sequence continues at coordinate 3,457 of JAYTMT010000028.1, read as the reverse complement.
GCAGCACCCCGCGCTCTTGCCGCTGCTCGCCCGACCAGGTCTCGCGCTACCAAGGCAAGCTCAGCGGCCCCTTGTTGGATAGGATAGATTTGCACATCGACGTGCCCACCTTGCCAGCAGCCGAGCTCATCAACGCCCCCGCCGGTGAGTCTACCCAAAGCATCCGCGAACGCTGCATTGCCGCCAGAAACCGCAGCCTTGCGAGGCAAAAAAAGCCCAACCACGCCCTGCAAGGCGTAGAAATCGACACCCACGTGCTGCTGGACGATGGCGCAACCAAGTTCTTGAACGTTGCCGCAGCCCGCCTAGGCTGGTCCGCCCGCGCGACGCATCGTACCTTGAAGGTTGCCAGGACGATTGCCGACTTGGCCGGCTCAGAATTCACCCAAGTCACGCATGTGGCTGAGGCGATGCAGTACCGGCGGGCGTTGCGCAGCAATATGTAAAATAATGCTATATCTTTAATAGCTGTTCAGGCAATAAATACGCCGTCTAGGGGCGTATTTAGACGTCTAAAAGTCATTTATTTCGATAGCAAAGGCAATCCCACGTAGTTTTCCGCCAACACGGTGGATGCAGCTTGCGAATTGACCAAATATTCCAGCTCCGCCTCTTGCATGCGCTGTCCAAACGCGCCTGTGTCGGGGAAGCGGTGCATCAATGAAGTTAACCACCAAGAGAAGCGCTCGGCTTTCCAGATGCGGGCGAGGGCGCGTTGCGAATAGGTGTCAATGCCAGCGGCGCTTTTCACGCCGTCTTTGCCGTAAAACTCAATCAGCGCGCTGGACAGGTATTTCACATCGCTCGCTGCCAAATTCAGCCCTTTTGCCCCCGTAGGCGGCACGATGTGTGCGGCGTCGCCGGCTAAGAATAGGCTGCCAAAGCGCATGGGCTCAGCCACAAAGCTGCGCAGCGGGGCGATGCTTTTTTCGATGGACGGGCCGGTGATGATTTGCTCGGCCAATTCAGGGTCAAGGCGTAAGCGCAACTCGTCCCAGAAGCGCTGGTCGCTCCACGCATCTACCTTGTCGTCCACCGGGCATTGCACGTAGTAGCGGCTGCGCGTCAGGCTGCGCATGCTGCACAGCGAAAATCCGCGCTCGCTGTTGCCGTACACGATGGCGTGGGGGGAGACGGGCGGCACATCGGCCAGCACACCCAACCAGCCGAAGGGGTAGACTTTTTCGTACTCAGTCACCGCGCCTTCGGGCACGCTGGCGCGGCAAACGCCGTGGAAGCCGTCACAACCGGCAATGAAGTCACAGGCCAATTCATAGTTTTGACCGTCTTTTTGGTAGCGCACAAAAGGCTTTGTGCTGTCAAAGTCATGCACGCTGACGTCTTTGGCTTCATAAACCGTTGTCAAGCCTGCCGCACTTCTGGCCTCCATCAAGTCGCGCGTCACCTCGGTTTGACCGTAGGCGGTCACGACTTTGCCACCGGTGAGGCCGTGAACATCAATGCCATGCCGCTTGCCGCCAAAGACCAAATCTATGCTGTGGTGGACGATGCCCTCCGCACTCACCCCCGCGCCCACACCCACCTCGTGGAGCATGTCCACCGTGGTCTGCTCCAAAATACCAGCGCGTATGCGACCCAGCACGTAATCCGGGCTTTGGCGTTCGATGATGATGGCGTCAATGCCTGCTTTGTAGAGCAATTGGCCGAGTAACAAGCCAGAAGGACCTGCGCCAATGATGGCGACTTGGGTGCGCAATGGGGTGAAATTCATGCTACCTCCTGATATTCTGAATGGCGCAAGGATAGAAGCATCGCCGCATTTCAGCCAGCACGGCATTGACAATTTGCGCGATCATCGCCACCATTGCACGATGAACGCACAAAATTCCATTGAAAAGTTAGCTTTTCCTACCATTGAACCTGCCGACTTCATCGCCGGCATGGCCAAAGGCATGGCCGTGTTGGAGAGTTTTGACACCGAACGGCAGCGGCTCAACGCCACCTTGGCCGCCCAGCGCGCTGGCATCACCCGCGCTGCGGCACGACGGCATTTGCTGACCTTGTCGCATTTGGGCTATTTGGAGACGGATGGCAGCTTTTATTGGCTGTCCAGCAAGGTGCTGCGCTTTTCTGGCAGTTACCTTGCCTCAGCGCGTTTGCCAAGGGTGTTGCAACCCACGCTGAACCGCCTAGCCGCGCAAACGGGTGAGTCGTTTTCAGCCGTCGTGCGGGACGTGGACGAGGTGGTGATCGTCGCCAAAAGCAGTCAAGTTAATCTGGAATACTATAAAAAATCTAGCAGTCTAGGCAATAAATATGCTGGATACACCCCATATGGCCTACATTTAGGGGCAAGATTGCCGCTGCATGCCACGTCGACAGGCCGGGTCTTGTTAGCGGCACTGGATGACGCCGAATTTGAGGCTTGGGCGCAAAACCGCATGTTGCAACGCTTAACGGCCTTGACGTGCACGGATATGGGGCGGTTTCGCAGCATCATCGCCCACATCAAAGTGGACGATTTCGCCGTGGCCAGCCAAGAACACGAGCTGGGCGTGCATGCCTTGGCCGTGCCCGTGCGCAATGTGCAGGGCGTGACAGTCGCAGCGCTGAATGTGGTGACGCAGCCGTCGCGCTTAGAACCACAAGCCTTGCTGCGCGACTTGCTGCCTCTCTTGCAAGCCGCGGCACGCGAGCTGAGAGCCTTGGTTTAGATCACATCGTCGCTTTGGCGGGTGAACGACACGCCGCCATCCACCACCAGCGTCGCGCCGACCACGTAGTCGCCCGCGCGGGAGGCCAGGTAAATAGCCGCTCCCGCCATGTCTTCGTCCACGCCGACACGCCCCGCAGGCACACGTTTGGCAACCTTATCGCCTTGGTCACGCGCCACTTTGTTCATCTCAGATGCAAAGGCACCCGGTGCAATGGCGGTGACGGCAATATTGTCGCGTGCCAAACGCAGCGCCATACGCTTGGTCAAGTGAATCAAGCCGGCTTTGCTGGCGGCGTAAGAGTAAGTTTCTTGCGCGTTGATAGAAACGCCGTCAATAGAGGCGATGTTGATCACCTTGGCCACCTGTGTTTTGGCGGCTAGGCGCAGGGCCGGCGTCAGGATTTGGGTCAAAAAGAAGGGCGCTTTCATGTTCAAGTTCACCACCTTGTCCCAGCCAGATTCGGGGAAGGTGTCGTAATCTTCACCCCAAGCAGCGCCTGCGTTGTTGACCAAAATGTCGAGTTGCGGCTCCAACGCCAAGTAAGCGTCAGCCAAAGCCTGCGCGCCCGCTACAGTGGACACATCGCCCGGAATGGCAATGCAGGTACCGTATTGGGACAATTCGGCTGCGGTGTCGATACAGGCTTGCGCCTTGCGTGCAGAGATGTAAACCTTGGCACCTTGCGCCAAAAAGCCCTTGGCTATCATGCGGCCAATGCCGCGTGAGCCGCCCGTAATCAAGGCAACGCGGCCTTTGAGTGTGAAGAGGTCGGTCATTCC
>JAYTMT010000027.1:0-1599 GCA_043728315.1 Polaromonas sp. | reverse complement strand
CCATAAAACGGCGCTTCCCACAACTTGTATGACGGCATCACAAACGGCAGCGGTTGCGCAATATGCGGCGCATTGTGCAGCAGTGTCGCCCGTTCATGCAGGGCCTCGCGTACCAATGAAATATTGCCTTGCGCCAAATAACGCACACCACCATGCACCAGTTTGGTCGCACGCGACGAGGTGCCTTTGGCAAAGTCGTGCGACTCGACCAAGACCACGCTGAAGCCACGCAAGGCCGCGTCGAGTGCGACACCCAAACCGGTGGCGCCACCCCCAATGATGACGAGGTCATAGCTGGCGGGTTCTGCCAATCGCGCCATCAGTGCGGGGCGGTGGCTGGCGAAGGGTTGAAGTGGCACAGTGGGTTTGGGCATGAAGACATGGGAATAAGGCGCACACGAAAGAAGCGGTGAAAAGATTATTATTCGTTATATTGTTTGTGTTTGGTGAGTTCAGTTTAAATCCCTGTCGCTTTGATGACTTATGAACACTATGACCTATTTACTTGCGCTTGACCAAGGCACCTCCAGCTCCCGCAGCATTGTGTTTGATGCCATGGGCAGCATCGTCGCCATGGCGCAGCGCGAACTGCCGCAAATCTTTCCCCAACCCGGCTGGGTCGAGCATGACCCGATGGAGATTTGGAGAGGCCAACTCGCCACGGCGCGTGAGGCTCTAGCCAAAGCAGGCCTGGCTGGCAGCGCGATTGCAGCTATCGGCATCACCAACCAGCGTGAAACCACCGTGGTATGGAACCGTGCCACGGGCCTGCCGATTCACCACGCCATCGTCTGGCAGGACCGCCGCGCGGAGCCAACCTGCGTGCAACTGCGCGCGCAGGGCCTGGCACAAACCATCCAGCAAAAAACGGGTTTGGTGATTGACGCCTACTTTTCTGGCACCAAGCTGAAATGGCTGCTGGACAACGTGCCCGATGCGCGTGCACAGGCCCAGCGTGGCGAATTGGCTTTTGGCACGATCGACAGCTGGCTGATCTGGCAGCTCACCCAAGGGGCCGTACATGCCACCGATGTGAGCAATGCCTCGCGCACCATGCTGTTCAATGTACACACCAACCAGTGGGATGCCGAACTGTTGGCTGCATTGGACATACCCGTCGAACTTTTGCCCATCGTCAAACCGTCCAGCGCCCTCTATGGAAACGTCAGCGCTGATTTATTGGGTGCCAGCATCCCGATTGGCGGGGTCGCGGGTGACCAGCAAAGCGCCCTGTTTGGCCAAGCCTGCTTTAAAAGTGGCATGGCCAAAAACACCTACGGCACCGGTTGCTTCATGCTGATGCACAACGGCGGCAAGTTTCAAACCTCCAGCAACGGCTTGTTGACCACCAGCGCCGCACAAACCACACCGCAGCCCGAATTCGCGATGGAAGGCAGCGTCTTCATTGGTGGTGCGGTGGTGCAGTGGCTGCGCGATGGGCTACATGCCATCCAAAGCAGTGGCGAGGTGCAGACCTTGGCGCAAAGCGTGCCCGACTCGGGCGGCGTGATGATGGTGCCGGCTTTTACCGGCTTGGGTGCGCCCTACTGGCAAGCGAATGCGCGTGGCACGATCACCGGCCTGACGCGCGGCAGCACC
>JAYTMT010000026.1:0-2666 GCA_043728315.1 Polaromonas sp. | reverse complement strand
CGTAACACTGCCCTTGATACTGTCAAACACGGCGCTTTGCGCTGCAGCATTGCAGGCAAAAGCCACGCAAGTGAGTGCGGCTAACAATTGGCGGCAATTAGGCGACAGAAAGGGCATGAACGATGGTGGCGAGAAGTTACATTACGCTTTGATAGTATCTGACTGCTTACAAAGCCCACCACGGTTTTCCGTGGTGGACTAGCAATATGCCACACATTTTGCCTATTTTATACTGCCCTTGTTGCTGTGTTTTTAGCATATAGACATAAGTATTCAACAAGGCCACCAACCCAATAGCAATGTAATTATTATGGGTTGTAATTGAAGTTTTTTTGATGCGGATTCTTGGTGTAGGCGCACACCCATGCTGTTGCCATCGAGCGACACAACGGTGCCACGCGCTTGATTTTGCGTGGGGTATGCAAAGCTGTCTTGGCATACGCGCTGGCCAATGCGGATGCGTTTTGCCATGGCCTGCATGTGCAAAATTTGCAAGCTTTGCATGGGGCTGGCAGGAGCTAGCTGCTTGCCTTGGCTCCACTGCCCATGCACAGCATCGCCGTTGCCCCAATAGAAGCTGCCCTGCCCGTGGCGCAGGTCTTGCTGGAATTGGCCCTCGTAGCGGCTGCCTTTGGCGCTGCTGGCATCACCCCAAGTGTAAATACCCTTGCCTTGGCGTGCGTCTTGAAAAAATTCGCCTGTGTATCGGTCACCGGTGTCAACCCATGTTTTAGTGCCCACGCCCTGCTTTGCGCCAAATACAAATCGCCCCTCGTATACAGCGCGCTGGCCAGTGGCTTTGCCAATGCCATGCGCCCAGCCGTCGCCAGAGCAGGGTCCCTCGTAACTGGTTTGTAGCTCTGGGTCTAGCACTTGGCATGCCTTGGCTGCAGCTGGCAATACTGCTATGGAGGCAACTGATGGTGGAGCAAATGTTGCTGTATGTGTTGCTTGCGACCATGCCATGTTCGCGCACAAGCAGCCAAACAAGAAGGTAAAAATCGTGCGCAAAAATATGTGCATACAAGCCTTTAGCGAAATGCCATTTGCATGCCAATCAGCTGCGGGCTGATGATGAGCGTGGGCTGGGTGCTGGCTTTTTCATTTGGCTGCGCCTGCCGCTGGCCATAAAAATAGCTGCCTAGCCCGAAGCCAATCAAACCGCCAGCCGCTACATCGGATGCCCAGTGCTGCTGCCCCGCCACGCGCGCGCTTGCTGTGAGTGCGCCCAAGCCATACAGCCACGGCGCATCAAAATGCTGGGCAAAGGGCGTGAGCACGCCAAACACCACTGCGGCGTGGCGCGAGGGCATGCTGCTGTTGGCGCGGTCTTGTCCGCTAAAGTGTGCATTGCCTAAGCCATCGGCTGGGCGGGCACGGTTGATGGCGTATTTAAGCGCGGTGCTGGCAAGCACGGCAGCGCCACCGGCCTCTAGGCCTGAGCGCGCCACAGCGCTGCGCTGCCAGTTGCTGCCATCCCATGCCAGCCACGCGGCTGCGCCCATGCCCAGCACTGGCAGTGCGTTGCCAATGGCGGCTCCGGCTTTCACTACGGGCTTGTCACCTAGCCTCTGTGCCGCGCGCTGCAAGGGCTTGTCAAACAAGGCGCTGGCCAGCACCAGCCCAGCGCCCATTGCAACAGGCCGCGCCCAGCGGCCTTCGCGCGCCAGCGCTGCTGAGCCAACCATGGCCGCCCACACGGCATCTGAGGGGGATTGCATCACCGACAGTGCGCTGCGCTTGCTACGCCGCGTGTCGTCGTCAAAACCGCTTAAGCGGCCTAGGCCATCCTCTGACTCCATATTGGCCACATCGTCCTCATGCATGGCATACAAGTCACTGGGGGACTCCACCATTTGCCCCACATCGCGCGCCCACGGCGAGAGCGCAATTTGGGCGCGTGCGCGGGTGTGCACGGGCAACAAAAAATCCAGCGGTATGCTGGCGCTGATGCCTTTGTCGCGGTAGACCTTGCCAGTGCCGAGCACCGGGCCCGTGGTGTCTTTGGCATCGGTCACTGAAAACCACACGCCTAGCTCTATGCCGCTGTCAAAGTGGCGCTTGGCCTCCAGCCGCACCCCTGTGTCACCCGCTAAAAAGCGCCCTGCCCGCGCTGTGAGGCGCACGCCTGCGGGCAGGCGGTAATGCAGCGAGCCCAGTGCGGTGGTGTTGCGGTAGCCGCTAAAGCCCAGTGGCTTGGTTTCGCTGCGCTGGGCCACGGCATCCACAGCCAGATCTGCTGCCCATGGCTGCTTGCCCGGCACATAAAGCACCTGCCCGCCCACGCCTGCAAAAGCGCGCTCGTAAATACCTGCCGACACTCGCCCATAAAGCCCCCTGCCCAAGCCCATGAAGTGGTTCACCAAGGCACGGTCAAGCTTGAGTCCACCCACTTGGTAAAACGCGCCGCGTGAGCGCACATTGGGCAGTGTGCTGTCTGAGGGCTGGATGCCTAAGGTGGTGACGTTTTCATAGACATTGCGCGAGACCACCACTGAGCCAAAAGTGTGTGGGCTAAAGCGCCTGTCGTAGGCGGCTTCGAGCGCTAGGCTGTATTGCAGGGCACCCGGGCCGTTCAAATACGTGCCAATTTTGGGGGTGATGCGAAAGGCATTGTCGCCCTTGGCATCGCTCCAGGCCAGGCTGAAATTGCCTGCACTGTCTTG
>JAYTMT010000025.1:0-18529 GCA_043728315.1 Polaromonas sp. | reverse complement strand
GTGCAAGCAGCCCGATTATTCCCATGGGGCCGATCACGCAAGACCAACTGCTGATGGCGGCAGTGGCCAGTTCGGGCAATGCACGTCCTAGTTGGGCTGTTTGATGGGCAAGAACAGCCAAAACATTGCCAGCAACCCCAGCGCGCTCGCCCCAGAAGCCTACGATTTCGCCCCAGACCTGCTGACCATCCAAGAGAGCCCGCCCTCGCGCTTGCCGCGCTGGGTGCTTTTGGGGGTGGTGGGCTTGATGCTGCTGCTGATCGTTTGGGCATTTGTGGCCAAGCTGGATGTGATAGTGTCTGCGCAGGGGCGCTTGGTGCCCATCAGCTTTACCAAGGTGGTGCAGCCCGCTGAGGCGGGGGTGGTGACTGCCATACTGGTGAAAGACGGCGATGTGGTCAAGCTCGGCCAAGTGCTGCTGCGCTTGGATGCGCGGGCTGCCAACTCGGAAATGGCGGCGTTAGGTAACGATGTCGCTATCAAGCGCCTGTCGCTGCGCAGAATTGAGGCGGAGCTGCAAAACAAAGCCTTTGTGGGCTTGCCCACCGACCCAGTACTGCTGGTGGCGCAAGTGGAGGCGCAGTTCAGGGCGCGCCGCCTGAGCTACCAAGATGCTTTGGCTCAAGAACAAGTAGCCAAACAGCGCGCCAGCAGTGAGCTAGAAGGAGCGCAACAAACCTTGGTCAAGCTGCGAGAAGTATTGCCAATTACAAGGGCAGCGGCTGAAAAACACGAGCAATTAGAAAAAGAAGGCTTCATTTCCCAACTGGCATCAGCCGACAAGCGGCGAGAGTTCATTGAAAAAAGCCAAGACTTGCAGTCTCAAATTCAAGCGGTGAATGCCCTGAAAAGCGCTATCGACCAAATTCATAAAAAGATCAGCAGTATCGAGTCAAGCTACAAAAGCCAGTTGGAAAATGAGCGCATCGAGGTGCTCACCCAGCTTAACAAGAGTGGCCAAGAGTTGGACAAATCCACCTTCAAATCGGGTCTATTGGAGATCAAAGCGCCCAACGACGGCGTGGTGAAAGACCTGGCGGTGGCCAACACAGGCGCTGTGGTGCAAGCGGGCGCCTTGCTGATGAATATAGTGCCGCGCGACGAACCGATGCAAGCAGAGGTGCTCTTGGGCAATGAAGATGTGGGCTTTGTGGCGATTGGCCAAGCGGTGCAGGTGAAGGTGGCTGCCTATCCGTTTCAAAAATACGGCCTGATGCAAGGCCGCATCAGCCATTTAAGTGCCGATGCCGCCGACCCTAAGCAGCAGCAAAACCCGAATCTGCCGCAGCTGACTTACCGCGCGCTGGTAAAACTAGACACCCAAAGCCTGAAATCGCCTAACGGCAATCAACTGCCGCTGACCCCGGGCATGCTGGTGGTGGCGGAGCTGTCGCAGGGGCAGCGCACGGTGATTGAGTATTTGCTCAGCCCCGTGCAAAAAGTGGGAGCTGAGGCGGCGCGGGAGCGGTAGTGAGCGCTAACGAGCGCTGAAAATTGATACTGTGAAAGCGCAAACCGAACGCAAAGCGCTTTATTGGCTTTGTACTTTGATGCGTATCAGCGTCACATTGACCCCGCTGCTGCGCAAATGTGCGGCAAACGCGGGGGTAAGCTGGCGCAGCTTGGCGGCTACTGCATTGTTAGTGGCCAGCAAGCACCAGTGGTCTTGCTCTATGGGGCCGGGCAGCACGCCGGTGCGCAGGGCGGGAGGCATGAGGCCAGCAATGAGCGCCAAGCGTCTGCCAGATTCGGTGGCCAATGCACTCAAATGCGCCAAATTGGGGGCATCTTGCACGGCTTGTTGCAGGCTTTTGGCCAAATGTTTGGGGGCTATGGGTGGTTTGGCGTAGTTGTACATAGTAAAAGCAGCTAAAAAACGCGCAAAATAGACCCATTGAAAAAATCTCAGCAAGGAGATCGGATGCATTTGATTATCACGGACGCTTGGCTTGCCAAAACGCGGCCGATTCATTTAAGTGGCGCAAAGCTGGTGTTGTCGGGCTTGGCGTTGTCTTTGGCCTTGATGCTAGTGGCCGCCGGCCTGTACCACTGGGTGTTCCTTAAAGGCGCGCGCGAGGGCTGGCCTATTGTGGGCAGCTTGGTCAAGCTGGTGGTAAAAGACGAGTTTGAGCAGCGCGACCGCTTCATGCGGGAAAACTTGGATGCCATGGCCAAAAAAGTGGGCGAGCTGCAAGCCAAAATTGTGCAGCTTGAGTCGCTGGGCGAGCGCGTATCGGGCTTGGCGGGCGTGGGCCCTGCCGATGGCAAACCAACCCCCAAAACCTCCACCACTGCCGGCGGTGGCGTGCTGGTTGGCAGCCGCCCCTTGAGCTTGCAGGAGCTGCAGCAAACGCTGGATGACTTGGAAAAGCTGGCTGGCCAGCGGGTAGATTTGTTCACCGTGGCCGAATCGCGCCTGTTTGACCAGCAAATTCGCAAAATGATGGTGCCTACGCAGCAGCCAGTGCCGGGCGGGCATTTGGGCTCGCTTTTTGGCTGGCGCATTGACCCTGTGAACGGCCGCCAAGCTTTGCACACAGGCCTGGACTTTCAGGCCGACCCGGGCACGCCGATTTTGGCTGCTGCTGGCGGCGTGGTGGTCACCCAGGAGTGGCACGGCGCATATGGCAACATGGTGGAAGTAGACCATGGCAACGATTTGGTCACGCGCTACGCCCATGCCTCGCAGGTGTTTGTGAAAAAAGGCGATGTGGTCAAGCGAGGGCAAAAGCTAGCGGCTGTGGGCTCCACTGGCCGCTCCACCGGCCCGCACCTGCATTTTGAGGTGTGGGTGCAGGGCGTGCCGCAGGATCCGCAGCGCTTTTTGAATGCGGGCGAAAAGCTGCCGTCCACCAATGTGGCCGTCGCTGCGGTTCGGCCTTCCAAGCCCTTGCCGAACGTGCCTGTGCTGTCCGAACCTGCGCCAGCCGCAGCTTCTTCGCAGGGCATCAAGCCGCGCTGGTAAAATGCTGCGTCAGCTGCGGTGCGGGCGGGTTGCAAAACCCAAGCGTACCCCCATTTCTATTACAAGTTTTTTTACTTTTCCCGTTTGCATGTAGCAAGCGGGGCTTTTTACCAGCGTGTGGGGTTTGCCCTGCGCGCACTTACAGCGCTCTTTCATGGCCATCAAATTTCTTACCTCCATTTTCGGCAGCAGTAACGACCGCTTGCTCAAAGGCTACCGCAAATCCGTGGAGCGCATCAGTGGTTTAGAAGCCGAGTACGAAAAGCTCAGCGACGAGCAGCTCAAAGCCAAAACCCAAGCATTCAAAGACCGCGTGACCGCTGGCGAAACGCTGGATGCGCTCCTGCCCGAGGCGTTTGCTGTGGTGCGCGAGGGCTCTAAGCGCGTGATGAAAATGCGGCATTTTGATGTGCAAATATTGGGCGGCATGAGCCTGCACAATGGCAAAATTTCTGAAATGCGCACCGGCGAGGGCAAAACGCTCACTGCCACACTGCCTGTATATTTGAATGCGCTCACAGGCAAGGGCGTGCACGTGGTGACCGTGAACGACTATTTGGCCAACCGCGATGCGCAGTGGATGGGGCGCTTGTACAATTTTTTAGGCCTGAGCGTGGGCGTGAACCTGCCCAATATGCCGCGCGAAGAAAAGCAAGCGGCTTACCGCTGCGACATCACCTACGGCACTAACAACGAGTTTGGCTTTGACTACCTGCGTGACAACATGGTTTATGAGGTGGCCGACCGTGTACAGCGTGGGCTGAACTACGCCATTGTCGACGAGGTGGATTCGATTTTGATTGACGAGGCGCGCACGCCGCTGATCATCAGCGGGCAGGCCGAAGACCACACTGAAATGTATGTGGCGGTGAACAAAGTGGTGCCCAAACTCACGGCGCAAGTGGGCGAGGCCGATGCCCGCACGGGCGAGGGCGTGGTCACGCCGGGTGACTTCACCTTGGACGAAAAATCGCGCCAAGTTTTCCTCACCGAGCAGGGCCATGAAAACGCCGAACAAATTTTGACAGCCAGCAACCTGCTGCCGGCCGGCGCCTCGCTCTACGACCCTGCCAACATCACCCTGATGCACCACGTGTATGCCGCCTTGCGTGCCAACCATTTGTACCACCGTGACCAGCACTATGTGGTGCAAGAGGGCGAGATTGTCATTGTGGACGAGTTCACAGGCCGCCTGATGACCGGCCGCCGCTGGAGCGATGGCCTGCACCAAGCCGTGGAAGCCAAAGAAGGCGTGCAAATCCAGTCTGAGAACCAAACGCTGGCCTCCATCACGTTCCAAAACTACTTCCGCCTATACGGAAAACTGGCTGGTATGACCGGCACGGCCGACACCGAAGCCTATGAATTCCAAGAAATTTACAGCCTAGAGACCATTGTGATCCCGCCTAACCGCGTGAGCAAGCGCGATGACCAGTTGGACCGCGTGTACAAAACCAGCCAAGAGCGCTACGACGCGGCGATCAATGACATCCGTGAATGCTACGAGCGCGGCCAGCCTGTGCTGGTGGGCACTACGTCGATTGAAAACTCCGAGCTGATCTCTGGCCTGCTTGACAAAGCCAAGCTCCCCCACCAAGTGCTCAACGCCAAGCAGCACGCCCGCGAGGCCGACATTGTGGCCCAAGCAGGCCGCGCCAAAATGGTCACCATTGCCACCAATATGGCTGGCCGAGGCACTGACATTGTGTTGGGCGGCAATGTGGAAAAGCTCATATCAGAGGTGGAAGCCGACGAAACTGTGCCCCACAGTGCCAAGGCAGCGCAAATAGAGAAACTGCGCGCGCAGTGGAAGATTGACCATGAAGCAGTAACCGCGCAGGGCGGCCTGCGCATCATTGCCACTGAGCGCCACGAGTCGCGCCGCATTGACAACCAGCTGCGTGGCCGCTCGGGCCGTCAGGGCGATGCTGGTTCGTCGCGCTTTTATTTGAGTTTGGACGACCCGTTGATGCGCATTTTTGCGGGTGACAGGGTCAAGTCCATCATGGAGCGCCTGAAAATGCCAGAGGGCGAGGCAATTGAGGCGGGTATTGTCTCGCGCAGCATTGAAAGCGCGCAGCGCAAGGTGGAGGCGCGCAATTTTGACGTGCGCAAACAATTGCTTGAATACGACGATGTGAGCAATGAGCAGCGCAAGGTGATTTACCAGCAGCGCAACGATATTTTGGATGCCAAGAGCCTGTCGGCCCAAATTGCAGGTCTGCGCGAAGGTTGTTTCACCGATTTAACCCACCAGCACGTGCCGCCCGAAACGGTGGAAGAGCAGTGGGACTTGGGCGCACTGGAGGCCGCCTTGGCCTCTGAATACCAAATCAGCCTAGACCTCAAAGCCAAGGTATCAGCCGCTTCGTCCATCACCGACGAGGATGTGTTGCAAGAAGTCATCAAGTCGGCTAATGGCGTGTTTGATGCCAAATTGGAGCAAATTGGCGAAGAGAATTTCACGCAGTTCCAGCGCGTGGTGTTGCTGCAAAGCATCGACACGCATTGGCGCGAGCACCTGAGCGCGCTGGACTATTTGCGCCAAGGCATCCACCTGCGCGGCTATGCCAGCAAGCAGCCCAAGCAAGAGTACAAGCGCGAGGCTTTTGAATTATTCGGCCAACTGCTCGACTCGGTGAAAAACGAAGTGACCAAGATACTTATGACGGTGAAAGTGCAAGCAGGCGAATCGCTGGACGCAGCCGCCCAGCAAATAGAAGCGCGCGCCGAGAATATTGCGAATGTGACTTACACGGCACCCACCGAAACCGGCGAGGCGCAAACCACGCTGGACGAATCCACTGCCCGCGCTGCAGACCCCTACGCCCGCGTAGGCCGCAACGATGTGTGCCCATGCGGCAGCGGCAAGAAGTTCAAGTTTTGCCACGGCAAGCTCAACTGACACTTCGGTTCATTAAAAATCTATGCAGCGTGGTATTTACTATGTGCTATATATTAAATAGCGCACTATGACCATATGATGCTGACGTCGGCAGTTTTTTTCATAAATTGAGGGTTCTATGGCTGTTTTACTCACCGCTCCAGAGCTGTCTTCCCTTTTGGCCGTGCAAGGCATCCGCATTGGCGTGGCCGAGGCGGGGATTCGCAAAGCCAACCGCAAAGACCTGACCGTGGTACTGCTCGATGCGGGCGCTTCGGTGGCTGGCGTGTTCACGCAAAACCGCTTTTGCGCAGCACCGGTGCAGATTTGCCGTGCGCACTTAAGCCAAGCGGCCAACGCAGGCGCGCCCATTCGTGCGATGGTCATCAACACGGGCAACGCCAACGCAGGCACAGGTGAAGACGGCCTGCGCCGCGCCCGCGAGACCTGTGCGGCCTTGGCGGCTAAGCTGGGTGTGCAAGCAGAGCAAATTTTGCCGTTTTCTACGGGCGTGATCATGGAAACTCTGCCCTCTGAGCGCGTTATAGCGGGGCTGGATGCTGCTATAGCCAACGCGGGCAGTACTAACAGCTCCGCGCAGTGGCTGGCCGCCGCACAGGGCATCATGACCACCGACACCCTGCCCAAGGCCTTTAGCGCCAGCGCGGTGGTGGGCGGGCAAACGGTGCATGTGAGCGGCATCAGCAAGGGCGCGGGCATGATCCGCCCCAACATGGCTACCATGTTGGGCTTCATGGCCACCGATGCCGTTGTTGCGCCCGCGCTCATGCAGCAGCTGGCCACCGAGCTGGCCGATGCCTCGTTTAACCGCGTGACGGTGGACGGCGACACGTCCACCAACGACTCATTTGTGGTGATAGCGACCAACAAAGCCGCGCACGCACCGATTACTTCGCTGGCCTCGCCCGAGGGCCAAGCGCTCAAAGCCGCCATGCTGCAAGTGGCGCAAAAATGCGCCCAAGCCATTGTGCGCGATGGCGAAGGCGCTACCAAATTCATCACCGTGGCCGTAGACGGCGGCAAAACGTGCGAAGAATGCCGCCTAGTGGCCTACGCGATTGCGCACTCGCCTTTGGTGAAAACCGCATTTTTTGCCTCAGACCCCAACCTTGGCCGCATCTTGGCCGCTGTGGGCTACGCAGGCATTGCCGACCTTGACCAAACCCTGATTGGCCTGCATTTGGACGATGTGCAGGTGGTGGTAAACGGCGGGCGGAACCCAGCCTACCGCGAGGAAGACGGCCAGCGCGTGATGAAGCAGGCCGAGATCACCATCCGCGTGTCGCTGGGTCGTGGCACGGCTTCTGACACGGTCTGGACTTGCGACTTCAGCTACGACTATGTGAAGATCAATGCGGATTATCGGAGCTAACTTGAGGCGGCAGCCGCCGCACCGAGCAGGCTGACGCGCTCACACCCAAGACCACGCCAAAAGTGAATCACTACGTCCAATGAACCCCAATTTTGAACACCTGCTTGTCCGCGCCGAACAACTGATTGCACGCATCGAATCCATCCTGCCGCAAGCCATGACCGCGCCCGACTGGGGCGCAGCAGTGGCCTGGCGCTACCGCAAACGCAGCAGTGGCCACGGTACCATGGAGCCGGTGCGCCACGTTGGGGCAATGGCGCTGGCGGATTTGCAAGAAATTGATGGGCAAAAGGAAAAAATCCAACGCAACACCGAGCAGTTTGTGAGCGGCAAAACCGCCAACAACGTGCTGCTCACGGGCGCGCGCGGCACAGGCAAAAGCTCGTTGATTCGCGCTTGTCTTAACCACTACGCAGCACAAGGCCTGCGCCTGATTGAGGTAGACAAGGCCGATTTGATAGACTTGCCAGACATTGTGGACGTGGTGAGCCAGCGACCCGAGAAATTCATCATTTTTTGCGACGATTTGAGCTTTGACGAAGGCGAAAGCTCGTACAAGGCGCTCAAGTCGGTGCTGGACGGCTCAGTGGCCGCCAGCACACCCAATGTGCTGATTTACGCCACCAGCAACCGCCGCCACCTGCTGCCCGAATACATGTCGGAAAACCTCACGTACAAGCACACCAGCGATGGTGAAGTACACCCTGGCGAGGGCGTGGAGGAGAAAATTTCGCTCTCTGAGCGCTTTGGCCTGTGGGTGAGTTTTTACCCGTTCAGCCAAGACGAGTATTTGGCCATTGTCATGCAGTGGCTCACCAGCCTAGGCGTGTCAGAGGCAGTGGCGCAGGCGGCCAAGCCTGAATCGCTGGTGTGGTCGCTAGAGCGCGGCTCGCGCAGCGGCCGTGTGGCCTACCAGTTTGCGCGGGATTTTGCGGGTCGGCATCTGGTTTGAGTGCCCTGTGGCTATGACAGCTCCCGCACCCGCCGCCTTGCAAGCCGACAGCCACCTGCCGCGCGAAGGCGGCATGGACAGAAAAACCGTGGAAGTAGCCGTGGGCGTGCTGATTCGCTCAGACGGCGCGTTTTTGCTCACCACCCGTCCGCCGAACAAAGTCTACGCTGGCTACTGGGAATTCCCCGGCGGCAAGCTAGAGCAGGGCGAATCGGTGGAAGTTGCCCTGCGCCGTGAGTTAATCGAAGAAATCGGTGTGGAAATTGGCCACCAAAGCGGCGATGTGCAGGCTTGGAAAACCGAGCTGGTCGACTACCCCCATGCGCTGGTGCGTTTGAACTTTTGCAAGGTTTTCAAATGGACGGGGGAACTCACCATGCGCGAGGGGCAATCCTTTGCGTGGCAGCTGCTGCCAGTGGAGGTTGCGCCGATTTTGCCAGGTACTGTGCCAGTGTTGGGTTGGATGGAGGAAGAGTCCAAAGCCTCAAGCCTCACGCAATTACAAGCTTTTTCAATCTGATGCAGCTATATATTTTATAGCATAGTATGTCTATATGATGCTGACATTGGCCGTATTTTTTGTAAAATATGTTTTTATGGATGCTGGAAAACTGTAATTTTCAGCGACTGGGCTATTTCTATTGTCCAAGGGAATGAAAAAAATACATACTTTTAGCCTATTGTCACCGTCATATGGCGATTGTTCGCTCCGTAAATAATAGCGCCAGCAGTCTGCTAGCAAGGCTTCGCTGCATACCCCGCCAAGCCAACGCTTAGTGCAGCACGCGCTCTTGCGGGTCGTCCATGGCATCCGGCGGCGCTTGGGTGGCCATGCGAAAACTCTCGCTGGCCCAGGCGCCAAAGTCGTGGTTTTTGCAGCGTTCGCAGCAAAAGGGGCGGTAAGGGTTGCTGCCAGCGTAGATGCTCGGACCTTTGCAGCTGGGGCATTTGACTATTTTTGCGGCAATGTCTGGCGCACAAGACGCAGCAGAGGCAGGGGCTGAGGCCGGCATGGTTTCAGGCGCAAAGCGCAATTTCAAAGCTAGCATCTTGCCCGGCAGCGCTCAGGTGGTCTTGCGCGTCTTGGCGCATCAGGCGCACCGACAAAATCAGGCGGTTGCCGCTGATCTCAGGTACCAAGTCCAGTGCGGGGTCAATGCGCAGGCGCAGCAGATTAAAGGTGCGGCCTTGGGGCAGGTTTTGCTGGTATTGGCCTAGGGGTGCGACCACTTTTTGTGCCACGCCAGAATCACGCAGCATTTTCATGAGCAGGTTGACCGATTCTGCCAAGGGCACCAGCGTGCTGCTCCACCTGTGCAGGTCAGTGCGCCGCGCAATCGGGCTGCGCTGCTGCCAGGCATGGTAGGCGGGCAAGTCAAATTCGCAGGTGCCCCCTGGTATGCCCATGCGGCTTCTGATATTCATCAGCCAGTCGTTCTCGGTGAGCGATTGACCTGCTTTGCCGGGCAGCCCACTCAAGGCCGCAAAGCAGGCATCTATCTGCGCAATCACGCCATTGAGTATTTGCTCGGCAATGGAGGGATTACCTCGGTAGCTGTTGAGCACATGTTTTTGTTTGTCCAAGTCGCGCAGCACGTCTGACTTTAAATCAGCGCGTGCCCCTACGTCCATCACTTCAAAAACAGTGGTGAGCGCGTAGTGGTGGTCCAGCGCAGAATCGCGCGCAATCAGACTCCCTAGGCGTGTGAACAGGTGTTCTAGCCGCAAGTAGGTGCGGATGCGTTCGTTAAAAGGGTATTCGTAGAGGATCACAAGACGCGAAGGGTCAAAAAATGCATGGCTGCAATCATAGCCCGAAGTGGTCCACAATTTCCCATACACAGGCTTCTAGTTGTGACAAAGTAAGTTCGTCATTGGCAATCACGATGTCGGCCGCAGACAGGCGTTGCTGGCGGCTGGCCTGCGCTGCAATGGCTTGTAGCACCTGTTCGCGGGTCCAGCTGGCAGATTGCGCGCGGCTGAGCACGCGCTGCATTTGGGTGCTGGGTTTGCAGTCAACCACCAGCACATAATCGAGCCGTGCGCTCCACATGCCGCCTTCTACCAGCAGGGGGATGTCGTACACCACCAGAGGCGATTGTATGGATTGCACCGCCTGCAATGTGGCTGCACCCACCAGCGGGTGGATAATGCCTTCGAGGCGGTGCTTGGCCTGCACATTCGACAACACCAATGCACGCATGGCCACCCGGTCCATAGCGCCAGTGCTGTCGATCATATGTTCGCCAAACGCGGCCCGAACAGGCGCAATGGCAGCCCCACCGGGGGCAGTGAGGGCGCGGGAGATGGCATCTGCATCCACCACGCCAGCGCCGCGCGCTGCAAACATGGCCGCCACCGTGCTTTTGCCGCTGCCAATTCCACCAGTAAGCCCTAAGCGCACAGGGAATTTCATGCTGGCTAGAACCCAATAAAGTGCTGCATGGCTTTTGGGCCAAAAATCAATGCAGTGAAACCAGCAATGGCTAAAAATGGACCAAAAGGAACATAGCCACCTTCACGCAGTTTCGATGACATTTTCATGCCAATACCCACAACGGCTCCGATGATCGAAGCCATCAAAATGATCGGTATCAAGGCCTGCCAGCCAAACCATGCGCCCAGCGCCGCAAATAGCTTGAAATCACCAAAACCCATGCCTTCTTTGCCCGTGGTGAGTTTGAACATCCAGTACACCAACCACAGCGACGTGTAACCTGCCACCGCGCCCCACAACGAGGTGGTCAAGTTGATACTGGTGTTCCAGCCCAGCGCCACTGCCACCAAGCCGGCCCACAAAAGCGGCAATGTGATGTCATCGGGAAGCAAGGTGGTGTCCCAGTCAATGCAGGCCAGTGCCAACAGTGCCGCGCAAAAACCGCACCAGACCATGGTGCTAGGCGTTAAACCCCAGCGGTGCGCGCAAAAAGCGAAAAGCAGGCCGGTAAGCAGCTCTACAAAAGGGTAGCGCATGCCATAAGCCGCACCACAGGCAGAGCACTTGCCCCGCAAAAACACATAGCTAAGCAGGGGAATATTCTCATACCAACGGATCATGTGCCCGCATTGGCCGCAGCGCGAGCGCGGCTCTAGGAGGTTAAAAGGAGCTTGTTCTTTCACCTCTTGCCCGGCGTATTCTGCGCACTCGGCCTCCCATTGGCGC
The DNA here is from genome assembly GCA_043728315.1 of Polaromonas sp. GTDB lineage: Bacteria > Pseudomonadota > Gammaproteobacteria > Burkholderiales > Burkholderiaceae_C > JAAFIP01. The sequence goes on along the minus strand of JAYTMT010000025.1, from coordinate 7,172 downwards.
TCCATCATCTTGGGCAGGCGGTAAATCACCACATTGAGAAAACTACCAATCAGCAGGCCAAGCAGGCCAACAGCAAAAGTCTCCAACATGCTTACACCACTTGGCCGAGTTTGAAAATTGGCAAATACATAGACACCACGATGCCGCCGATGATGGTGCCTAGCACCACGATAATGATAGGCTCCATCAGGCTAGAAATACCGGCCACCATGTCGTCGACTTCAGCTTCGTAAAAGTCCGCTGCCTTGCCCAGCATGTGGTCAATCGCGCCAGACTCTTCGCCAATGGCACACATTTGCAGCACCATTGATGGGAACAAGTTGGCGTTGGACATAGCCGCAGTCAGGCTGGTGCCGGTGGACACTTCTTGTTGAATTTTGCTGGTGGCAGATGCATAGACCGAGTTACCAGAAGCGCCACCCACCGAGTCAAGCGCCTCAACCAAGGGCACGCCTGCGGCAAACATGGTGGCCAAGGTGCGAGTCCAGCGGGCGATGCATGATTTTTCAACCAAAACGCCAAAAATTGGCATTTTAAGCATGATGCGATCCATCACCATCTGCACTTTTTCATTGCGCTGCCAAGCTTGCATGAAAAAGTAAATGCCGCCTCCCAGTCCACCAAAAATCAACCACCAGAATTTCACAAAAATTTCACTCACTGCAATCACTAACAGCGTGGGAGCGGGCAGATCTGCGCCAAACGAAGTAAAGACCTGTTTGAATGCCGGAATTACAAAAATCATGATCACGGCAACCACCACAAAAGCCACTACCAAAATAGAAATCGGATACATCAGAGCCGATTTGATTTTGGATTTAATGGCTTCGGTTTTTTCCATGTACACGGCCAAGCGATCCAACAGCGCTTCCAAAATACCTGCCGCCTCGCCCGCTTCTACCAAGTTGCAATACAGGTTGTCAAAATACAGCGGGTATTTGCGAAATGCCACCGACAAAGAGGTGCCAGTTTCTACATCCATGCGGATGTCGTTGAGCAGCTTGGTCACGCTGGGGTTGGGGTTGCCTCTGCCCACGATATCAAACGACTGCAGAAGTGGCACGCCCGCTTTCATCATGGTGGCCAATTGGCGGGTAAAAATGCTCATGTCTTTCGGGGTGATGCGCTTGCCAGATCGCATACGGCGCTTTTTCACCTTGGTGGTCATGATGCCTTGGCGGCGCAGCGATGCCTGCACTTGGTTCTCACCAGAGGCGCGCAGCTCGCCTTTGACTATTTTGCCGTTACGGTCTTTGCCCTCCCATTCGTAGACGGCCTCTTTGAGGTCTTTTTTAATTGCTGTAGCCATGTCTTTGCCTTGTGTGGTCGTAAGGTGTGGTGCAGTGTGGGCGCGGCTATGCTTATGCGTTGGTGCAGGCCAACACTTCATCGAGCGATGTCATGCCTAGGCGCACCTTGCTTAGGCCAGATTCGCGCAGGGTGCGCACGCCATCGCGCGAGGATTGTTCTGCAATTTCCATGGCGCTGCCGTCACGCAAAATAATGCGCTGAATCTCTTCGCTGATGGGCATCACTTGGTAAATGCCCACGCGGCCTTTGTAGCCGTTGTTGCACATGCTACAGCCCACAGGGCCGTAGGGTGTCCATGAGCCGTCGACATCATCGTCTTTGAAGCCTGCTTCCACCAGAGTTTCACGCGGAATATCCACGGGGGTTTTGCAGTTCACACACAAGCGGCGCGTGAGGCGCTGTGCGGTGATCAAAATAACAGCAGACGCAATATTGAAAGGCGCAATGCCCATGTTGCGCATGCGTGTGAGCGTCGTGGGTGCGTCGTTGGTGTGCAATGTACTGAGCACCAAGTGGCCAGTTTGCGCGGCCTTGATGGCAATGTCAGCGGTGTCCACATCACGAATCTCACCGACCATGATCACGTCCGGGTCTTGGCGCAGAAACGACTTGAGTGCCACCGAGAAAGTCAAACCTGCACGGTCGTTCATGTTCACTTGGTTGATGCCCACCAAGTTGATCTCGCAGGGGTCTTCTGCGGTGGAAATATTCACGCCTGGTTTGTTCAAAATATTCAAGCAGGTGTACAGCGACACGGTTTTGCCAGAGCCTGTGGGCCCGGTCACCAGTACCATGCCATATGGCCGTTGCACTGCGGTCAACAGACGTTCTTTTTCTACGGGCTCATAGCCCAGTGCTTCAATGCCCAACTTGGCGCTAGAAGGGTCAAGAATACGAATGACGATTTTCTCACCAAACATCGTGGGCAGGGTGCTCACGCGAAAATCGATCATTTTGTCCGGACCCATCTTCATCTTCATGCGCCCGTCTTGCGGCACACGCTTTTCTGAAATGTCCATGCGCGAAATCACCTTGATGCGCGATGCCAATTTGTCTTTGATAGCAATCGGCGGCGCAGCAATTTCACGCAATTCGCCGTCAACCCGAAAACGAACCCTGTAGGTGTGCTCATAGGGCTCAAAATGTAAGTCAGACGCGCGCATGTTGAATGCATCGACCAGCATTTTTTGCAAAAACTTAACAACTGGTGCATCCTCAACCTGCTCGCCTGTGGTGTCGTTGTCTTCAACCGTTTCCGCCTCTGTCGAACTTTCATCAAACTCGAAGTCCCCGCCGATGATGCTTTCCATGGCCTCAGACGCGCTCACAGCGCCTGCATCGACCAATTTGCCCAATTTGTCGTATTCGGCAATGACCCAATCGGCACCCAGCTGGGTGGCGAATTTGATTTTTTCAGCGGTTTGCTGGTCTGAGGGGTCTGCCGTGGCAATGATCAAACGACCCCCGCGCTTGCTCAGCACCACCACACGCAAGCTTTGGCACAGTTTAGGGTCTAAGATGCCCTTGGGCAGGCGCTGTGGGTCGAGCGCGTCAATGTCCACTAATGGCGCGGCAAATGCCACCGACATGGTATGCGCCAAATCACGGGGTGACACAGCGCCAGAGCCAGTTAGCTCGGCAATGAAGCTGCTGCCTCTGGTGGTTTGGGATTTGCGGTAGAGATCCTCGGCCACTTTTTGGCTGAGCTTGCCCGCCATGATCAGCGCGCGGCCAAGGCCGGGCAGTGCTACAGAGGATGTTTCGGGGATTGCGTTCGCAACAACGGCCATGTGCGGATCATTCTTAGTGGGGGGTTAGCTATGGCTCATTATCATCGCTGATTTTGCATCCGCTGTAAAACAGCGGCACAATTGCTCAGTATAAATGGCCGATTCGTGCAATATACTGCAAAACGCGCCCAGTACAGCCCGCCATGGAGCAGGCAAGCATTAAAGCTTACACGCGTCTTGTGAGTAATTGCTCGGCCAATTGCAGCATGGCGGCTTTGAATGCATTGTTTGGCCAGCCCTGCAAAGCATCGATGGCGCGCTGGGCTTCAGCAGCTGCGGCTGCGCGCGTGGCATCAATAGCACCTGTGCTACGCACAATCTCAATGATGGCATCTAACTGGTCAGCCCCGCCCTCTTGGATGGCGCGCTGCACCGTTTCGCGCTGCGCTGGCGTGCCCCGCTGCATGGCAATAATCAGAGGCAGTGTAGCTTTGCCCTCGCGCAAATCGTCGCCCAAATTCTTGCCCATCTCCTGTGGCAGGCCGTCGTAATCCAGTACATCGTCAATGACCTGAAAAGCCGTGCCCAAAGCCTGCCCGTATTGCATGCAGGCAGCTTCTACTTGCGGGCTTGACTGGGCCAGCACGGCAGCCAAACGCGCACTGGCCTCGAATAATTTGGCCGTTTTGGAGCGAATCACGCGCAGGTAGGCCGCTTCGTCCAAAGAGGCATCGTGCATGTTCATCAGCTGCAATACCTCGCCCTCGGCGATTACATTGGTGGCCTCGGCCAGTATTTGCATGACCCGCATGTCGCCTGCGTCCACCATCATTTGGAAAGCACGGGAATACAAAAAATCCCCCACCAAGACGCTGGCAGGGTTGCCAAAGGAGGCGTTCGCGGTGGCACGGCCTCTGCGCAAGGAGGATTCATCGACCACATCGTCGTGCAGCAGGGTGGCAGTGTGGATGAATTCCACCACGGCAGCGAGGTTAAAGCGCTGTGCGCCTGTAAAGCCAAGCGCACCGGCCGTGAGCAGGAGCAGGGCGGGGCGCAGGCGCTTGCCACCAGCGGAGATGATGTAGCGCGAGACCTGACCCACCAAAGGAATCTCAGAGTCTAGGCGCTTGGCAATGACAGCATCAACCTCTTGCATGTCGGCGGCAACGAGCGCAAGCGCTAGAGAAGTAGTGGTGGAAGATGCGGCCAAGGGAAATGTGCTCTGAATATGGCCTGATTATATGAAAATGCGGGCCTGAAAAATAAGCGATTGAAGGGAAAACCCGCGCATGCTATAATCAAAGGCTCTGTGGAAAATCGTCCGCAGATTCTTGTCATAGATAGAAAATCTAGAGGTTCTTATGTACGCGGTCGTAAAAACCGGTGGCAAACAATACAAAGTTGCTGCTGGCGAAAAATTTAAAGTAGAACAGATCGCTGCGGACGTAGGCCAAGAGATAGTGTTAGACCAAATCATGGCTGTCGGTTCCGGCAGCGATTTAGTCATTGGCACTCCTTTGGTTTCCGGAGCAGCGATTAAGGCCACGGTAGTGGCGCAGGGCAGGCACGACAAGGTGCGCATTTTCAAAATGCGCCGTCGCAAGCACTACCAAAAACGCCAAGGCCATCGCCAAAACTACACCGAGCTGTTCATTGCGGAAATCGCTGACGGCAAGGGTGGCGTTTTCACGGCAAGCTTGGCAGCTCCTGTTGCATATGTCCCCGCAGCTGGTGGCAAAGACGACATCGAGTTGATTGAAGGCATTGGCCCGAAAATCGCTAAAGTACTCGCTGCTGGCGGCATCACCACGTTTGCTGCATTGGCTGATGCCAGGGCGGACGATATGGCGGCAATGCTCAAAGCATCGGGTGGGCGTTTCAGCTTGGCTAACCCTGCATCGTGGGCTGAACAAGCCGCTTTGCTGCGCGATGGCAAGATGGACGAGTTCAAGGCGCTGTGCGACGCTCTCGTCGGCGGCGTTAAAAAATAATTTTCTTGGAGCTTTGAAATGGCACAGAAAAAAGGCGGCGGCTCGACGCGAAATGGAAGAGATTCCAACCCAAAAATGCTCGGTGTGAAAGCCTTTGGTGGTGAACTTATCACCGCTGGCGCGATCATCGTGCGCCAACGTGGCACCAAGTTCCATCCCGGCGACAACGTCGGTATTGGCAAGGACCACACTTTGTTTGCTCTGACTAACGGCCATGTGTCGTTTAGCCACAAAGGTGCGCTCAACAAGCACACCGTGAGCATTGCAACGGCGGCATAATTCGACGGCTAATTAATGGCTTAATGGATGGCTTGGGCAGGAGCTTGGCTTCGGGCAACCCACTATCAAGCAATTTCCTCCAAAAACCCCGTACCTCGGGGTTTTTTGTTTTGTAAACTAGTGAACTATGAAATTTGTTGACGAAGCCTATATCGACATTGCCGCTGGCGATGGGGGGAACGGCTGCGTCTCGTTTCGCCATGAAAAGTACAAAGAATTTGGCGGCCCTAACGGTGGCGACGGCGGCCGTGGTGGCCACGTGTGGGCCGTGGCTGATGCCGCACTCAACACGCTAGTGGACTACCGCTTCTCGCGCCGCCACGAGGCCAGACGCGGCGAGCATGGCATGGGCAGTGACATGTTTGGTGCCATGGGTGACGACGTCACCTTAAAAATGCCCGTCGGCACCATCATCACCGACGCTGAAACGGGCGACGTGCTGTTTGAGCTGCTCAACCCCGGCGAAAAAATCATGATCGCCAAAGGCGGTGACGGTGGCTTTGGCAACCTGCGCTTTAAAAGCGCGATTAACCGTGCACCACGGCAAAAAACCATGGGCTATCCGGGCGACCGCAAAGAGTTGAAACTTGAGCTTAAAGTGTTGGCTGATGTTGGGCTGCTAGGCATGCCCAACGCAGGTAAATCCACGCTGATCTCCGCCATTTCTAACGCGCGCCCCAAGATTGCCGACTATCCGTTTACCACGCTGCACCCCAACCTGGGCGTAGTGCGCGTAGGCCCAGAGCAAAGCTTTGTGGTGGCTGATGTGCCCGGTTTGATCGAAGGCGCCAGCGAAGGCGCGGGCTTGGGGCACCAGTTTTTGCGCCATTTGCAGCGCACCCGCATTTTGCTGCACATGATTGACTTTGCGCCGTTTGACGATGCCGTAGACCCGGTCAAGCAAGCCAAAGCTATCGTGGGCGAGCTGAAAAAGTACGACCCTGCGCTGTATGACAAGCCGCGCTGGTTGGTGCTCAACAAGCTAGATATGGTGCCGGTGGAGGAGCGCGAAGCCAAAGTCAAAGACTTTGTTAAACGCTACCGCACAGCGCTCAAAATCAAAGCGGCTGATTCGCTGCCAGTGTTCCAAATCTCCGCCCTCACGCGCGAAGGCTGCGAGCCGCTGATCCAAGCCATCATGGCGCATGTGCGCAGCATCCAAAAAGCGGCAGCCGAGCCTGAGTACATTGACCCGCGATTTACCGACGCACCGGCTGCAGACCCAGAACCGCCAGCGGTGGATGTGACTGACCCGCGCTTTGCGCCGCGTTAAACTGAAGGCAGTCAAGTTACTATTAATTTAATAGCTGCTTGAGCAGTATCTACGGCCTAGAAGCCCTAAAACACTATTATTTCTTTGAGTTTACAAGATGGTTTTAAAAGCCCCTGACACCTTGCGCAACGCACGCCGAATCGTCGTCAAGGTGGGCTCTAGCTTGGTGACCAATGAAGGCCGCGGCCTAGACGAAGCGGCCATTGGGCTGTGGTGCGCGCAGCTGGCCGCGCTGGTGGCCGACAAACGCGAAGTCATCATGGTCTCCAGCGGTGCCATTGCCGAAGGCATGAAGCGCCTAGGCTGGGCCACACGCCCCACCGCCATCCACGAACAGCAAGCCGCCGCCGCTGTGGGCCAGATGGGCCTAGCCCAGATGTACGAAACCAAGCTGCGCGAGCACGGACTGCGCAGCGCCCAAGTGCTGCTAACGCATGCTGATTTGACAGACCGCGAACGGTATCTAAACGCCCGCTCTACGCTGCTGACTTTGCTACAACACAACGTAGTACCGGTGATCAACGAGAACGATACGGTAGTGACTGATGAGATCAAGTTTGGCGACAACGACACGCTGGGCGCGCTGGT
>JAYTMT010000024.1:0-19056 GCA_043728315.1 Polaromonas sp. | reverse complement strand
TCCGGCCGCAAGGAAGATTTATCCAAGCTTAGTGATGCACAGGTTATGGCCATGGCTAGCAACCTGTCTTCAGGCATGCCATTTGCTACGCCTGTGTTTGACGGTGCTTCCGAAGAGGAAATCCGCGCCATGCTCAAGCTGGCTTACCCAGATGACATTGCCAAGGCCAAGGGCCTAACGGCGACCCGCACGCAGGCTCACCTGTTTGATGGCCGCACTGGCGAGCAGTTTGACCGCCCTGTAACGGTGGGCTACATGCACGTTTTGAAACTGCACCATTTGGTCGACGACAAAATGCATGCACGCTCCACCGGCCCATACAGCTTGGTGACCCAACAACCATTGGGCGGCAAAGCCCAGTTTGGTGGCCAGCGTTTTGGCGAGATGGAAGTCTGGGCACTCAAGGCCTATGGCGCTTCATACACTTTGCAGGAAATGTTGACTGTCAAGTCCGACGACGTGCAGGGCCGTACCAAGGTCTACGAGAGTATTGTCAAAGGCGAGCACACCATCAGTGCAGGTATGCCAGAGTCGTTCAATGTTTTGGTCAAGGAAATCCGTTCCTTGGGTCTGGACATTGAGCTAGAGCGTTCTTAAACATCAGAATAGAAAGAAATCACATGAAATCACTTCTAGATCTATTCAAGCAATTCACGCCCGATGAGCATTTTGATGCCATCCGAATCGGCATTGCATCTCCTGAAAAAATCCGCTCATGGTCTTTTGGCGAAGTCAAAAAACCAGAAACGATCAACTACCGCACTTTCAAGCCTGAGCGTGACGGTTTGTTTTGCGCCAAAATTTTCGGGCCCATCAAAGACTACGAATGCTTGTGCGGCAAATACAAGCGCCTCAAGCACCGTGGTGTGATTTGCGAAAAGTGCGGCGTAGAAGTCACGCAGACCAAGGTGCGCCGCGAGCGCATGGGACATATTGATTTGGCCGCGCCTTGCGCCCACATCTGGTTCCTCAAGTCCTTGCCATCGCGCCTAGGCTTGGTGCTGGACATGACGCTGCGGGATATTGAGCGCGTCTTGTACTTTGAAGCATATGTGGTCACTGACCCTGGCATGACGCCGCTGAAGAAATTCAGCATCATGTCTGAGGACGATTTTGATGCCAAAGAAAAAGAGTACGGCGATGAATTCACCGCCAAAATGGGCGCTGAAGGCATCCAAGAGCTCTTGGCCAATATGGATTTGGACAGCGAGATTGAGAAGCTGCGCAACGACTTGACGGGCTCAGAAGTCAAGATCAAGAAAAATGCCAAACGCCTCAAGGTGATCGAAGCGTTCAAAAAATCTGGCATGAAGCCCCAGTGGATGGTGATGGAAGTGCTGCCTGTGCTGCCGCCTGATCTGCGCCCGCTAGTGCCACTAGATGGTGGCCGTTTTGCCACATCAGACTTGAACGATTTGTACCGCCGCGTGATCAACCGCAACAGCCGTTTGCGCCGCCTGCTCGAGCTCAAGGCGCCCGAGATCATTGCGCGCAACGAAAAGCGCATGCTGCAAGAGTCGGTCGATTCACTGCTGGACAACGGCCGCCGTGGCAAAGCCATGACCGGCGCGAACAAGCGCACGCTCAAATCATTGGCCGACATGATCAAAGGCAAGAGCGGACGTTTCCGCCAAAACTTGCTGGGCAAGCGCGTCGACTACTCTGGCCGCTCGGTCATTGTGGTGGGGCCCACACTCAAACTGCACCAGTGTGGTTTGCCCAAGCTCATGGCTTTGGAGTTGTTCAAGCCCTTCATCTTTGCGCGCTTAGAGTCGATGGGCATTGCCACAACGATCAAAGCCGCTAAGAAAGAAGTGGAATCGGGCACGCCTGTGGTCTGGGACATTTTGGAAGAGGTGATCAAAGAGCACCCGATTTTGCTCAACCGCGCTCCTACCTTGCACCGCTTGGGCATTCAGGCGTTTGAGCCAATCCTCATCGAAGGCAAGGCGCTGCAATTGCACCCACTTGTCTGCTCGGCTTTCAATGCCGACTTTGACGGTGACCAAATGGCTGTGCACGTGCCTCTGTCTGTAGAAGCGCAAATGGAGTGCCGTGCGCTGATGCTGGCATCCAACAACGTGTTGTTCCCCGCCTCTGGCGAGCCATCTATTGTGCCTTCGCAAGACGTGGTGCTGGGCTTGTATTACACAACGCGAGACCGTATCAATGGCAAGGGCGAAGGCCTGATCTTTGCTGATATCGGTGAAGTGCAGCGCGCACTTGATGCCAAGCAGGTAGAGCTGGCTGCGCGCGTGACTGTGCGTTTGACCGAGTACGTCAAAGACAAAGCCACTGGTGAGTTCACTGGCAGCACCAAGCTGGTGGAAACCACTGTTGGCCGTGCGTTGCTGTCTGAAATTTTGCCTAAAGGTTTGCCGTTCGCCAACATGAACAAGGCCCTGAAGAAGAAAGAAATTTCCAAACTCATCAACGTGTCTTTCCGCAAGTGCGGCTTGAAAGAAACCGTGGTGTTTGCCGACAAATTGCTGCAAAGCGGTTTCCGTTTGGCCACGCAAGCAGGTATTTCGATTGCAATTGACGACATGCTGGTGCCCAAAGAAAAGCCAAGCATCATTGCGCGTGCGCAAAAAGAAGTCAAAGAGATCGAGCAGCAGTATGTGTCGGGCTTGGTGACTTCTGGCGAGCGCTACAACAAAGTGGTGGACATCTGGGGCAAGTCGGGCGACGAAGTGTCCAAAGTGATGATGGCCCAGCTCTCCAAAGAGAAAGTCATTGACCGCCATGGCAACGAAGTGGACCAAGAGTCGTTCAACTCGATTTACATGATGGCCGACTCTGGCGCGCGCGGCTCTGCTGCGCAGATTCGCCAAGTAGCTGGCATGCGCGGTTTGATGGCCAAGCCTGACGGCTCGATCATTGAGACCCCTATTACCGCCAACTTCCGCGAAGGCCTGAATGTGTTGGAGTATTTCATCTCCACCCACGGCGCGCGTAAAGGCTTGGCCGACACGGCGCTCAAAACTGCTAACTCTGGCTACCTCACCCGCCGTTTGGTGGACGTAACCCAAGACCTGGTGGTGACCGAGGACGATTGCGGCACATCGGATGGCCAAGTCATGCGCGCCATTGTTGAGGGCGGCGAAGTGATTGAGTCCCTGCGTGACCGCGTGCTTGGCCGCACTGCGATTGACGATGTGGTGCACCCAGAAAACCGCTCCATCATCGTCAAAGCTGGCACTATGCTAGACGAAGACGGATTGGATGAGATTGAATCCGCGGGCGTAGACGAGATCAAAGTACGCACCGTGCTCAACTGCGAAACCCGTTACGGCCTGTGCGCCAAGTGCTATGGCCGCGATTTGGGTCGTGGTGGCTACATCAACCACGGCGAAGCGGTGGGCGTGATTGCCGCCCAGTCGATTGGCGAGCCTGGCACCCAGTTGACCATGCGCACCTTCCACATCGGTGGTGCAGCATCGCGTGCGGCTGTGGCATCCAGTGTAGAAGCTAAGAGCAACGGTTCGATTGGCTTTAACAACACCATGCGCTATGTGAGCAACAGCAAAGGCGAATTGGTGGTGATTGCGCGTTCTGGTGAAATCGTGATTTGCGACGACAATGGCCGCGAGCGCGAGCGCCATAAAGTGCCTTACGGCGCTATCTTGACGGTGAAAGCCGACCAAGTGATCAAAGCCGGTGCGATTTTGGCGAACTGGGATCCGCTAACGCGCCCCATCATCACCGAGTTTGCAGGCAAGGCCAAGTTTGAAAACGTAGAAGAAGGCCTCACTGTGGCCAAGCAAGTGGACGAAGTCACAGGCTTGTCCACACTGGTGGTGATCGATCCTAAGCGCCGTGGCGCTACCAAGATCGTGCGCCCTCAGGTCAAGCTTATTGACGCTTCCGGCAACGAAGTGAAAATCCCCGGCACCGACCACTCGGTGACGATTGGCTTCCAAGTAGGTGCTTTGGTGCAAGTGCGTGATGGCCAAGATGTGGGTCCTGGCGAAGTGCTGGCGCGTATGCCTGTGGAAGGCCAGAAAACCCGTGACATCACCGGCGGTTTGCCGCGTGTGGCCGAGCTGTTTGAAGCGCGCTCTCCTAAAGACAAAGGTATGCTCGCTGAAATCACCGGCACGGTGTCATTCGGCAAGGAAACCAAGGGCAAAGTGCGCTTGCAGATCACCGATCCTGACGGCAAAGTGTGGGACGAACTGATTCCTAAAGAGAAAAACATCTTGGTGCACGAAGGCCAAGTGGTTAACAAAGGCGAGTCCGTGGTGGACGGTCCGGCTGACCCGCAAGATATTTTGCGCCTACTGGGCGTGGAAGAGCTGGCGCGTTACATTGTGGACGAAGTGCAGGACGTGTACCGTTTGCAGGGTGTGAAAATCAATGACAAACACATCGAAACCATTGTGCGCCAGATGCTGCGCCGCGTGGTGGTGGAGAATGTGGGCGACTCTACCTACATTGCAGGCGAGCAAATTGAGCGCTCTGAAATGCTCGATACCAATGATGCCCTGCGCGCCGCTGGTAAACTGCCAGTCACTTTCAGCAACTTGCTCTTGGGTATCACCAAAGCGTCGCTGTCTACCGACAGCTTCATCAGCGCTGCGTCGTTCCAAGAAACCACGCGCGTGCTGACCGAAGCTGCCATCATGGGCAAGCGCGACACCCTGCGCGGTTTGAAGGAAAACGTCATTGTGGGCCGCTTGATTCCAGCGGGCACGGGCATGGCCTACCACGAGGCGCGTGCGGCCAAAGAGCAGCTCAACGAAGAAGAGCGCCGCGCGATTGCAGAGGCAGAAGCCGCTGAAATGGAAGGCCAAGCCAGCGCGACAGAAGAAACTGCAGCAGCGACCGACGCGGCTTAGAACGCCACGGCAGTGCGCTGCAGTCAGATAGCCAAGCGTGTTAATGCGGTTGGAAATCAGGCTGTAAGCTGGCATACTTAAAACCCTGAGCAACCAGTACCGCTGGTTCTCAGGGTTTTTTATTTTTACTTAACGATTTAAGCATGTCTCAAACACTGGTTGTACTATGCTCTATAGCCGCTGTGCTGGTATTTTGGGGGGTGGGCGTGCACAACCGATTGATCAGGCTGCGCAGCGCAATTGCCACAGCCCACGCCCAGCTTGATGCCCATCTGGTACGCCGTTACGCTTTGATTCCCCGTTGGGTGGAGTTGGCGCAGGCATACTTTGGCGATGCACCGGCTTTGCTCGAATCGAGCAGCGCCGCCAGCCAGCAAGCCAGTGCTGCGGCCGATGCTTTGCGCAGCGCGCCCAGCAGTGCCACAGCGCTGCGTGCGCTGGCACTGGCAGATTCTGTGCTCAAAGATGCCATGCAAAACGCACAAGACCGGCTCAATACCGATGCCCTGCATGCCGCCTATTTGGCCGTAGACCAAAGCTTGCGAGATTGCAGCGCCGAGTTAGATGCCACCAGCAGCGCGTTGGGTTTTGCCAAGGAGTCTTACAACCAAGCGGTGCTGGCGTACAGCGCGGCCATTGCGCAGTTCCCCGCCGTGGTGTTGGCCAAAATCACTGGACGCAAGCACGCCGCTGTATGGCTAGGCTAAATCTGCAAAAACACACTACCAAAGCGCCTAAACTGCGCGCATAATTGCTAAGCGATTTACCAGTGAACGCACCTGCCGATTGGCCTTATTTTTGGAGACATCTATGCCCCCTGTTTTTTCTGACCAAAGCACTGCGCGCAGTGTGCAGCAACCCAATGGCAGCCATGCACCGAGAAAAAACGCGCTGCACGGCTGTTTGGCAGCCTTCATAGGCTTGTATGCTAGCTTTTTCATGCCGCAAGCCATTGCGCAAAATGTGGATGCTCTGAACATCCGTAGCTTGGCCGCCACCTGCGCCAATTGCCACGGCACCACTGGCAAAGTCACCGAAGGCTCGGCCGTGTTGGGTTTGGCTGGTCTGCCTGCTGATTACATTGTGGCGCAGATGAATGCATTTAAAACGGGCACGCGTCCTGCCACCATCATGCACCAAATTTCCAAAGGCTACAGCGATGCCCAAATCACGCAAATTGCGGCATATTTTGCTGCGCAGAAAAAATAAGGAGCAAGACCATGCATGCCCATCTCCCTCGCCGCAGTTTTTTGCAAAGCTCAGCCGCACTTAGTCTGCTAGGCTTAGGCGCTTGCGCCACCACAGCATCAATTCCTAGCAAAGCCAAGGTCGTAGTCATTGGTGGCGGCTATGGCGGTGCCACTGCTGCCAAATACGTGCGCCTTCTTTCTGACTATAAGATTGATGTGGTGCTGATCGAGCCGAATGACGCGTTTATTTCGTGCCCCATGTCTAATTTGGTGGTGGGCGGCAGCAAGCAAATGGCCGATATCACCACGCCCTACACGGGATTGTCCAAGAACCATGGTGTAACCGTGGTCAAAGACATGGCAAGTAGCATCGATACGGCCAAGAAAACCGTCACACTCGCTGGTGGCGCAACCATTGCCTACGACAAGCTCGTGGTGTCGCCGGGCATTGATCTCATGATGGGGAGCATAGAAGGCTTGGCGCAAGCCAGTGCCAGTGGCCAGATTGTGCAAGCATGGAAAGCGGGCTCTGAGACCGTAGCTCTGCGCAAGCAGCTAGAGGCCATGCCCGATGGCGGCGTATTTGCCATCACCATTCCCCTTGCGCCCTACCGCTGCCCGCCCGGGCCCTACGAGCGCGCCTGCCAAGTAGCTTGGTATTTCAAGCAAGCCAAGCCCAAGAGCAAGGTGTTGATTTTGGATGCCAACCCAGACGTCACGTCCAAGGCGGGCCTGTTTAAAGCCCAGTGGAACGGCCAATACAAAGGCATGGTTGAATACCGTGGTGACCACAAAGTGACGGCTGTAGATGCCAAAACCGGCACTGTCAAATTTGAAATTCAAGAAGACGTAAAGGCCAATGTGATTAACGCGCTGCCCAACATGCGCGCAGGCAGTATCGCGGTGCAAGCGGGCCTGAACAACATGGCCAACGGCCGTTGGTGTGGGGTGAATTACCAAAGCTTTGAGTCCACAGCCGCCAAAGACGTGCATGTGCTGGGCGACTCTATACAAATTGCGCCTGCCATGCCCAAAAGCGGCCACATGGCCAATAACCATGCCAAAGTAGCTGCCGCAGCCATCGTGGCCCAGCTGGCTGGCTGGGAAATCAACCCTGCGCCCATGCTCACCAACACCTGCTACAGCTTCGTGGACGACAAAAACGTGGTGCATGTGGCCAGCGTGCACGCCTACGACGCGAAAGACAAAACCTTCAAAGCCGTGGTGGGTGCGGGTGGTTTGAGTGCCGCGCCATCTGTATTGGAGGGCGTGTATGCCAACAACTGGGCCAGCAACATCTGGGCGGATTCGCTGGTTTGATGGCGCAGGAAAAAACCGCAGCGCAGGAGCATATTCCCCACTCAATAGCGCCGCAGGGGCTGGTTCCGCTGTGGCGGCAGTTGCAAGAAGCTGCTACTGTTTTGATGGCAGTATATGACGGCTACACGCTGACATCGGCCTTAAAAATTGTAGAAAAACCGCTCAAGCCTGGCGTGCAAGCGCTGGGCTTTTATGTGCTGCGGCATCTGGGCTTGGCGCAGGCGCTGCGCGCGCAGTTGGCCAAGCGCGTACCACCGCCAGCGGCTGATGCGCTGCTGTGCGTGGCGCTGGCATTGTTGGCCAACAGCCGCCCACATGCCACTGAGCCATCACCAGCCAATGCGCTGGCGGCTGGCCAGACACCCCAACCGCCTAAAGTGGCGCTGGAGGATGGCAGCCCCTACTACGACGAACATACACTGGTGAACCAAGCGGTTGAAGCTGCCAAAAAACAGGCTGACACCGCTGCGCAGGCCAGCTTTATCAACGCCTGCCTGCGCCGCTTCATCCGCGAACGCGAAGCCCTGATGGCGCAAGCGCTCAAAGACCCGGTAGCCGCTTGGAACCACCCGCGTTGGTGGATCAAACGGCTTAAAAACGACCACCCCCAGCATTGGCAAAGCGTGCTGGAGGCCAACAACAGCCGTGCCCCGCTGATTATTCGAATAAATACAGAAAAAACAAGCAATGTCAGTGTCATATCGTCATATCGCGCTATGAATATTGAAGTAATTGAGTTGCAAGGCAATGCACTCATGCTGCCGCAAGCGGGCGATGTGACCCAGCTGCCGGGCTACACCGAGGGCTGGTTTTCGGTGCAAGACAGCGCTGCACAAATGGCCGCGCCACTGCTACTCAGTGCTGCCATGCCGCGCCCAGACGGCCAGCCACTGCGCATACTTGACGCATGCGCCGCCCCGGGTGGAAAAACCGCGCATTTGGCAGAGCTGTGCGCCGCACGCGGCCTTAGCGCGCAGATTACAGCGCTTGAAATTGATGCCCAGCGCGCAGAGCGCATCCATGAAAACCTCGCCCGTTTGGGTTTGTCTGCCCGCGTGCTGATTGCCGATGCCGCAGACAGCGCCAGTTGGTGGGACGGCCAGCCCTTTGATGCCATTTTGCTAGATGCCCCTTGCACGGCATCGGGCATTGTGCGCCGCCACCCCGATGTGCGCTGGCTGCGCCGTGAAACCGACGTAGACCAACTCGCTGCGGTGCAAAAAAAGCTCTTGGCAGCGCTTTGGCCATTGCTGGCCGTGCAGGGCCGTATGCTCTACTGCACCTGCTCGGTTTTCAGGGCTGAGGGGGTGAATCAGGCGCAAGCGTTTGTTACGCACCACAAAGACGCGTCTTTACTGGCCTCGCCTGGGCATTTATTGCCCACAAAGCACAGCAAAACACCCTCTGTCACGCACAATTTGGGCAGTGAACACGACGGCTTTTATTACGCACTGCTTAAAAAACTCCCTGCTTGACGCTCTGGGCCTGCTATGGCGCAGACGCAGGCCGGAGTTGGCCGACCTTGTGCGCAGCGTATTGCGCCTTGCGGTACTGGCTTTTGCAGCCATGGCTTTGGCTGCATCAGCCCAAAGCACCAGCCCTGAAATCAAAGCCTTGCGGGTAGAGCGCGACAGCGATGGCCTGTACCTTTGGGCAAGCCTGCGCTTTGAGCTGCCCCCAGCTGTGGAGGAAGCCCTGCTCAAGGGCATTCCCATGGTTTTCATTGCCGAGGCCGACATTTACCGCGACCGCTGGTACTGGTATGACAAACAAATCCGCCAAGCTTCGCGCAGCATCCGCGTGGCCTACCAGCCGCTCACGCGCCGCTGGCGGCTCACGGTGACCCAAGGCAGCGCGGCGGCCAACGGCGTGGCCTTGGGCCAAAGCTTTGACAGCCTGCCCGAAACCATGGCGGCCGCCCAGCGCATCACCCGTTGGAAAATTGCCGAAATTGCCGATATCGACCCCGAAGGCAGGCACAGCATTGATTTCCATTACCGCTTGGACCTGACGCAATTGCCCAGACCTTTCCAAATTGGCGCAGCTGGCCAGTCGGAGTGGAGCATTTCAACCAGCCGCAACGTGCGTCCGAGCGCGCCAGATGCTGCCCGATAACATCAGCCCCAGCCGTGCCGCGCGCCTGAAAACCGTGGGCGAAGGCATGCGCACCTCCAAAGCCATGCGCTGGGCAATTGCCATTGGCGCAGCGGCCATGGCGGCCATTGGCGTGGTACTCATATTTTTGCTCACACAGGCCACCAGCAACCAAGCCCTGTATGAGCGCAACTACGAGCGCCTGTTTGTGCTCAATATTGCGGTGGCTGCGGGGCTTTTTTTGGTCATAGCGTGGATCACTTGGCGCTTGTTTTCAAGGCTGCGGCGGGGCAAGTTTGGCAGCCGCTTGCTGGTCAAGCTAGCTGCAGTATTCGCACTGGTGGGCATTGCACCGGGCGCGCTGATATATGTGGTGTCCTACCAATTTGTATCGCGCTCTATTGAAAGCTGGTTTGACGTGAAAGTCGAGGGCGCGCTCGATGCGGGGCTCAACCTTGGCCGCTCTACCTTGGACACCTTGGCCGCCGATTTGTCCAGCAAAACCCGTGTGGCGGCGCTCCAGTTGGGTGAGGCAAACAACAGTGCGGCGGGTTTGGCCCTGGACCGCTTGCGCGAGCAGTTGGGCGCAGAAGATGTGATTTTGTGGGGCGCTAACGGCCAAGTGATTGGCAGTGCGGGGCGCTCACGCTTTATCTTGCAGCCAGAGCGCCCCACACCTGCCCAGTTGCGCCAAGTGCGCAGCCAGCGCGTGGTCTCGCAAATTGATGGCCTCGATGAGGCCACTACAGACCCAGGAGCGGCCAGCCCGCCATCAGCGCGCGTGCGCGTGTTGGCGCAAGTGAGCGCGCCCAGCTTTGGCCTCAATGACGAGCAGCGCTTGCTGCAAGTCACGCAGGTGCTGCCCGCCACGCTGGTGGCCAATGCGGTGGCCGTGCAGGAGGCACACCGCGAATACCAAGAGCGCTCGCTGGCGCGTGTGGGTTTGCGGCAAATGTACATTGGCACACTCACGCTGAGCCTGTTCTTGGCTGTGTTTGGCGCGGTGCTGTTGGCGGTGCTGCTGGGTAACCAACTGGTGCGGCCCCTGTTTTTGCTGGCAGAAGGCGTGGCGCAGGTGGCCGGCGGTGACTTAACCCCCAAAGCAGCCCTGAACACCAAGGATGAACTGGGTGGCTTGACCCGTGATTTCGCCCTGATGACCCAGCAACTCTTGGATGCCCGCACCGATGTGCAGTTGGGTATGGCGCAGGTCGACTCGGCGCGGGCGCATCTGCAAACCATTTTGGACACCTTGAGCGCTGGCGTGGTGGTGCTCGATGCCGACAAACGCATAGTCTCGTGCAATCCAAGCGCCACCCGCGTGCTGCGCACGCCCATGGCCGCCCACATGGGGCATAAGCTGTCGCAAATACCCGGCCTAGAGCGCTTTGGCGAGGGTGTAGAGCAGCAGTTTGCCGCCTTTGCCAACGACCAAGCCGCCCTCGAATACACCAACCACGAGGTCAATGGCCCGGGCCAGTGGCAGCATTCGTTTGAGCTGCATGAGCAGCACGGCGTCCATGCGGCTACAGGCAATGACCGGCCTGGCGGCCACACCAGCGCCAATACGAACAACCAGCTCTACGGCAGTAGCAACCCATTTGGCAACTCTAATGTTATAAATTTAATAGCACGAGGCGTCCTTTTGACGACGACATTGGGCGTAAATTCTGAAAAAAATGCCTATTTACTGGTTTTTGACGACATTTCAGAAGCGGTATCGGCCCAGCGCGCGCAGGCTTGGGGCGAGGTGGCGCGCCGACTGGCCCACGAGATCAAAAACCCACTCACCCCCATACAGCTGTCTGCTGAGCGCCTAGAGCTCAAGCTGCAAGGCAAGCTCAGTGAGGCAGACGACGCCATATTAGGCAAATCGGTGAAAACCATCGTTGAGCAGGTCGATGCAATGAAGCGCTTGGTCAACGAATTCCGAGACTATGCGCGCTTGCCAGAGGCCAAGCTCGCCCCGCTGGATCTGAACGCGCTGATTGAGCAAGTGCTGGGGCTTTATGCGCTAGAAAACGCGGTAGTACCCATCAGCACCGAGCTACAGGCCGATGCGCCACCCATCATGGGCGATGCGCAGCAGTTGCGCCAAGTCATCCATAACTTAATTCAAAATGCCCAAGATGCCTGTACTGAGCGCACCAACCCCAAGGTCTACATCAGCACCCGCTTTAACCCTGAAAACCGACGCGTGCGCATGACGGTGCGCGACAACGGGCCGGGTTTTCCGGAGGCAATTTTGAAGCGCGCTTTCGAGCCCTATGTCACCACCAAAGACAAAGGCACAGGGCTGGGGCTGGCGGTGGTGAAGAAAATTGCCGACGACCATGGCGCACGCATCGAGGTGTCCAACCGCTTTGGCAAAGAAATTGCTAAAAATAGTGACGTAAAAACCCCACAAGGTGCCCAAGTGTCGCTATCATTCGCGGTGGCGAGTAGTCGCTAATTAGCAACAAACACAAAGACAAGCACTATGGCAAGTATTTTGGTGGTCGACGACGAATTGGGCATTCGCAGTTTGCTGCAAGAAATTTTAAACGACGAGGGGCACACCGTCGAAGTCGCGGTGAATGCATCGCAAGCGCGCGACGCACGTGCCAAGGCACGGCCTGATTTGGTACTGCTCGACATTTGGATGCCAGACACCGACGGCGTGACCCTGCTCAAAGAATGGGCTGCCACTGGCCAGCTGACTATGCCCGTGGTCATGATGAGTGGCCACGCCACGATAGACACCGCCGTGGAAGCCACGCGCATCGGCGCTGCGTCCTTCCTAGAAAAACCCATCACCCTGCAAAAGCTGCTCAAAGCCGTGAATGACGGCCTGACCAAGTCCAAATTCAGCCGCGCAGGCTTGCAGCAAAACAGCAGCACAAAAACGCCAGAGATCACAGTAGAGTCGGCCATGATGGGCGGCCAAGTAGCCATGCAAGCCACTGAAATAGGCCCCGTGGCCTTGCAAAGCTTTGTCCTAGACAAGCCCCTGCGCGAAGCCCGCGATGAATTCGAAAAAGCCTATTTTGAATTCCATCTTTCTAAAGAAGGAGGCTCCATGACCCGCGTGGCAGAAAAAACAGGCCTAGAGCGCACCCACCTGTACCGCAAACTCAAACAGTTAGGCGTAGATTTATCTCGAGCCAAGAAAAACGGCACAATCTAAGCCCATTTCTCGCGATATAATCAAAGGCTTCGCTCTGTAGCGAAAACAAATAAATGGCCCGGTAGCTCAGTCGAGAAATAACAGACTGAGGCTACGGGTGTAAGTTAAATGGCCCGGTAGCTCAGTCGGTAGAGCAGAGGATTGAAAATCCTTGTGTCGGTGGTTCGATTCCGCCCCAGGCCACCAGTCAATATGCGCCTCAGCACCCTCGGGTTCTGAGGCGTTTGTGTTTGTGCACCTTGCAGGCATTGGCTGCGTCCAGTGCACAAAATAGGGCTTTAACCGCTGTCACATTGCTTTCATACAGTGTTTTTACACTTCGGTTTTTAACCAAAGTAGGAAACATGATGGCATCTCACTTAGCAAACGTAGACACACTGTCTACCGAAGAGCATTTTCAAGAAGTCTTAGAGCGCAGTGCGCTTGGCGCCGTGTCGCGTCGCAATGTGATCCGCGGTGGTCTGGGCATGGCTGCTTTGTCGACTATTCCATTCATGGCCGCTTGCGGTGGCTCTGACAGCCCAGCGGCCGCCATAGAGAAAAAACTAGGCTTTACGCCAGTTGGCAAAAACTTGTTGGACAACATCACTTTACCCGCTGGCTACACCTACACGGTGTTGCATGCCACAGGTGACCGCTTGGTATCGAGTTTGCCCGCTTACTCTAACCTAGGCACTGAAACCGATGAGTGGAGCATGCGTGTGGGTGACCACCACGATGGTTTGGATATTTTCTACATCGACGTCACCGGCAAATACGCAGCGCAAGACACCGGACGTGCGCTGCTGGTGATGAACCACGAAAGCTCAGCAGACGCGCATTTTTTCCACGCCAAAGGCCAAACCACCAATGGCGTTGCGGGTAAGAAATTCAACCAGTTTAGCGGCTGGGATTTGGGCACACGCCCTGAGCTAGAGGTGCTTAAAGAAATCAACCACCACGGCGTATCCATTGTTGAGTTGACCAAAAGCAGCGCTGGCAAGTGGGAGTACAAGCTAGACTCCTTGTTCAACCGCCGCGTCAATGGCCAAACACCCATGCGCATTGCAGGCCCAGCTGCCATTTTGGCCGACATCCGCAGCTTCATGGTGACTAAATTTGATGCGACCGGTGCCACTTCGCGAGGCACACTCAACAATTGCGGCCATGGCAAAACCCCATGGGGCACCTACTTGGCCTGTGAAGAAAACTTTTGGCCGTATTTCAACATGCCCAAGGGCTCGGCGGTGGTAGATGCTAAAACAGTGGCTTCGCGCCAGCGTTACCAAGTGGCGCGCGCACCTATCGCGGCAGCGGCCACCAGCTCCAACTCCCAAGGCTGGCATGCCACCGCAAGCACCGCCACCGACAACCGTTTTGGCCGCTGGGACATATCAGCCCCCGGTGCCAATGCTGCAGCAGATTTTCGCAACGAACCAAATACCTTTGGCTACAACGTAGAAATAGACCCGTTGACCACAGGTACATCCGCCAAGCGCGTGGCCATGGGTCGCTTCTTCCACGAGGCAGCTGTCAACAGTATTCCAGCAGCGGGCAAACCACTGGCGTTTTACATGGGCTGTGATTCGCAAAACGAGTACATCTACAAATTTGTCAGCACCGCCAACTGGGATGCAGCCGATGTGGGCGGTGGACTGGCCGCTGGCGACAAATACCTCAATGAAGGCAAGCTGTACACGGCTAAATTCAACGATGACGGCACAGGCACATGGCTGGAGTTGACTTTCGCAGACCCGAAAATTTCCGGCTACACCGTCTACACCTTTGCCAACCAAGCCGATGTGCTGGTCAACGCACGCCATGCAGCCACTGCACTGGGTGCCACCAGAATGGACCGCCCAGAGTGGGGCGCAGTCAACCCAGCCAATGGTGACATTTATTTCACCATGACCAACAACACCAGCCGTACCGTAGCCAATGCCGATGCAGTGAACCCGCGCGCCTATGACGACACCGATGGCCGCAAGCGCATTGGCAATCCGCACGGCCATATCATCCGCTTCAAAGAAACCGATGGTTTGTCCACCTCTAAAGCCTTCAAGTGGGATATTTTCTTGTTTGGCGCAGAAGAAGACGCCGGTGCTGCCATCAATTTGTCTGGCTTGACTGCAGCCAATGATTTTTCCTCTCCTGATGGTCTTTGGTTTAGCAAGGCCAGCGGCATTTGCTGGATCCAGACCGACGACGGCTCGTATACCGACGTGACTGGATGCATGCTGTTAGCGGCTATTCCTGGCGAGGTGGGTGACGGCAAGAAACTGACCGTTCAAAACAGCACGGCTGCAGTGGCAGCTGTAGGCACTACCGCTGCTGTGGCTGCGGCCACTGGCACTAAAGACACATTCTTGGGCGCTGCCTTGGGCGAGGCCAAGTTACGCCGCTTTTTGGTAGCCCCTCCCGGTGCTGAGGTGACTGGCCTGACTGAAACGCCAGATGGTAAAACCCTGTTTGTCAATATCCAGCACCCGGGTGAAAACACCGCTGCCATTGGCACTGCAGCGAACTACACGTTTGAAAGCCAGTGGCCCGGCAACCAAGGCTACGGCCCTGTTGGACGCCCACGCTCAGCCACCATTGTGATCACCCGTACCGACGGTGGCGTGATTGGTGTGTAAAACGCACTAAGTTGCAACGCTAACTTCTCAAAGCCTAGATCTGGCCTTGGTGCTGTAGCCGCCCAGCCTTGCAAGGAGTCAATTCCTTGCAAGGCTTTTTTTGCGGCCTGTTCGTCTGTTTGCGCGCAAGCGGCCGCATTCAAAAATCGCCTTCGCCTTCGCCTTCGTTTTCGTTTTCGTCCCCGCCCCGCACCGCCTTGCGAATTACCTCCGGCGCAAAGCCTCTGCTGGCTAGAAAGCGCATGTGTTTGGCGCGCTCAGCTGAATTAGTGGCGGGTTCACCGAATTTGCGTTTCCATGCGCCTTGGGCGCGCTCAAGCTCGGTGGTTTTGAGCTGCGCTGCTGCTTGGGCTAGTTCTTCGCTGCCCAAGCCTTTGGTGCGCATTTCTTGCAGCACGCGTGCGGTGCCCAGCTTGGCGGCGCGGCGGTGAATCACCGATTGCGCCACGCGCTCTTCGCTGATGAAACCTTTGGCAGTGAGTTCGTCCAAAATTTGCGCCAACTCACCGGGCTGGCTCTCATGGGCAATCAGCTTGCGCTCCAGCTCCACGCGGGAGTGCTCGCGCCCCGACAGTGCGCGCAGTACGCGGCCTTTGAGTGACAATTGAGAAAGAGCCAGCATACTATATATTTAATAGCGAACTATGACCATATGACGCTGACATTAGCCAAATTTTCTATGAATATGCTTAATTCTTGGCTGCCACGGGTAATAAGGGGATGCCCAAACTCTCGCGCACCTTGTTTTCGATTTCAATGGCCAAATCGGGGTTTTCGCGCAAAAATTCACGCGAATTGTCGCGGCCTTGGCCAATTTTCTCGCCGTTGTAGGCATACCAAGCGCCTGATTTTTCAATCACTTTGGCCACTACGCCCAGGTCAATGATCTCGCCGTGGCGGCTGATGCCTTCGCCAAACAAGATGTCGAATTCGGCGGTTTTAAAGGGCGGGGCCACTTTGTTTTTCACCACTTTGACCTTGGTTTCGTTGCCAATGGCCTCTTCGCCCTTTTTAATCGTGCCGATGCGGCGGATGTCTAAGCGCACCGAGGCGTAAAACTTCAGGGCATTGCCGCCCGTGGTGGTTTCGGGGCTGCCAAACATCACGCCAATTTTCATGCGGATTTGGTTGATGAAAATCACCATGCAATTGGCTTTTTTGATGGTGGCGGTGAGCTTGCGCAGGGCTTGACTCATCAGGCGGGCTTGCAGGCCGGGCAAGCTGTCACCCATTTCGCCTTCAATCTCTGCCTTGGGGGTGAGCGCGGCCACTGAGTCAATGACGATTAAATCTACCGCCCCTGAGCGCACTAAGCTGTCGACAATCTCCAGCGCCTGCTCGCCGGTGTCGGGTTGGCTGATCAGCAGGTCTTGCAGGTTCACGCCGAGTTTTTGGGCGTATTGGGTGTCCAGCGCGTGCTCGGCATCCACAAAGGCGCAGGTGCCGCCAATTTTTTGCATCTCGGAAATCACTTGCAAGGTGAGGGTGGTTTTGCCCGACGACTCTGGGCCATAGATTTCCACCACACGGCCGCGCGGCAAGCCGCCTACGCCCAGCGCAATGTCCAGCCCCAAGGAGCCCGTGGACACCACTTGGATGTCCTCAATCACTTCGCCTTCGCCCAGGCGCATGATGGTGCCCTTGCCGAATTGTTTTTCGATTTGCGCCAATGCCGCTTGCAGGGCTTTGGCTTTTTCGGCCGTTGCGGCTTCTGCCTTGGCATTGTCGATTTTGCTGCCTTTAACTGCTGCGTCCATGGTGATTTCCTTTAAATATCAGTAACTTACAAAATTTGGAGAAGTGCGCAAACTGCTTGTTGTTTCATACACGCTGTGTGCTTAACCAGTAATGTAAATCATAAATACAATAGAGAAAGCAATATTTTTGGTCAGTTTAATTGACTAAAATAAACCCTATGAATGCCACACAAAACAGCTCGCAAAACGACCCGCAGAACACCTTGCGCAACGACTCGCAGGCATGGCGGCAAACGCATTTGGGCCGGCTATTGGGTGAGGCGCTGCGCCGCTTTGACGCGCGCGTTTTAACTCTGATGGCGCACAACATCGACGTACCGCTGGCGCTGTCAAACCTAGCAGCCCGCGCCCAAGTGAGCGCGGCGCATGTGCACATCACGCGGCATTTGGCGCTGGGTGGCTCGCGCTTGGTGGATTTGGCCGCAGCGGCTGGCATGAGCAAACAGGCCATGGGGGACTTGGTGACACAGTGTGAGGCTTGGGGCTTGGTCACCCGCAGCGCAGACGCGCGCGACAAGCGTGCCCGCGTGGTGGCATTTACACCCACGGGTCTCTTGTGGCTCAAAGCATTTGAAGACGCGGTGGCGCAGGCGCAGCGTGAGTTTGAGCAAGAAGTGGGAGCGCAAATAGCCTTGGTGACGCGCGCGGGGCTGGATGCCTATGCGCACGCATACGCTTGAGAGCAATACCCAAGGTTGTATGGTCGCCCCGGCGCTTGGGCTGGACGGCTCCGCGGCTGTCCTCCGGCCTGCGGCCTCCTCCTTGATGCCGCTGCGCCGTCCAGTCCAAGCGCCCAGGCGACCGAGAGGGGGTTATTGGCAAGATGAAGACATCCCACGCCAGCGTGACGTCATCTGCACATGGGGGTAATGTGTCACCAAAATAGCAAGCGCAGGGCGGTGGTGCTACTTCAGCGCAGCGGCATCAAGGAGGAGGCCTCGAGGCCGGGGGACAGCCGCGTAGCTGAAGTAGCACCGCCGCCCTGCGCCCGTACAAAAGCCAGCCAAGTACCTGCCATGTACAAGACCAAGTACTAGCCCAAGTACTAGCCCAAGTACCAGCCCAAGTACCAGCCCAAGTACCAGCCAAGTGCAAGTCAAAAGCGCTGTAAGCGATACCAGCACCCAGAAAGCATAAAATTGCAAAGCAAGACACCAGCCAACCCGCGCACCACCCGTTCGAGCCCAAGGAGCACCCCATGCGAATTTTGATAGCCGAAGACGACCAAGTTCTGGCCGATGGCCTGCTGCGCACCCTGCGCGCCTCGGGCGCAGCGGTAGACCATGTGCCCGATGGCGCGCAAGCCGATGCTGCGCTCATGACCAACAGCGAATTTGATTTGCTGATATTGGACTTGGGCCTGCCCAAGCTGCACGGCCTAGAGGTGCTTAAAAAACTGCGCGCCCGAGGCTCTGCACTGCCGGTGCTGATACTCACCGCCGCTGACAGCATCGAAGAGCGCGTCAAAGGCCTAGACTATGGCGCTGACGACTACATGGCCAAGCCATTTAGCCTGCAAGAGCTAGAAGCGCGGGTGCGCGCGCTGGCGCGCCGCGGCATGGGTGCCGCCAGTTCCATGATCAAGCACGGCCCGCTGCACTACGACCAAGGCGGCCGTGTGGCCACCATCGACGGCAAAATGGTCGATTTGTCAGCCCGCGAGCTGGGGCTACTAGAGGTATTGCTGCAGCGCAGCGGCCGCTTGGTCAGCAAAGACCAATTGGTGGAGCGCCTGTGCGAGTGGGGAGAAGAGGTGAGCAACAACGCCATCGAGGTGTACATCCACCGCCTGCGCAAAAAGATTGAAAAAGGCCCGATTCGCATCGCCACGGTGCGTGGGTTGGGCTACTGCTTAGAGAAAATCGCTTGAAGATATTCCAGCGCGAGCAGCGCAGTCTTTTTGGAGAAATCCTAGACTGGATGCTCACCCCGCTTTTGCTGCTGTGGCCCATTAGCTTGGTGCTCACATGGCTAGTGGCGCAAAGCATAGCGGGCAAGCCCTTTGACCGTGCGCTGGAATACAACGCCGCCGCCTTGGCGCAAAACCTCACGGTGCAGCAAGGCAAAGCCCAG
>JAYTMT010000023.1:0-17946 GCA_043728315.1 Polaromonas sp. | reverse complement strand
ACTTCGGTCATTTTGCCGTTGACCCACTCTAGGCGCACGGTTTTGAGCGCTTTGACTTGGCCTTTTTCTTTGCCTTCGCCGCCAATGAACTCTTTGGTGGCAATGGCAAACTCGCGCTCACAGCCTTCCTCGTGGCTGGAGCTGGTACGCAGCTTGGTGGGCCAATAGGGCCACACCATGGGCTTGTCTTCGTGCTCGGGCGGCATGGGCATCAACTCAAACTGCGTGACGCTCACCGCGCCGTGGCGGTTGCTGGTGCCCACGCAGTCGCTGCCCGTGTCGCCACCGCCAATCACCACCACGTGTTTGCCGTCAGCGCGCAACTGGTCTTTGAACTTGTCGCCCGCATTCACTTTGTTTTGCATGGGCAAAAATTCCATGGCGAAATGCACGCCAGCCAAATCTCGGCCGGGCACCGGCAAATCACGGCTTTGCTCTGCGCCGCCAGTCAGCAGCACGGCATCAAAGTCTTTTTTGAGCTGCTCGGGGGAAATCGTCTCTTTAGCCCAGTTGGTTACCTTGCTGCCTTTGTCCAGCGCGGCCACCATCACGCCCGTCTTGAATACCACGCCCTCGGCAGCCATTTGCTCCACACGGCGGTCGATGTGGGTTTTTTCCATTTTGAAGTCTGGAATGCCGTAGCGCAGCAAGCCGCCCACGCGGTCATTTTTTTCAAACAAGGTCACATCATGACCCGCACGCGCCAGCTGCTGGGCCGCTGCCATGCCCGCAGGGCCCGAACCCACCACGGCCACTTTTTTGCCCGTTTTATGCTTGGGCACTTGCGGTTTGACCCAACCCTCGGCCCACGCGCGGTCGATGATGGCGTGCTCGATACTTTTGATGCCTACGGGCAGGTCATTGATATTGAGTGTGCACGCCTCTTCGCAAGGCGCGGGGCAAATACGACCCGTGAACTCTGGGAAATTATTCGTGCTGTGCAACACGGTGATGGCGTTTTTCCAGTCACCCTGAAACACCAATTCGTTGAAATCTGGAATGATGTTATTCACCGGACAGCCGTTGTTGCAAAACGGCGTGCCGCAGTCCATACAGCGCGCGCCTTGTTTTTTAGCATCGTCTTCAGACAGGCCAATGACAAACTCTTTGTAATGCTTCAAGCGCTCAGGCACAGGCTTGTAGCCCTCTTCTACGCGCTCAAACTCCATAAATCCAGTTGCTTTTCCCATGATGGCACGCTTTCTTGTGGATTTTCATTTCCACACAATTACTATAATTTCAATAGCGACATATGACCATATGACGCTGACATTGGGTGTATTTTTCTTAAAAATGCTAGTTGCATCCGTTTACGTAGCTACTGCGGCAGCCTTCACGGCCATCTCGCCCAGCGCGCGTTTGTATTCTGTGGGGAATACCTTCACAAATTTGCCGCGCTGTTCTGCCCAATTGTCCAAAATCTCGCGGGCGCGCAGGCTACCCGTCCAGCGGTGGTGGTCTTCTACTAGCTTTTTCAGGCTGGCTTCGTCGGTTTGACCCAGATGCAACGGGTCGGTTTGATCGGCGGCAGCGGATACTTTTGACAAACCCACCATGGATGTGTTGCAGCGCTTGGCAAACTGTCCATCCACGTCATACACATACGCTATGCCGCCACTCATACCCGCAGCGAAATTGCGTCCGGTTTTACCCAAAACAGCCACTGTGCCACCCGTCATGTATTCGCAGCCATGGTCTCCGGTGCCCTCTACCACGGCGGTTGCACCCGACAAACGTACAGCAAAACGCTCGCCTGCCACGCCTCTTAGAAAAGCTTCGCCTTCGGTTGCGCCATACAGCACGGTGTTGCCCACAATGATGTTCTCAGTGGCGTTTCCCCTGAAATCAATGCTGGGGCGCACCACAATGCGGCCGCCGCTCATGCCTTTGCCGGTGTAGTCGTTGGCCTCGCCAATCAAATACAGCGTGATGCCACGGGCCAAGAATGCGCCAAACGACTGCCCGCCTGTGCCTTCGAGCTGGATGCGGATGGTGTCATCAGGCAAACCTGTCGAGCCGTAGCGTTTGGCTACTTCGCCCGAGAGCATCGTGCCCACTGAGCGGTTCACGTTGCGCGCCTGCTCGATGAAATGTACTTTTTCACCTTTTTCCAGCGCGGGGCGGGCTTTTTCAATCAGCTTCAAATCTAGTGCCTTGCCAAGCGCATGGTCTTGCTCGCTCATGTGGCGGCGCGGCACATCGGCTGGCACATCGGGTTGGTAGAAAATGCGGCTGAAATCCAAGCCCTGCGCTTTCCAGTGTGCGATGCCTTTTTTGGTATCCAAAAAGTCTGAGCGGCCAATGAGCTCGTCAAACGTGCGGATGCCCAACTGCGCCATGATGGAGCGCGCTTCTTCGGCCACAAAGAAGAAATAGTTCACCACATGCTCGGGCTTGCCTTGGAACTTGGCACGCAGCACGGGGTCTTGCGTGGCCACCCCCACCGGGCAGGTGTTGAGGTGGCATTTGCGCATCATGATGCAGCCCTCGACCACCAGCGGCGCGGTGGCAAAGCCTACCTCGTCAGCGCCCAACAGAGCGGCTATCACCACGTCGCGGCCGGTTTTCATCTGGCCGTCGGCCTGCACACGGATGCGTCCACGCAGGCGGTTGAGCACCAGCGTTTGCTGGGTTTCGGCCAAACCCAGCTCCCACGGCGTGCCCGCGTGCTTCACACTTGATAGCGGGGAAGCGCCCGTGCCGCCGTCGTGGCCAGCGATTACCACGTGGTCGGCCTTGCATTTGGCTACGCCCGCGGCCACCGTGCCCACGCCCACCTCACTCACCAGCTTCACGGAAATACCCGCCGCGCTGTTGGCGTTTTTCAGATCATGGATGAGTTGCGCCAAATCTTCAATCGAGTAAATGTCGTGGTGCGGCGGCGGGCTGATCAAGCCCACTCCCGGCACGCTGTAGCGCAGCTTGCCAATGTATTCGCTGACCTTGCCGCCGGGCAGCTGGCCGCCCTCGCCGGGCTTAGCGCCTTGGGCCATTTTGATTTGGATTTGGTCGGCTGACACGAGGTATTCTGCCGTCACACCAAATCGGCCAGAAGCCACTTGCTTGATTTTGCTGCGCAGCGAATCGCCCGCTTGCAAGGGAATATCGGCCACGATGCGGCCACCACCGAGCGCACCGCCCACGGTGTCGCCGTCTTTGGCTATCGAGATAAAGCGCTTGCCGCTGCCGTCGGTGATGCCGAGTTTGGCGTTCTCGGCCTTTGCGTTTTCCATCTCGCCTCGGTAGCGCAGCGGGTCTTCACCGCCCTCGCCGGTGTTACTTTTGCCGCCGATGCGGTTCATGGCAATGGCAAGGGTTGAATGCGCTTCGGTGCTGATCGAGCCCAGCGACATCGCACCTGTGGCAAAGCGTTTGACGATTTCTTTGGCGGGCTCTACCTCGTCGAGTGCAATGGCTTTGTTTGGGTCAATCTTGAACTCGAACAAGCCGCGCAATGTGAGGTGGCGTTTGCTTTGGTCATTGATGATTTGGGCGTATTCTTTGTAGGTGCTCGCGTTATTGGCGCGGGTGGCGTGCTGTAGCTTGGCAATCGCATCGGGTGTCCACATATGGTCTTCACCGCGCACGCGCCAAGCGTATTCGCCGCCCACCTCGAGCATGGACTCCAAAATCGGATCGTTGCCAAACGCAGCCGCGTGGGTGCGGATGGCTTCCTCGGCGATTTGGAATACGCCCACGCCGCCCACTTGCGTGGCCGTGCCGTAAAAGTATTTCTCCACCATGGCTTTGTCCAAGCCCACAGCCTCAAAAATCTGCGAGCCGCAGTAGCTCATATAGGTGCTGATGCCCATTTTGGACATGACTTTGTTGAGCCCCTTGCCCACGGCTTTGACAAAGTTGTACACCGCTTTGTCAGCGTCGATGTCTTTGGTATGCTTGGTCAGCTCCACCACGGTTTCTAGCGCCAAATAGGGGTGCACGGCCTCCGCGCCGTAGCCCGCGAGCAGGGCAAAATGGTGCACCTCGCGGGTAGAACCTGTCTCTACGATCAAGCCCGTATTGCAGCGCTGGCCTACGCGCACCAAGTGTTGGTGGATAGAAGACAAGGCCAGCAGCGCAGGCGTGGGCACGCGCTCTGCGCCCATGGCGCGGTCAGAAATGATGAGCACGTTGTGGCCGCTCTTGATAGCGTCCACTGCTTCGGCATTGAGCGAGGCAATTTTGGCCTCCACGCCTTCACGGCCCCAAGCCACGGGGTAGGTAATGTCAAGGGTGTAGCTTTTGAATTTGCCGCGCGTGTGCGCTGCAATGTCGCGCAGCTTGGCCATGTCGGCAAAGTCCAGCACGGGCTGGGTTACCTCTAGGCGCAGGGGTGGATTCACGGCATTTATGTCTAGCAAATTGGGCTTGGGCCCAATGAAGCTGACCAAGCTCATGACGATTTGTTCGCGGATGGGGTCAATCGGCGGGTTGGTGACCTGCGCGAAGAGCTGCTTGAAATAGTTGTACAGCGGCTTGTCTTTGTTGGACAACACCGCCAGCGGGCTGTCGTTGCCCATGGAACCCGTGGCTTCCTCGGCATTGGTGGCCATGGGAGCCATGAGGAATTTGAGGTCTTCTTGGGTGTAGCCGAAAGCTTGTTGGCGGTCGAGTAATGTGGCCCCCACGCTTGCCACTTCGTGTGCTGCGCTGCCCCCCGTGGGGGAGCGGGCTTGCTCGAGGCGGCCCGTCGCAGCGCCCATCGCATCCACGTTTACTGCGGCGGCTGGCACATCATCCAAACGAATCCGCACCTCGTCAATCCACTGGCGATACGGCTTGCTGTTGGCCAGCTGGCTTTTGATTTCTTCGTCGTCAATCAAGCGGCCCTGCTCTAGGTCAATCAAAAACATTTTGCCCGGCTGCAAGCGCCATTTTTTAACGATTTTGCTCTCGGGGATGTGGTGCAACACACCAGCTTCTGATGCGCAGACCACCAACTCATCATCAGTCATGATGTAGCGCGCGGGGCGCAGGCCGTTGCGGTCGAGCGTGGCGCCAATCTGGCGGCCATCGGTGAATGCAATGGCCGCCGGACCATCCCATGGCTCAATCATGCTGGCATGGTATTCGTAGAAGGCACGGCGACGCTCGTCCATGAGCGTGTGCTGCTCCCATGGCTCGGGCATGAGCATCATCATGGCGTGGGCAATCGGGTAGCCCGCAGCGGTCAAGAGCTCAAGCGCGTTGTCAAAGGTGGCAGTGTCACTCTGGCCTTCAAAGCTGATGGGGTAGAGCTTCTTTAAATCGTCGCCCAGCACGGGGGATTTCATCACGCCTTCGCGGGCGCGCATCCAGTTGAAATTGCCGCGCACGGTGTTGATCTCGCCGTTGTGCGCCACATAACGGTAGGGGTGCGCCAATGGCCACTCGGGGAAGGTGTTGGTGGAAAAGCGCTGGTGCACAAGAGCTAAAGCAGAAACGCACTTGGCGTTTTGCAAATCAAGGTAATACTCGCCCACTTGGGTTGCCAGCAGCAGGCCCTTATAGACCACGGTGCGGCAGCTCATGCTGGGCACGTAGTATTCTTTGCTATGCGTCAGGCCCAGATTTTGAATGGCTGCGCTGGCGGTTTTGCGAATGACATACAGCTTGCGCTCCAGCGCGTCGGGCACAGTGATGTCAGCCCCACGGGCAATGAAAATCTGGCGAATAATTGGCTCTTTTTCGCGCACAAAAGGCGACATCGGCATGTCGCGGTTCACCGGCACATCGCGCCAGCCAATCACCACTTGGCCTTCGGCCTTGACTGCGCGCTCAAGCTCCTGCTCGCAAGCCAAGCGAGAGGCGTGCTCCTTAGGCAAAAAGACCATGCCCACGCCGTATTCACCGGGAGCGGGCAGCTCGATGCCAGCCTTAGCCATCTCTTCGCGGTAAAAATCATCGGGCAACTGGATCAAAATGCCTGCGCCATCGCCGCACAGCTCGTCAGCACCCACAGCGCCCCGGTGGTCCAAGTTTTCAAGAATTTTTAGGCCGTTTTGCACAATGGCGTGCGACTTAGCGCCCTTCACATGCGCCACAAAACCCATGCCGCAAGCATCGCGCTCGCTATTCTTTTGGTACATGCCATGCTCGGCAGCCGCCAAGATTTCAGAATTTAATGCAGCCATATCAATCACTCGGTAAACTTTTCTAAGGGATAACGAGCATACCGCAATTTTTTCATTCCGCCAAACAAAATAATTAGGGTCAGAACCTAATTATTTCTTTGATTTTATTGCTGCTCGTTAATTGGGGACAGATTGAGTTGATTGAGGCTGAATGCGGGGATTTTTTGAACGCAGAGGGCGCGAAGGTTTCGCAGAGGACGCAGAAGAACAGCCAAAAGAATACCGAAAGGGAGAATTGCTGGTTTGCTGGGTCGTTAATTGCTTTGTTTTTAATAGCAAAGTATGACCATATCACAATGACATTGGCCAATTTTTCTAAAAATATTGGCATTTTTTGTATTTTTTTGGTATTTCCTCTGCGCTCTCTGCGAAACCTTCGCGCCCTCTGCGTTCAAAAATCCCCGCATCCAACCCCACAGAGCAATACAAGCCTCACTGAGGCAACGAGACAGTCACAGGCCTCCCAGCCCGGGCAACAGCCACACGCCGCTGGGTACGGGTTTGCAGATCGGCCACAAATGCTTCGTCGCCCAAAGCCCAGCCTTTGATGAGTGCATTAGTCAGCACTAACTGTTGCTCTGGCGCAATTCCAGCTTCCACCATGGCCACATAAGCGGCCTCACGGGCGTAGGGCGTGTTGCCCATTTGCCAGACCAGCGGGTGCGGAGTGACCAGCTTGTCGGCGCGCTTGCCTGCATAGTGGGCGTAGCTGCTCCATGCGTAGTCTTGCGGGTGCGCCACCATGCCTGCGCGCACGGGGTTCAGGTCAATATAGGCCATGCAGGCGAGCAAATAGCGCTCGGTTTGGATCAAAGTGCTGCGGTAGCGCCCCTCAAACAGCGTGCCCGTGCGCTGGTAGAGCTTGTTAAACACTTGCACATAGGTGCGGCCGATTTTTTGCATCATCTTGGGCAAGCCATCAGCCTCCTGGGGCGTGGCCAAAAGGTGCAGGTGGTTGGTCATGAGCACGTAGGCGTGGATATGCACTTTGTATTCGCGCGAGGCCTCAAGCAGCAGATCGAGCAGGCGCTCGTAATCACCGCCAAATTTGAAAATCGGCTGCTTGTTATTGCCCCGCACGATCACATGGTGGGCGTATCCGGGAACGCTGAGGCGGGGTTGTCTGGCCATGGGGCAAGTGTATCGCGCGCAGATGGTTTTTTAAATTGCAGAAACTGGGCGCTAAGTATTACTATAATAAATATAGCAATATATGACCATATGACGCTGACATCTGGCAAAAAAACCTTGAAATGGATGAAACAGCATGCCAATTGACTGGCTTGTGGCTCAAAGCTTGGAACGGGCTGTGCAGCGACGCAAGGCCTCTTGCACCAAAGGCGCCAAAGCAGAAGGCGGAAATGGGTAAACGCAACTGGCATTGATTTCGCACAGCACATACGTGTCCTGCCCAGTGCTGGACTTGTCGCCGCGAATGAAGTCAACATCCCAAAGTACTGGCAAATCATCGGGCTTGATCGCCAGCGATTCACACATCTGGGTAATCCAGTGATCTTCCAGCTTGCGCTTGAGGTCTTGAAAATCTGGGCGGTCAGCGGGGAAATAAAGGCGCGGCCCGGGCTCTGGCGCTTCATTGTCTGGCATGCCTGCGGGCGCTGGATAAAGCGCGTTGACCAGCTGCTCGCCAAAGCCGGCCACTTGATTGCCCACCACATAGCATCGAATCATGCCTTCGTGCAAGCGATTTTGGTACGGCTGGTCAATCATCGTCCCGCCCTGTGCAAAATAGGGTTGGCACAGGCGCAGGAAAGCATCCATGTCCATCAACTGCGCGCTACAGCCGCGTTTGGCATGGCGCACAGCAAGCAGCTGCGGCTGCGAGGGGTCTTTCAAGATAACGCGCCAAACCCCATCACCGCTTTGGCCACGCATCTGCTTGAGCACGCGCGGGCCATGCTTGAGCGACTCTAACAGCCCAGCCCGCATAGACTCAATACTGCCGTAGCGTTTTGTATCAGTGCCCCAAGCCATGTGGCGGGTTTGGTAGAGCACATCTTTTGTCCCCATTTTGTCGATCACATCTGGATGCGCGCTGACCTGCACGCCCTTGCCAGCCATGGATCGGAGCATTGCATTCAAGCCCGAGCGATCACGGCCCGCTTCAAAGGGGTTGACCCAAACCAAGGCGAGGTCTATATCGACCAGTTGCGCCTGCATCTGGTCAGCTATTGCATCACAAAACGGCGCGCTGATCACCTGCGCGCCTGCACTGGTGAGCGCCTGTGCAATGCCCGCTAAGCGTGTGTTTGCCACCTGCGTTGCAGCCAGCTCGTTGGCATCCGCAGGAAACACGATGGCAATGCGTTGGTTACTTTGGGTCATTTGCAGCTCCTGGGCGAATGGGGTCTTTGATCTGCTGCATGTTGTAGCACAGCAGCGCCGCATAAAACACAAATCCGAAAGCCACGGCAGCACAAAATCCAGTCAAGCCAAACCCCAACCAATAGGCCGCTACGACAGCGCCGAGCGCATTCACACACAAGCGCAGCGCGTTTGCCACCATCGCGCCAAAGCCACGGCCGTAGCCTTGGCATGCAAACACCAACCCAAGGGCCAGGCCAAAGCTGGCAGAGCTCACCCCTGCGCCCATGCCGCTGTTGCTGCTGTGAAGCACCATCATCACAAAGGGAAAAGCCAATGATGCGCCCGCCAAGGCGTTCGTGCCAATCTGCCCAAGAAAATAACCGTCAAAGATGATCACCCCCACAAACGCCAACAAATTCATCACGTTGGGCACAGCCAAGCGCAGCATGGTTGGCACAACCGCGCCTTCGAGCAACAACTTTTTTCTGGCAACCGCAGGTGAAGATGGCGGCTGGCTTGATGCCGCAGACAGAGTGGGATTACCCAATAGTTTATTTGTAGATTCAGGCACAAAAACGCCTCCGCCCAACAAGGGGATACGGAGCAGCGCTTGGACAAAATGTCTTGAGGAAGCCGGGAGGCCGCGAAAAGCCCGACAAATGCAAGACTACCAGAAGTGGGCACAGATGACAAGACATGGGCAAAAAGCGCGTCCCGTACTCGTTTTGCAACTGTATATTTTAGGATCTGATATTTCCAATTAGTTGAGGTGTAGTTACCACGCGTCTAGCTGGAATGCTTGTAGAAATTCCGACTCTCGCAGATGATGCACCCGCGGGCAGGAGAGCTTGTTTGGTAGCTTGTCGAGTGACGGCATCAAAGCAGCCTGATAGCCAAGCCTTGTTTCTTAAGCAGTGTAATGGCTTGCTTATCGAAGCTGAGGAAGGTTTCGCCGCCCAGCCATGCGCCTTCGTAGGCGATCACACCGTCGGCAAAATCGCCGCCCGCCTCCAGCAGTGCGAGGCCCGCCTCAACGGCGGGGCGGTTCATTTCGACTTTGTCGGTATCTAGCAAGGCGCGAATGGCTAAGGAGACTTCTTCTTTGGTTTTATTTGCGCCGCGCATCAACACCCAAGCAAATTCACACAAGCACGGTGTTGGAATGGCGATCAACGTGGCCTTTTGTAGGGCATCGGAAGCTATTTTTGCCTGCTTAGGATCGTCTTGCAATACAGCGCGTACCAAGACATTGGTGTCTACTGTGATTTTCATGGCTTACCGGCCCAGGCGTTGGCGGCTATGTCGTTCATCTGCTCGATGGACAGTGGTTTGGATTTCGGCATAGCCAGAATACCAATGAAGTTTTGGATTCCGCTCGAAGGCCTAAGGAGCTTGACGCACAACTGCGCACCGGGGAGCTTGTCGTAAACAATACGGTCGCCAGGCCTAGCACCAAGGTGCTGGAGTACATCTTTCTTGAATGTGACTTGGCCTTTGCTGGTCAGCGTGAGTGCAATCATGATTGAATTTGATGAAGAATTAAAGTAAGGCGATTTTACATTGATTTTTGAGGTTTCGCGTTAAACCTATCGAAGCGCTATGCTTCAGCCTTCTATGCACCGAGCAAGAATTATGGCAAGGCGCGCCCTCAATGGGCGCTACACCACCAGCGCCGCATCCACCCGCCGCACGCGGTGGTCCACATAGTAACCACCAAACTCGGTGTAGCGCAGCAGCACCGATTGGCAGGCCGTGCAGCGATGCGCCTCGCATCGGTTAGCTGGGAAAAATGTGGTGGCTATTGGTGCGCTGGCATCGTCGTAGCGCGTGCCGTTGGGGTGAAACTCTTCAAACGTCGGCTCATACACCTCTGGGTCACGCAAGCTCCCCAGTGCCTGCATCTGCGCTGCTGGCCAGCGCGCTTCGGTGAGGCTCTCCCATCCGGGGCAAGGGCCCAGGGCGCAACGGCAGGGGGTGGTCGCCTCGCTGGCGCAGGAGCGAAGCTGTGAGGCAGAAATTGACTGGGCCGTTGTAGTCAAGTCACTCACCCAAACAGTTCGCTGTGTGACCCAAACCGTGCCAAACGCAGCACATCTGCGCCCTGCATCTTGTAAATCAGCAACAGATCAGGTTTTAAGTGGCATTCACTGTAACCAGACCAATTGCCGACCAAGCTGTGGTCGCGGTTTTTGTCAGGCAGGGCTTGGTCTTGCACGAGCTGCTTTAAAACACCAGCAAGTAGGGCATCGGCATCTTTACTGTGGTGCGGGCTGGCTTTAACGCGCTTGAAATCCCGCTTGAACGAAGACGCTTGCTCAATCGACCGCATTCAAATCAGCCATCAACGCATCCACCGACACAAACTTTTTGCCTTTGCCCGATTCCAGTTCTTTGATAGCTTTGCGGGTGCTGGCATTGGGTGCTTTGATATCAAAAGGCAAACAACGTTCATCTGCGACGCGCAACATAAGCAAGCGAATCGCATCCGAGACCGACAAACCCATGGCTTGCAAGGCGAGTGATGCACGCACTTTAGTGTCCGCATCGATTCTGGCGCGAACATAGGTGTCAACGGTAATCATGGTACAGGAAAGAGTTTAAACATGTGAATATTGTAGTCACAAGAAGACTACATAGCCCCAACTACAAAGTCCCATAACTATGCAAGCCACTCAAAAACATATTCACCCCAATAAACGCAAAGGTGGTGATTGCCAAACCCACCAGCGCCCACCACGCGGCGAGCGCGCCGCGCAGGCCTTTCATGAGGCGCATGTGTAGCCATGCGGCGTAGTTGAGCCAAACGATGAGCGCCCAGGTTTCTTTGGGATCCCAGCTCCAGTAGCCTCCCCATGCCTCGGCCGCCCACAGCGCGCCCAGCACGGTGGCAATGGTGAAGAATGCAAAGCCCACGGCGATTGATTTGTACATGATGTCATCGAGCACCTCAAAGCTGGGCAGGCGCGCGGCAATGCGGCGGCGGGCGAACATGATGGCGCCGATGATGAGCGCTGACACGCCAAAATACACCATCCAGTAGCTGCTGCCCCCTGCCACTGCACCTTTGCGAAACACAATCGGCTCAAAGCACAGCACCACGCCCAGCAAGAACAAAGGCGCAAGCTTGTACCAGCGCGTCTCGCCCGCAGTTTGTTTGATGAGGTAGGCAAAGGCCACCATGGCTGAGAGGGCAAAAGTGCCGTAGCCAATGAAGTTGGCTGGCACATGCAGCTTCATCCACCAGCTTTTGAGCGCGGGCACCAACGGCTGGATTTCATGCGCCTCGCGCACCAAGGTGTACCACAGCAAAAAGCCCACGGCCGCACTCACCACCAGCATGACAAAAGCGCCCAGCGATTTGGTTTGGTATTGCGCTTCAAAATACAAATAAAAGACCGTGGTGAGCCAGCAAAACAGCACGAAAACTTCGTACAAATTACTCACTGGAATATGGCCCACATCAGGGCCAATCAGATAGCTTTCATACCAGCGCACCATCGTACCAACCAGCCCCATGACCACCGCCACCCAAGCTATGCCTGAGCCCAAACCTTCCATGGCATCTGCCTGCTTGTCACTGACCATGCCCAGCCAATAAAAAATGGTGCTCATGAAAAACAACATGCTCATCCACAAAATAGCCGACTGGCTGGATAGAAAATACTTCAGGCCAAACACTTTTTCAGCATTGGCCAATTCACCTTGGTAAGACAATATGCCCACAATGGAAAGACCTGCCACCACCAGCATCAGGTTGCGCAGCGGCCGCCAAAACCAACCCAGCCATATGGCAGCTGGCACAAGCCCCACCAAAATACCTTTGTCGTAGCCATCCATGGCATTGCTGTAGCGCGACAGCGCAAAACCTGCACCCAACAGCACCAAGAGGGCAAAACCCCAGTCGGCCAAGCTGCGTCGGCTGAACAAGCCGGGGTTTAAAGAAACAGTTGCTGTATTCATCACTTTACCTTTGTTACTGGATGCCCAGCAGCTTGACTTTGAGCATGGCAAATTCTTTGTCTCCGTCCATGCTTTTGCGGTTGGCCGACATCGCCATGCTGACTTTAGACTGGTCAGCCGCATCGCCCGAAGTCAACCAAATCCAAATTCTGCGTTCCCGAATATAGAGCATGGCGAACACGCCAATAATCAAAAACAAGCAGCCCGTGTAAACGATCCATTTGCCCGGCGCACGCGCCACTTGGAAGACGCTGGCTTGCACCTGCGTGAAATCACTGAGCATGAAAGCCATGGGCGCTGGGTAGAAAAATGCATCGCTCAGGCTAAGCACGGCTTGTGTCATGAAGGCTTGCGTGCTGTCGTCGGGCAACAGGGGCCGGAGCCCGGCTTGCTCGCGCGTGAGCTGGGTCAGCTCAAACAGCACACCATTCAAAATGCGCACCAACACGCCACCGGCGCGCTCGCGCTCGGCCTCGGGCACATTGGCCTCCATGAAATCGGCCACGGCTTGCAGGCCCGAGCTTGGCTTGCCCTTGATTTGCTCAATGCCTGCAAACAAACCCAAAGCGCGTGCAGCAGAGTTGCCCAACTGCTGGCCTAACTCTGGCTTAGAGGGATCAGTGGCCAGCTTCACATAGCGTTTCACGGCCTGCTCGCGCGCCGCCGGGTCTTGCAGTGCGGCTTTGAGGCGTAAAAAGCTGTCCATATTGCCTTCAGCGTCTGCCGGAATGCGCAGGTAGCGAAAAGCGTCAGAGGGCGAATCGCGCATGCCCAGCATGTACACAGCAATGCCGTCGTCTTCAATTTTCACGGGCAGCATGTAGTTGTGGAACTCCCGCGCTTGGCCCGCTGCATCGCGCAGCTTGTAGGTGATGCTCGGACCCACATTGCGCAGCTCTTTGCGCACTTTGACTTTGTTAGCCGCACCTAAGCGGTCATTGAGGCCGTTGCCTAAGGTTTGAAAAGACTGCTGCAAATCCACTTTGCGCACGTCCAGCGCCGTGGGCGAGGCTGCGCCTTCTTTGCCGAAGTTTTCCACATTGAGCACGCGCAGGGCGGTGTACTCCAGCGTCATTTTTTCGTCGCCATTGGACAAATTGGACGAGCCGCCGACCACGCCTTCAATTTCAAATGGCTTGACTGCGCCAGTTGCACCCAGTGGCACGGCCTTGAGTTTGACGGCCGATCCACCATCGTCAAAGCTGCTTTGGTAAATTTCTACGCCCTTGTAATTAGCCGGGTGGTTCACCTCCACACGGGCCGCGGTTTGCGCGCCGGTTTCTTTGTCGTGGATGATGATGTCGCTGGCAAACAGCTTGGGCATGCCGGTGGAATAATGCTCCACAATGAATTTTTTAAGCTCAATAGAAAAAGGCAAATCTTGAACCAATACGCCCGATGGCTGGTTGAGAATCGCCGTGCTGCTGCGCGCGCCCTCTGCTACCAAAAGATTCGCGCGAAAGGCCGGATTATTGGGCGATAAGCGGTGGGCGGCAGGCACATCGGCAATCATGCCGCCACCGGTGTAGACCGATTTGCCGTTGAACCAGGTTTGCGCCCTTACCGCCAAATCACCGTCAAGCAAACCGCCAATACACACCAGCACAATGGCGCTGTGCGCCGCAATGTAGCCTAGCTTGTTGGCAGAGCCTGCTTTGGCTGCCACCATCACGCCAGCGTCACGGGTTTGGATTTTCACTTTCCAGCCGGAGGCCGCCAGTGTTTGGCCGATGCGCTGCGCGGCTTGTGGCGCGGCTTCAGCCAGCGCACCTGATGCGCGTTGGCCAAATGATTGCAGGCTTTTCTCGCGGATGTTTTCTTTAAGCGCGCTCCAGTCGCGCATGATGTGGGGCACATTGCGCGTAACGCAGAGCGTGGTGCTGACCACCAAAAACCCCAAAATCAACATGAACCACCACGCGCTGTACACCGTAAACAGGCCCATGCTGCCAAACACATCGGCCCAAAACGGCCCGAACTGGTTCACATAATTGGGCAGTGGCTCGCCCTGCTTGAGTACCGTGCCAATCACCGATGCCACGCAGATCACGCTGAGCAAAGAGATGGAAAAGCGCATGGACGAGAGCAGCTCCACAGCAGCGCGCAGGGCGAGCGATGGGGTGCGAATGCGCATACCGTGGGTGGAAACTGACATGGGCTCTATTGTCTCAAAACGCAATAAAAAACGGGCTCTCCTGTTGGATGAGCCCGTGCTGTTAGGGTGTATTCACCCGAAAAAGTTCAATTTTTATGCTCAGCGCAGGCCTGCAATGTAGTCAGACACGGCTTTGATT
Organism: Polaromonas sp.; assembly: GCA_043728315.1. GTDB lineage: Bacteria > Pseudomonadota > Gammaproteobacteria > Burkholderiales > Burkholderiaceae_C > JAAFIP01. The sequence continues at coordinate 3,254 of JAYTMT010000023.1, read as the reverse complement.
TCGCGGTCATTGAGCTTGGCGGCTACTTGGGTCATTTGCACGCTGTTGGTACGCCCGCCTTCGCGGTAGCTGATCAGGGAGCTGGTCACGTAGTCGGCATGCTGGCCTGCCAAACGCGGGTACTGGGCGGGCATGCCTGCACCGTTGGGGCTGTGGCAGCCTGCGCAGGCGGCAATTTGGCGGTCTTGTATGCCGCCCTTGTAAATGCGCTCACCCAGAGCCACTTGCACTTTGTCTTTGGCAAAACCGGGTTTGGCTTTTTGGCTGGCAGCCCAGTAGGCAATGTTGCGCATGTCATCGTCGCTCAAGGTGGCGGCAAAGCCTGCCATGATGGCGTTTTTGCGTTTGCCGGATTTGAACTCTTGCAGTTGCTTGACCAAATACTCGGGGTGTTGGCCAGCCAGCTTAGGATTGGCGGGCGTGCCTGAATTGCCGTCTGCTCCGTGGCAAGATGCGCATACTTGTTCGTATTTGGCTGCGCCTTTGCCCAAATCGGGCTTAGCAGCTACGGGTTTGGCTGCTGGTTTGGCATCGGCAGGCTTAGAAGCTGGGGCACCAGCAGCGCTTGTAGCGGCTGCTGCTGGCGAGGCTACTACAGCAGCTGGCGCTGGTGCTTCAGGCTTTTTCTCTTGGGCAAATGCGGGGGCAACAAGCAAGGAAGCGGTGAGCAAATAAGCAAAAAATTTCATGGCGTTGGGGTTTGGGCAGGAGTTTTTCAACTCGGTTTAAACTCGGTTTACGACTGGATGCAATGGCGCATTTTACAATGCGGCCAAAGGGAAATCCCTTATTGCGTGTATTTTTGGCTAGTTTTGGCCCAATCCCCCTCGTTTTTAGGCAGCATATGGCCATCTCTCCCCGCACCTCCCCCAGCAACAACATCCGCGCCAAATCGGCTAACCCAGGTCCACGCAGCAAGGCGCGTGGCACCGTGGTGGCGGTGCAACAGGGCCGCGCGGCCTACGCGCCCACCACACTGCAAACCTCGGCCATCACCGACCCCGTGGTGGCCGAAAAAAAGCTGGCCATGGCGTGGCTGCACACCGCGCATTTCCTCACCACCGCTGCCCAGCTGCACCACTTGCCTGAGCTTAATTTGCCCGAAATCGCCTTTGTGGGCCGATCTAACGCAGGCAAATCGACCTGTATCAACACCATCACCCAGCAAAAGCAGCTGGCCTACGCCTCCAAAACCCCCGGCCGCACCCAGCACATCAACCTCTTTAGCGTGGGCAAAAACGGCGTACACGACGGCGTGTTGGCCGATTTGCCGGGCTATGGCTACGCAGCGGTGCCCAAAAGCGCCAAATACCGCTGGCAGCAGGTGATGGCCAACTATTTGGTCAGCCGCCCCCAGCTCAAAGCGGTGGTGATGCTGTGCGACCCGCGCCACGGCATCACCGAGCTCGACGAGGTGCTGCTGGAGGTGATTCGTCCGCGTGTGACCGAGGGGCTCAAATTTTTAATCTTGCTCACCAAGGCCGACAAACTCAGTAAAAACGAAGCCGCCAAAGCCATGTCGATTGCGCGACTGCAAGCCGGTGGCGGGCAGGTGATGATGTTCAGCGCGCCTAAGCGGGTGGGCGTGGAAGAAACGGCTGTGTTGCTGAGGCAATGGATGGCGGGGGGGTTGGGGGAATTGCAGGCGGCGCAGGCTGTGTTGGATGCGCAGGCTGCGGCTGCTGCATTGCTGGCGCAGTCGTTGGCCGATGGGACCGCTGATAGTGGCGTGGTTGGTGGGGCTAGGGTTTAAAGCGGACTTCCGGAACGCAGAGGACGCGAAGGTTACGCAAAGGGCGCAAAAGGAATACCAAAAGGGTGGTGATGGTTTATCGACTTGGGTTTGGTATGTCAAGCTGCTTTTTCATGATTTTTTTAATTAATGTCAGCGTCATATGGTCATAGTTTGCTCTTTATTTTGTAGTCATTGGGTATTTTCATATGATTGAAAAAAACCTTGTTACGCTGCCGCACGGCATCACTTTAAGCTGCCGCAGTGCGGGGGAGCGGGGGCGGCCTGTGCTGGTTTTTTTGCATGGGTTTCCTGAAGGGGCCTTTGTGTGGGATGGCATGCTGGCGCATTTTTCGCAGCCTGAGAATGGTGGGTTTCGCTGCGTGGCGCCTAATTTGCGGGGCTATGAGCAATCGTCTGCGCCTGCTGACGTGGCGGCGTATCGGGCTAAGTTTTTGGTGCAAGATATTGCGGCCTTGATTGCGCTGGAAACGGGCGCTGGGCTTGGGGCAGGCAGTCTTGCGGCAGGCCAAGCCACTGGCCCATTGGCTTGCTTGGTGGCGCATGATTGGGGCGGCGCGGTGGCTTGGAATGTGGCCAACCAGATGCCGCATCTGATGCACAAGCTGTGCATCATCAACAGCCCGCATCCGGGCACTTTTTTGCGCGAGTTGGCGCATTCGCCTGCGCAGCAAGCGTCCAGCGCGTACATGAATTTTTTGATCAGGCCCGATGCCGAAGCTTTGTTGGCCGCCAATGACTACCAGCGCCTGTGGGAGTTTTTCACGCAAATGTTTGCCAACACCGCCGCCTGCGCGTGGCTCACTGAAGGTGTCAAAGCGCAATACCGCGCGGTTTGGGGGCATGGCCTCGCAGGCGGCTGCAACTACTACCGCGCCTCGCCGCTGCGCCCACCCACGCCCGAGAACCAAGGCGTAGCCGCCGTCACCCTGCCCATCTCCATGCTCACCGTGGCCATGCCCACCCTCGTGCTCTGGGGCATGGCCGACACCGCCTTGCCGCCAGCTCTGCTCGACGGGCTAGACGCTTACATTCCCAACCTGCAAGTGCGCCGCCTCGAGGGTCTGACGCACTGGCTCATCCACGAGCGGCCAGACTTGGTGCAACAGCATCTGCAAGCTTTTCTTGCACAAGCATCGCTTTGAGCTGGCTCTTAGCATGCTGAAAAATGATTTTTTCGAATAAAAACAGATAATGTCATCATCATATAGTCATAGTTCGCTATGTTTTATATAGTATGCAGCATTCTAAGAGTTTCGTGCCTTCGGTATTAAAAACCTCAGCTCGGGCATAGCCTGAGCAGCGTTTTGGAGCGCCCGATCAGCGTTTTGGCTATCCCGACGCGCCCTCATGCGGGAGTACCCGAAATCGGTCGGTCGGGATAGCCAAAACGCTGCTCGGACTATGCTCGCATTGAGGTTTTAAGACCGGAGGCACGCTACTCGTAGAGTGCCATTTACTATACAAATAGTAGCTAACTATGACCATATGACGATGACAT
>JAYTMT010000022.1:0-22806 GCA_043728315.1 Polaromonas sp. | reverse complement strand
AAAAAACAAGCCCAGCGCCCTGATTGTTTGCGCATTGGCACAGCACTCGCTTAGCCGCAGGGCGAGGTGGTGGATCGGAACGGTTGGAAAACTGCTCAGCTACCCGGTCAACAGCATGCTGGCGTGCTACTTCACGCTCAGATTAGTACATTTATGAAAAATAGTGGCAATGTCAGCGTCATGTGGTCATAGTCCGCTACTATTTATATAGTATTCTGCATTCTAAGAGTAACGTGTCAGCGGTATTAAAACCTCAATGCGAGCATAGCCCGAGCAGCGTTTTGGCTATACCGATCGAACGATTTCGGTGTACCCACCGCATGAGGGCGCGTTGGGATAGCCAATACGCTGCTCGGGCGCGCAAGTTCAGCCGCGCAAATGAGTAGCTACAAAGAATCAAAGCGAACAGTCTTGGCCAATCCACGCCAAAGCATCAGGCACTATGCCCGACAATAGGCAGCATGAAAACTATCACCCTGCGCGAAGGCAAAGAGCGCGCTCTGCTGCGCCGCCACCCTTGGATTTTTGACAATGCGATTGCCAAAGGCAGTGCCGACAGCGGCGAAACCGTGCGTGTGCAAGCCGCGGATGGCCAGTTTCTGGGCTGGGCGGCTTACAGCCCCGAGTCCAAAATCCGCGCCCGGGTGTGGAGTTTTGACGAAACCCAACACATCGATGCTGCGTTTTTTGCAGCGGCTGTCACCCGTGCAGTAAGCGCCAGAGCCCTTTTTTCTATAAATAGCGACGCTTGCAGGTTGATCCACGGCGAATCCGATGGTCTGCCCGGCTTGATTGTGGACCGCTACGGCGATACTTTGGTGGCGCAGTTTTTGTCCGCAGGCTCTGAGCGCTGGAAGCTGGCGATCACGGACGCACTCTTGCAGGCCACGGGCTTGTCTAAGCTGTATGAACGCTCCGATGCCAGCTCGCGCGGCCTTGAGGGGCTGGCCAGCGCCACAGGATGGTTGCGCGGGGAGGGCGCAACCGAGTTGAGCATCACCGAGCACGATTGGACGCTGCAAGTGAGCATCAGCGAAGGCCATAAAACCGGCTTTTACCTAGACCAGCGCGACAGCCGCAAAAAATTCGCCGACTACGCCCAACGCCTGCAGTTTCAGCGCGTGCTCAACTGCTACTGTTACACAGGTGGCTTCAGCGTGGCCGCGCTGTCTGGCATGCGCGCCGCAGGTGTCGACAAAACTGGGCATATCACCAGCATCGATTCGAGTGGTCCTGCCATCGAACGTGCCAAGGCCAATGCGGCGCTCAACGGTTTTGACGCAGCGCAGACCACTTTTATGGATGCCGATGTCAACGCCAGCCTGCGCCAGTTCATAGAAGCAGGGCGCACGTTCGACGCCATTGTGCTCGATCCACCTAAATTCGCCCCAACTGCCGCCCACGCTGAGCGCGCCGCCCGCGCCTACAAAGATATCAACCGTTTGGCCCTCAAGCTCTTGGAACCCGGTGGCGTGCTTTTCACTTACAGCTGCTCAGGCGGCATCAGCGCCGATTTGTTCCACAAAATTGTTGCCTCCGCAGGCGTGGACGCAGGGGTGGATGGCTTCATCAGCGAACGCCTGGGCGGTGCGCCCGACCACCCCATGACCATCAATTTCCCAGAAGGCGAGTACCTTAAAGGGCTGGTAGTGCTTCGAAAACTATGAATTTACAGAAAATTTGGCCAATGTCAGCGTCATATGGTCATAGTATGCTATTTATTTTATAGTATTCTGGTTTGAGCGCAATTCCACCCATTTCACTGCGTGCGCTTGATTTCCCAGCTAAACTCACCATTTACTTGCAACAAGCGCAGCCCAGCTGCCGTGCATTCTTTTTGCTTTTTCGCTAACTTTTTGACCCAAGGCTTCCCATGTCCCTCATTCCAGCCACCATCCTCACTGGCTTTTTAGGCTCAGGCAAAACCACGCTGCTCAAGCGTGTGTTGCAGGAGCAACATGGCTTCAAAATCGCCATCATTGAAAACGAATTTGGCGAGGAAAACATCGACAACGAAATCCTGGTGTCGGATGTGAAAGAGCAGATCATCCAGATGAGCAATGGCTGCGTGTGCTGCACCATCCGCGAAGATTTGCGCACCACACTCAAGGATTTGGCCGAGAAAAAGCGCAAAGGCGAGCTTGATTTTGACCGCATTGTGATCGAAACCACAGGCATTGCCGACCCCGGCCCCGTGGCGCAAACTTTTTTCATGGACGAGGAAATTGCTGAGCAGTTTTTGCTGGACTCGGTGCTTACCTTGGTGGATGCCAAACACGCCGCCGGGCAGCTCAATGACCGCCAAGAAGCCCGCAAGCAAGTGGGCTTTGCCGATCAAATTTTCCTGAGTAAAACCGATTTAGTGTCAGAGGGCGAGGTGGATGCGCTGATTCACCGCTTAAAGCACATGAACCCTCGCGCGCCCATCAAGGCGGTGCATTTTGGCGAAGTGGCTATCAAAGACGTGTTTGACCTGCGCGGCTTTAACCTCAACGCCAAGCTGGACATTGACCCCGATTTTCTCAAAGACGATGCGCACGACGACCACGGCCACGGCCATGCTGAACATGCGCACCATGACCACAAAGAAGGCGAGCACTGCGACCACCCTTCCCACGCGCATGGGCATGAAGGCCATGGCCACCACCACCACATTGACGACGACGTGAAAAGCTTCGTTTTCCGCTCTGAGCGTGCTTTTGACCCCGCAAAGCTAGAGGATTTTTTGGGTGCAATCGTCAACATCTATGGCCCGCGCATGCTGCGTTACAAAGGCGTGCTCAACATGGTCGGCACGGAGCGCAAAGTGATTTTTCAGGGTGTACACCAATTGATGGGTTCTGATTTGGGTCCTCAGTGGGCAGAAAATGAGCAAAAAACCAACAAAATGGTCTTTATTGGCATTGATTTGCCGAAAGACATCTTTTTGCAGGGATTGGAGCAATGTTTGGCCTAGAAATGGCTACAATCCGCGCGCCGCAAGCAGCATTCTGATGGGATTATTTGAGGTTTTGACTACAAATTCCACACTAAAGCTGCTGCCAAGCACGCCTAGGTTTATGTAGCATTGCATGTTGTATGCAGACAGTGTGGCCCAGGAGGAGATAAAGAGATGAAAGTTGCGCCTAAAAAACCGATGCCAGCAGCCAAAACCGCTGTAAAACCCGCCTCTCCAGCGCAATCAGCTGGCAAATCTACATCTAAAGTGGCAGCTAAGCCAGCACCTAGGCCAGCCCCCAAGCCTGCGCCTCAAAAACCCAATATGCCCACGTCTAAAGCTGCATCCAAACCGGTTAATAAACAAGCTGTCAAGGCTGTGGCTGCACCGCAGGCTAAAAAAGCGCCAGCCAAGCCTGCGGCCAAACCGGCACATACACCAGTTCCACAAAAAGCAGGCCCACAAAAATCAGCCACTAAGCCAAGCCCTAGCAAGGCCTTGCCAAACAAAACCAAAATTGCGACGAAAGTTGTAGCCAAGCCGCTGCCAGTGAGCGCCAAAAAAGCAGTAGCTAAGAGCTTGCCTAAACCCGCCGCCAAGCCGTTAGCCAAACCTTTAGCCAAACCTTTAGCCAAACCGGTAGTTAAACCAGTGGCTAAGCCCGCAGCAAAACCAATTGCCAAAGCAGCAGCACCAGCTCCAAAATCCATTGTTTCATCTGTAAAGGCCAAATTGCAAGCGATAGTCCAGTCCGTGGTCAAGGCCAAACCAGTTAGCCAAGTTGCGCCAGCGGCCAAACCCGCAGCCAAACCCCCCGTTAAAACCAGTGACAGTCCCGCCAAAGCACCTGTTGCACCCCTTAAATCGACCCCAACCACTTCCCTGTCTACCCCGGCATTGAGTGCTTCTATTGCCTCCAACACGCCAGCCAAAGGGCGAATGGGTAAATCAGCGGCCAAAGCAGGTGTTCCTTTCAATCCGCAGCCCACCGATCCAGCGGCTGCCAAATCAAGTTTTTTCAAGATGTCCCCAACGGCTTTTGTCCCAGTCCCCGTTCTTGCTGTTAAAAAAGACAGCAAATTAGCCAATAATTGGAAATCCAAAACCGCTGCCCAGCTCACCGATGCGGAAGCCTTGGCGATGTCGGACGACGACTACATGAACGACATCCAGATGGCGTTTTTCCGCCTCAAGTTGGTTGAGTTGAAAAAAGGCATCTTGAGCAATGCGGGCGCAACCACCGAGCATTTGCGTGAAGATACCTCTGTCGTGCCAGACCCGGCCGACCGTGCCACCATTGAAGAAGAGCACGCCTTAGAGCTGCGCACCCGTGACCGCGAGCGCAAGTTGCTCAAGAAAATTGAGCAGTCGATTGTGCGAATTGATGCCGGTGACTACGGCTATTGCGACGAGACGGGCGAGCCAATTGGCGTGGGACGCTTGATTGCGCGGCCTACCGCCACTTTGTCGATAGAAGCGCAACAACGCAGAGAGTTGAAACAAAAGATGTTTGGGGATTAAGCTAACCAAGCCCCGCATCGCGCCTATACTTGCAACCCATGGCTAAGGAAGACCCACCCGCAGGAATATTCTCCAAAATGGTGAAGTTCGTTCGCAACCCTGTGACGAACTGGGGCGAGCTCGACCAAAAAGAATCAGACCGAGAAAGCCATTACAGCAAGCAACTGCTCAAAGAAATGATTGAGCGCAAGCGCCGCAATGATTTTGTGCGCAAGCGAGAATTCGACATGCTGCGCAAACTGCGTCGCCGCGAAGCCGTAGTAGGCGCGCCAGAGGGTTCAGGCCGTCCATCTTTCTTCCAAAGCAGCCTGCCATCCAAGCCTGATGACAGGGCAATGACGCTCAAGAAAATCGACGAAATAGAGGCACAAATGTCCATGCAATGGTGGAAAACCAAGCATGGCAATGCATCCACCTTACCGCCCAACAGCAGTTTTCCAAACTCGAACATACAAAGCATTGACAGCAACTTCCCCAAGCCAATCGCGCCTGGTCGGGATTTTCAATACCAAAAAACTGATGCTGCACCGCTTGTGCCCTCGCAGCCAGAACAGCCATCTGCGCGGCCTGCTTCCCCTTCTTTATCTGCCGCCTCGCCAAAGCCAGTAGCTGCTGCTGCTGCGCCGGTACCTGCTGCGCGGCCACAATCAGCGGCTCCATTGCTTGCCCCGGCGGTGCCCGTACGCCAAGATTTAGCACCTTTGGAGTTCACTGCGCAGTCGCCAGTGCGCTCGTCTGCTGCAAAAATCGCCTCACCACCAGCCCCCGCAGCATTCAAACCTCCGCACATAAGCGGGCTCTCCAACTCCTACGATGGCGCAGCAGCGACAGGTTTTTCTGCATCCAAGCTCTTTGCTTTAGAGGTTGACGAAGTGCAACATGACCCTGAGCTAGAGGAGGCCGCCATCCGATTTGCCAATGGGGACGACGAAGGAGCCGAAACGGGATTGCTTGAGGCATTGTCACCTGCGGGCCACCGCGCCAACCATGATGACACTTGGTTGACTTTGTTTGATCTTTATCGCGCAACAGCGCAGCACGATAAATTTGAAAGCGCCGCGATTGATTTTGCCAGCAAGTTTGGTCGCTCTGCGCCGCAATGGTTTTCTATGCCCGAAATGGTCGGAATGATGGGCGCTATGTCTGTGGACAACGAGGCATCGGTTAAAAAGTCTGATTGGCGCTGTCCGTCCAAATTAGGGGTGCAAAGTGTTGCTGCCCTCAATGCCGCCTTGCTTAAAGCCGTGATGCCTTGGCGCATCGATTGGACACCTTTGCAGAGCATCGAGCCATTGGCTGTTGCAGCTTTGCACCGATTATTTGCCTCTTGGACAGCGCAGCCAGTGCAGCTTCGCTTCATGGGCGCTGAAAAACTCGAAACTATATTGCAAGCTGCCACGCCATCAGGCAATGCGCAGGTGGAGCAAGACAATTGGAAGCTGCGACTAGAAAGCTTGCGCTTGATGCACAGACCCGATGAGTTTGAGTTAATTGCCTTGGATTTTTGCGTGACCTATGAGGTTTCTCCTCCCGCTTGGGAGGCTGCGCGCTGTGAGTACAAATCGTTAGATTCTGTCGGTGCCACTCAGGCAGGGCACACCATCATTGGTGAGGCCATGCATGATTCGATTCCGTCTGGATTGAGTGGCTATGGCGATAGCCAAATGGGTGCATCCTCGCTGTCTTCACAGCTTGCTGCCGTAGAGCTGTCAGGTCAAATCAAAGGTGACGCGCAAGCGGCATTGGATAAACTTGAGCAGCGCATGGCCGGGGCTGACATCATGGTGATTTCATGCAGCAGATTGATCCGTGTCGATTTTTCTGCTGCTGGGAATTTGCTTAACTGGGTGACTGCACGCCAAGCAGAAGGGCGTACGGTGCAGTTTGGCGATGTGCATCGGCTGGTTGCTGCATTTTTCCATGTTATCGGTATCAGTGAACACGCACAAATCGTTACCCGCACCAATTAGCATCTGTGCTTAGATACAGTTTAGGCTGTATTTCATCTCTAAATTGCAGATTTGTCACTTTCAATGTTCGCTCTAAGTCCTTCAATTTAAAGGACTTTTTCATTTTCCTTTATGCTGGTCTCATCGAGCGTAAGTCTTTGATTTAATTGAAATTTTTTCGCACAAAGATGTTGCAAACGATCTGATTGCTGCTACAGTGGGAGATAATGCAAAAAAGTGGGTATTTCATCCGTTTTTAAACCAATATTCCCATGTTCAAAGGCGTTTCCGCAACCTCGCTCGATACCAAAGGCCGTCTCTCGGTGCCTACGCGGCATCGTGAGATGCTTCAGGCGGTTGCGGCTGGCTGTGTGACTATGACGCGCGATCCTGATGGCTGTGTCCTGATATTCCCAAGACCTGAGTGGGACAAATTCAGTGAACGCATAGCCGCCTTGCCTATGTCAGCGCGCTGGCACAAACGGGTGTATTTGGGCAGTGCCATGGATGCAGAGTTAGACGGCACAGGGCGAATTTTGATTTCTCCAGAACTTCGCGCCGCCACGGGCATCAGCAAAGAAACCATGCTTATCGGCATGGGCAGCCACTTTGAGTTGTGGGACAAAGACACCTACGCGACTGACGAGGCCAAAGGCTTAGCTGCTGGCACACCTGCAGCGCTGCAGGACTTTAGCTTTTAAGGCCAGCGGCATGCAAACCACAGGCCAACACATTACTGTGATGCTGGACGAAGCAGTGGATGCTTTGCTGGGTTCGCCAGATGGGCATTACATGGATGCCACCTATGGCCGAGGAGGGCATTCGCGTTTGCTACTCTCGCGCCTGTCAAGCCATGGCCGTTTAACCGCGCTTGACAAGGACTTGGAGGCTGTTGAAGCCGCGCAAACTGTCCAAGACCCCCGATTTAAAATTGTGCACCAAGGCTTTGCACATTTGCAGGAGGCCAGCGCGGGCAAGCTTGACGGCTTGCTGTTAGACGTTGGTGTGAGTTCACCGCAAATCGACGATGCACAGCGCGGTTTTAGCTTTCGGCGTGACGGACCCTTGGACATGCGCATGGATACCTCGCGTGGGCAAAGTGCTGCACAGTGGCTAGCCATTGCTTCGGCTGATGCCATGGCCAAGGTCATCCGTGATTATGGTGAAGAGCGATTTGCTGCCCCTATCGCCAAAGCAATTGTGGCCCATCGTGAGCAGCACGGCCCTTTGCAGCGCACGTTAGAATTGGCGAAATTAGTGGCTAGTGTGGTTAAAACGCGTGAGCAGGGGCAAGACCCCGCAACCCGCACTTTTCAGGCTTTGCGAATTTTTATCAATGCTGAACTTGAGGAGTTGGAGCAAGCGCTGCAAGCCTCACTGCAAGTTCTAAAGCCGGGTGGACGCTTGGTCGTAATCAGCTTCCATTCCTTGGAAGACCGCATCGTCAAGCAGTTCATTGCGAAAAACAGCCGCGAAGAAGTAGATCGGCGCTCTCCTGCTTGGATGCTGCAAACCACTGCGCAGATGAGGCTACAAGCTGTCTCGCGCAGCAAACCAAGCCAAGCAGAAGTGTCTTTGAACCCTAGGGCTAGAAGCGCCACCATGCGCGTGGCATTGCGCACCGAGGTGGCGACATGACGCGCCTGAATATCGTTTTGCTATTTGCCGTGGTTGCCAGCGCGATGTATTTGGTGCGGACGCAATACGAGTCAAGGCGCGTCTTTGTGGAATTAGAAAAAGCAAGCAATGAATCGCGCAAACTAGAAACCGAGCGTGAACGCCTTGATGTGGACAAGCGTGCGCAAGCGACACCACTGCGGATCGAAAAAATTGCCAAAGAGCAATTGCAAATGCGCACGGCAAGTCCTGCGATCACGCAGTATGCAAAGTTACCTGCACGCAGCGCAAGTGCTGAGCAAAACAATATGCAAAGAGTCAAACCATGACCAAAAGCGTGAACTATGGCATGAGCCCACTGCTGGCCAGCAAGACACCGCTTTGGCGCAGTAAACTAATTGTGGCCATGATTGCCTTGTCTTTCACTGGCTTGGCCAGCAGAGCGGCATATGTGCAGGTGTTTAACAACGATTTTTACCAACGACAGGGCGAGGTTCGTTTCACTCGAACGCTAGAGCTCCCAGCGAACCGTGGCCGCATACTAGACCGCAACGGTTTGATCTTGGCATCGAGCGTGCCTGTGCCTAGCGTTTGGGCGATTCCAGAAGATGTGGAACAGGACAAAGTCAAACTGGCGCAATTGGCCAAGCTATTAGATATGCCAATGGCAGAGCTCAATAAAAAGTTGTCTGACGAAGACAAAAATTTTGTTTGGTTAAAACGCCAAATAGATGAAACTGTGGCCTTGCAAATTGCCGCGCTGGGCGTAAAAGGAGTGTACCAACGCAAGGAGTACCGACGCCAATACCCAGAAGGCGAAGCGGCGGCGCATGTGGTGGGCTTTACCAATATAGAAGATTCTGGCCAAGAGGGCATAGAGCTTGCATTTAACAAAGAGCTAGGCGGACGCACTGGTTCGCGCCGAGTCATCAAAGACCGCTTAGGGCGCGTGGTGGAAGATGTGGGCGATCAAGTGCCACCAGCAGATGGCAAAGATTTGCAATTGTCTGTAGACAGCAAGGTACAATTTTTTGCCTATCAAAAATTGCGCGATGCTGTGATTGAGCACAAAGCCAAGGCGGGCAGTGTTGTAGTGATAGATACACTCACGGGCGAGGTGTTGGCGCTAGCTAATTACCCAAGTTATGCGCCTAATCGCCGCCAAAATGTGGCTACATCGCAAATGCGCAACCGCGCACTGGTGGACACCTTCGAGCCGGGCTCTACCATGAAGCCGTTTATTGCGGCACTAGCGTTGGAGAAGGGCTTGGCAACCCCAGAAACACTGATCCAAACTGCCCCTGGGCGCATCACAATTGCCGGCTCCACTATCTCGGATGCGCACCCTTATGGTGTCTTAACAGTCAATGGGGTGATACAAAAATCAAGCAATGTAGGCACAGTTAAACTCGCCATGCAAATGCAGCCACGTGACATGTGGGACATGTACAGCCAAGTGGGCTTTGGGCAAAAGCCGCAATTGCCATTTCCCGGTGTAGTCAGTGGTAAATTGCGCGCCCACAAAACTTGGCGTCCGATTGAGCAAGCTACTATGAGCTATGGGTATGGCTTGTCAACCAGCTTGTTTCAGCTTGCGCGCTCATACAGCGTTTTTGCCCGCGACGGTGAGTTAGTCCCCGTCACAATGCTAAAAAGCACTGATGCCGTTGCCGGCGTGCGTGTGATGAGTCCCAAGAGCGCCAAGGCTGTGCGGCATATGCTGCAATTGGCCACTGGAGAGGGTGGAACAGGACCTAAAGCCCAAACCATGGGTTATTCAGTAGGCGGTAAAACCGGCACTGCACGCAAGCAGGAGGGCAAAGGTTACGCCGATAAAAAATACCGCAGCTGGTTTGTAGGCATTGCCCCTATTGAGAACCCACGCATTGCTGTTGCCGTCATGATTGATGAGCCAAACAACGGAAAATTCTACGGCGGCGACGTGGCTGCTCCTGTGTTCAGCGAAACGGTGGCTCAAACACTGCGAATGCTAGGCATTCAGCCTGACATGGCGGTGAAGCCGCAAATTGTTGTCAAAGCCGAGGAGGAATCGTTTTGACCGATTCAAGCTCTGAAATTTTGACGCTGCATACACCAGCGCAGGCATGCGGTTGGTTGCGTGGGCTTGGACTTGTGCGCTTGCAAACTGACAGTCGCAAAGTTAGCGTTGGCGATGGTTTCATCGCTTGGCCAGGTGCTGCCACTGATGGCCGAAGCCATGTGGCTGCAGCGCTTGCTGCAGGAGCTAAGGCATGTCTGGTTGAGGCCGAAGGCAGCGGGGCGTTCAATTTTCAAGATTCCAGAGTTGCTTTATACCCTGGGCTTAAATTGGCTACTGGCTTGATTGCTGCAGAATATTTTTCACATCCCAGCCAAGATTTAAACCTTATCGCAGTTACAGGTACGAACGGTAAAACCACAACCGCATGGTTGCTGTCACAGGCTATAGCCAAAGCATATGGCAAAGCTTGTGGTCTGGTCGGAACACTTGGTATTGGGATGGCAGTAAGCGACCAAGTGCCGCAGGTCACACACAACGGATTGACTACGCCAGACCCCGTTCTGTTGCAAGAAGCGTTTGCTAACATGAAAAATCAGGGAGCTAGCACTTGTGTGCTAGAGGCATCGAGCATTGGGGTTGCGGAGCGAAGGCTTGATGGCACTCACATCAAGGTTGCGGTCTTTACCAACTTCACCCAAGACCATCTGGACTACCACGGGAGCATGCAAGCGTATTGGGCATGCAAACAAGAGCTGTTTGCATGGAAAGGTTTGCTTGCTACAGTAGTGAATGTCGATGATGCCAAAGGAGTCACGCTGGCGCAATCCCTAATATCAAGTGGATTAGATTTGTGGACAGTCTCGATCAAGGGGCAAGCAAGGCTGCGCGCATCTGAGCTAGTGTATGCAAATAAGGGTCTTGGTTTTGTAGTGCATGAAAACCACACTGAGATTCGCTTGCAAACCCATTTGATTGGGGAATACAACGTGTCCAATGTGCTTTGCGTTATCGCCAGCATGCGCGCACTTGGTATTTCGTTGGAGCAGGCCGTAGATGCTTGTAGAGATTTGTCCTCAGTTCCTGGTCGTATGCAATGCATTGAGTTTGTAAATAGTCCGTTGGCAGTGGTGGACTATGCCCATACGCCAGATGCATTAGCGAAGGCATTGCAAGCTTTGCATGAATTGGCTGAGCTACGCGGTGGTCGTTTATGGTGTTTGTTTGGTTGCGGTGGTAACCGTGATACAAGCAAGCGCGCGCTGATGGGGCATATGGCGCAGATGCACGCCGACCAAGTGGTGCTAACCAGTGATAACCCGCGCAATGAAGCGCCAGAAAAGATCGCAGCGCAGGTAATGCTAGGAATGACACCGGGTAAACAAGTGCATGTGCAAACAGACCGTGCCTTGGCTATAGCCTACGCAGTGTCACAGGCGCAACCGCACGATGTGATTTTGGTAGCAGGAAAAGGCCACGAAGACTACCAAGAAGTAGCGGGTAAAAAGATACCATTTATAGATGCTGAACACGTGCGTCGTGCGTTTTTGCAAACGGGATACACACTATGATGACGCTCGCGCAAGCCCACTCGTGGTTGCCAAATTCAAAGCTAGTAGGTAATCCTCTGGTTCAAATTCATCGTGTGCACACTGATACGCGAAGCCTTGCAGGTGGGGATCTATTTGTTGCTTTGAAGGGTGAAAAATTTAATGCAGAACTGTTTTTACCGCAAGCTAAAGTATCGGGAGCCGCAGCAGCAATAGCACATGGTGGCTTAAATCAAGCAGAATTATCTGGACTAGAGGTGGCGGACACAAGGCTTGCACTGGGTGAACTTGCAACATGTTGGCGTGCACAATTTACCCTGCCGTTGGTAGCTGTCACAGGCAGTAATGGCAAAACCACAGTTACCCAAATGCTTGGATCGGTGCTTAAAGTATGGAAACAAGAGTTGGCATGGGCCACCAAAGGCAATTTGAACAATGATATTGGTGTTCCGTTGACGCTCTTAGGCCTGAGGGCTGAGCACGAAGCTGCAGTCGTAGAGTTGGGAATGAACCATCCTGGCGAAATTGCATACCTTGCTGCAATCGCACAACCGACCGTGGCCTTGGTGAACAACGCGCAGCGAGAACACTTAGAGTTCATGCACACTGTGGAAGCGGTAGCGCTAGAAAACGCCAGTGTTTTTGCTGTTTTGCCTGCCGATGGAGTAGCTGTATTTCCAGCGGACGATGCTTATACGGCTGTATGGCGTGAGTTAGCTGGCGCAAGGCATGTGATCACCTACGCGTTGTATGGCGCAGCAGATGTCACTGCCAGAAGCGAGTGGGACGGCGATGCTTGGCGGGTGCATGCTGCAACACCTGCTGGATCCCTCTCATTCAGATTGGCAGTAGCAGGCAGGCACAACGTTAAAAATGCACTTGCGGTAATAAGCTGTGCATTGGCGGTAGGCGTGCCATTGCCGTTGGTTGCAATGGGGATCGAAGCATTCGAACCGGTTAAGGGCCGTTCGCGTGCATACCTGCTGTCTCATTCTGAACGCTCTTACACGCTAATAGATGACAGCTACAACGCCAACCCAGACTCTGTCATTGCAGCGATAGATATGTTGGCTGAGTTACCTGGCCCGCATTTGCTGGTGCTGGGGGACATGGGTGAGGTGGGCGAGCAAGGGCCTGAGTTCCACGCCGAAGTTGGAGAGTACGCGGTTGAGCGTGGAATTGAACACTTGCTTTGCAGTGGAGAGTTGATGCGGTATTGCGCTGCCACCTTTCCTGGGGGACGCCATATTGGCGGTGTGGAGTCCTTGGTGGATGCAGTAGTGTCCCAGATGCCTAGCTACAGAAGCATCTTGGTGAAAGGTTCACGTTTCATGAAAATGGAACGTGTAGTGGATGCCTTGCTTGAACACTCAAAAAACAATAAAAAGGAGGATTCAAATGCTCATTAATTTAGCAGCGTGGTTACAGTCTATATCCCCAGAGTTTGGATTCTTTCGTGTGTTCCAATACTTGACATTTCGCGCAGTGATGGCCGCAATGACATCGTTGTTAATTGGTCTGTTTTTGGGTCCCTTTGTAATCAGGCGATTAACGGCTTTGAAAATTGGCCAACCCATTCGCGGCTATGCAATGCAATCGCACTTGTCCAAAAGTGGCACGCCAACCATGGGTGGCGTACTGGTTTTATTGTCAATCACAGTCTCTACGCTGCTTTGGTTTGAGTGGAGTAATCGTTTTGTGTGGATTGTGCTTTTGGTAACCATAGGTTTTGGGGCAATCGGCTGGGCTGATGATTGGCGAAAAGTAGTTAACAAAGACCCCGAGGGCATGCCCAGTAAAGAAAAGTACATGTGGCAATCAATCATTGGATTGATTGCTGCACTGTATTTGGTGTTTAGCATTTCAGAGAGCAACAATTTGCGAGTGGTTGAATTGTTTTACAAGTGGGTTCAGTCGGGATTTGATGTGAATCTGCCTCCCAAAGCAGGCTTAATGGTGCCATTCTTCAAAGAGATCAATTACCCGTTGGGAGTTTTTGGTTTTGTTATTTTGACCTACTTGGTGATAGTTGGCTCAAGCAATGCAGTGAATTTGACAGATGGATTGGATGGCTTGGCCATTATGCCCGTGGTGATGGTGGGTTCTGCTTTGGGTGTTTTTGCTTATGTAACAGGCAATGCCAACTACTCAAAATATTTATTCTTGCCCTATATCCCCGGATCAGGCGAATTACTGATTTTCTGTGCAGCAATGGCGGGAGCTGGCTTGGCATTTTTATGGTTTAACGCACATCCGGCGCAGGTATTCATGGGTGATGTGGGTGCATTGGCTCTAGGGGCTGCGCTAGGAACCATCGCAGTCATAGTTCGCCAAGAAATTGTTCTGGCAATGATGGGCGGAATTTTTGTTGTAGAAGCTTTGTCTGTCATGCTGCAAGTGACATACTTCAAGTACACCAAGAAAAAGTACGGCGAAGGGCGACGTATTTTGAAAATGGCGCCTCTGCACCACCACTTTGAAAAATCTGGGTGGAAAGAGACACAAGTAGTGGTTCGTTTTTGGATCATTACGATGCTGCTGTGCTTAGTTGGCTTGTCAACTTTGAAGTTGAGATAAGTCGATGCAAGCGTTCAAAGATAAAAACGTCATGGTGCTAGGCTTAGGCATCTCTGGCTTGGCGATGGCGCGCTGGGCGCATGCAGCTGGAGCGCATGTCTGTGTCGTGGATTCGCGTGCGCAACCACCAAAGCTCACTGAGCTAAATAGCCAGCTGCCAGGAGTGGAATTCATCCATTCCTTGTTTGACTCAAGACTTTTTAGCAACCGCGATTTGCACTATGTATTGAAAAGCCCAGGACTTAGCCCACAGGAAATCTCTGCTTTTTCAGAAGCACTCAACCCAGACACAACGCTGATATTGGGTGAGTTAAGTGTGTTCTCAATGGCGATAGAAGAGCTGCGTGTCGCATCTGGCTATTGCCCCTCAATACTCGCAATTACTGGAACAAATGGCAAAACAACAGTCACTGCATTGACGACTTTACTGCTGCAGCGCGCAGGCAAGTCTGTGGTTATGGCGGGTAATATTGGGCCGAGTATGTTGGATACTTTGTCTACGCATAATCAAGAAGGTACATTACCCCAAGTATGGGTATTAGAATTGTCAAGCTTTCAACTCGAAGGCGTATCAAATTTTGAACCCCATGCTGCAACAGTCCTGAACATCTCAGAAGACCATTTGGATTGGCATGGTGGTATAGAAAACTATGTTCAGAGTAAAAAACGGGTATTTGGCAACCAAGCACTGATGGTGCTTAACCGCGATGATGCAACTGTTGCAGAGATGGGATTGCCCCCAGTTAAAGTAAAAAAAGACAAAACCTCAGCACGCGAAATACGCCTATTTGGTTCTGATATGCCCTCACGACCGGGTGATTTTGGCATTCAATCGCAAAACGGCATGCAATGGCTGGTGCGGGCCAGCCAAGCAGATGAAACAATCAAACGCAAGCGTGGCGCAGAGCAAGAGATTTACATCCAACGCCTCATGCCCTGCGATGCTCTGCGGCTGCGTGGACAACACAATGCTTTAAACGCGTTAGCAGCGCTGGCGCTTGCCACTACAGTAGAAGCTAGCTTGTCTGAAATGCTCTACGGCTTGCGCGAGTACAAAGGCGAGCCTCACCGTGTGCAGTCAGTCGCCTGCATTGATGGGGTGGAGTATTTTGACGACAGCAAGGGCACAAATGTAGGGGCAACCGTGGCAGCGCTCAATGGTTTGGGTGCTGATCGCAAGTTGGTCGTCATTTTGGGTGGTGATGGCAAGGGGCAGAACTTTTCTCCGTTAGCACCACCATTGTCGCGGTATGCACGTGCTGTGGTTCTGATTGGACGCGATGCTGCGCTGATTCGCCAGAGTCTTGAGGGCTCAATTGCACAAGAAATCACTGTATCACATGCAAGCTCACTTGAGGAGGCTGTCGACGCAGCCGCTTTAAGCGCTCGTTCAGGCGATGCGGTATTGCTCTCACCCGCATGCGCCAGTTTAGATATGTTTCGCAATTACGAGCACAGAGCCCAGGTATTTTGCGAGGCTGTAAATAAGCGCGCATTAGATGCCGGGCAAAGCATGGGGGCGCTTGCGTGACAGCAATTGCAACTTCACTGCTTTCGCGTATGGCTATGCTGTGGCCGTTTTCAGCGCTTGGTTCTAGGCCCATGGTGAATGCGATTGAGGCACTGCCAGTACGCCTAGATAATGTTGGATTTTCCAACACACCTGCACGGTCTGGACAGGCTCAGGGCATCGATGCAGCCTTGCTTTGGGTAACGGTTGCACTATTGGCGTTCGGTCTAGTGATGGTGTATTCTGCCTCAGTTGCGATGCCAGACAATCCAAAATTCGCGCGCTATGCGCACACGCATTTTTTGACCCGGCATATGCTCTCGCTCTGTGTGGGTGTGCTGGGCGCGTGTATTGCATTTCAAATTCCTATTGAAATATGGAAAAAATATGCACCATGGCTATTTGTACTTTCGTTGATTTTGTTGATAGCTGTGCTGATGCCATTCATAGGAAAAGGTGTCAATGGCGCTAGGCGTTGGATAGCATTGGGAGTGATGAATTTCCAACCCTCTGAATTGGCAAAGTTTGCAGTACTTCTGTATGCAGCAGACTATATGGTGCGCAAAATGGATGTGAAGGAGAAGTTTTTCCGCGCAGTACTGCCAATGGCTGTGGCGGTTGCGATAGTCGGGCTACTGCTATTGGCTGAGCCTGATATGGGTGCTTTCATGGTGATTGCCGTGATTGCGATGGGCATTCTGTTTTTAGGCGGTGTCAATGCGCGTATGTTTTTTCTGATCGCTGCTGTGATGGTGGTTGCATTTGGACTCATGGTGGCATTGAGTGACTGGCGCAGGGAGCGTATTTTTGCTTACCTTGACCCTTGGAGCGAAAAACACGCATTGGGCAAGGGTTACCAGCTGTCTCACTCGCTGATTGCGTTTGGTCGCGGAGAAATATTTGGCGTGGGCTTGGGTGGTAGCGTTGAAAAACTGCATTGGTTGCCAGAAGCGCATACCGATTTTTTATTGGCTGTCATAGGCGAGGAACTCGGTCTGATAGGTGTTCTCAGTGTGATGCTATTGTTTTTTTGGATGATCAGACGCATCATGCACATTGGTCGCCAAGCGATTGCCCTAGAGTGTTTATTCGCTGGCTTGGTTGCGCAGGGTGTGGGCGTTTGGATGGGTTTCCAAACCTTCATCAATATGGGGGTGAATCTGGGGGCGCTTCCCACTAAAGGCTTGACTCTGCCACTCATGAGTTATGGTGGATCTGCAATACTGATGAATTTAATTGCGCTTGCAGTAGTGCTTCGTGTAGATTTTGAAAACAAGTTCAAGATGCGGGGAGCGCGCATATGAAGAGTGCACTGATCGTGGCGGGTGGAACTGGGGGACATATTTTCCCCGGTTTGGCTGTGGCGCAATCTTTGAAACTCAAAGGTTGGGGTGTGCAGTGGGCGGGTGGGCGTGGTGCTGTGAGCAGCCCGAGTATGGAGAGCAAATTAGTACCTAGTTATGGCTTCTCGTTTCATGCCATTGATTTTTCTGGCGTCAGAGGTAAGGGCTTGGCTAGTTTATTGCTTTTGCCGTTAAACATGATCCGCGCCTTTTGGCAAAGCGCAGCCTTGATTCGCAAAGTGAAACCCTCTGTGGTGGTAGTGTTTGGCGGATATATCAGCTTCCCAGTGGGTGTGGCTGCCAAAATATTAGGTCGAAATTTAGTAGTGCACGAGCAAAACTCAGTTGCTGGGATGGCCAATCGCTTATTGGCGAGAGTGGCTGACAAGGTTGCAACCGCATTTCCTGATGTCATTAAAAATGCGCTTTGGGTGGGCAATCCGCTGCGCCGTGAATTTCTGGCGCAAGATGCACCCGATGTACGCGCAGAATGTCGCACTGGCCCGCTTCGCTTGCTTGTTGTGGGGGGAAGTTTAGGCGCGAAAGCGCTCAATGAAATTGTGCCATTGGCGCTGGCATCCATACCGCTAAACAAGCGCCCTACAGTGACGCACCAAAGCGGGCATGCGCATATTGAAGCACTGCAAAAAAACTATGCGCAAACTGGAGTTGAGGCCGCAGTACTGCCGTTTATCGATGACATGGCTTGTGCAATGGCAAATGCCGATTTGATAGTGTGCCGATCTGGCGCTAGTACTGTCACAGAAATTGCAGCCATCGGCGCCGCCGCAGTATTCGTTCCCTTTCCTTTTGCTGTAGATGACCATCAAACAAAAAATGCACGCTTTCTAAGCGATTTCGGTGCAGCATGGTTGCTGCCGCAGGAACAGTTGACCGTTGAGATATTGGCAAATTTGCTACAAAATACGGAGCGATTCATGACGATTTCTAGAGGACATTTGGCTCATAAAATGCGAAAAACAAACGCAACTGAAGAGTTGGTGCAAATATGCGAGGGGCTTGCGGCATGAAACACGCCATCAAACATATCCACTTCATAGGCATTGGTGGCAGTGGCATGAGCGGCATAGCTGAAGTTTTGTTTAACCTTGGCTACACAGTCTCTGGCAGCGACATGAGTGATTCCGCTGCTCTAAAGCGCTTAAGCACGCTGGGTGTACGCACAATGCTGGGGCATGTTGCAAGCAACATTGCATCAGCGGATTGCATTGTGACATCTACAGCAGTTAAAGCGGACAACCCCGAAGTGTTGGCTGCACGTAGCAAGTCAATTCCAGTGGTGCCACGTGCTGTCATGTTAGCGGAGCTGATGCGCCTCAAACAAGGCATTGCAATTGCAGGAACACATGGCAAAACCACTACTACGTCGTTGGTAGCCAGCGTACTGGCCCAAGGTGGCTTAGACCCTACATTTGTGATTGGTGGCCGTCTCAACAGTGCTGGGGCCAATGCCAAACTCGGATCTGGTGCACATATCGTGGTGGAAGCTGACGAGTCAGATGCATCGTTTTTGAATTTGCTGCCTACTATGGCGGTGGTTACCAATATTGACGCTGACCATATGGAAACCTATGGCCATGATTTTGAGCGTTTGAAATCCGCTTTTGTAGAATTTTTACACAAAATGCCTTTTTATGGTGCCGCAATTTTGTGTGTAGACGATGCTGCTGTTCAGAGCATTATTCCCAGACTCTCGAGGCCTGTAACTAGCTATGGTATGTCAGAGTTGGCACAAATAAGGGCTGTGGATGTGCGCGCTGTTGGAGCGCAAATGCACTTTACTGTCAAACGAAAAAATGGCGTTACCCTCAAAGATTTGAATATACGGCTCAACCTTGCGGGCGAGCACAATGTCCGCAATGCGTTGGCAGCCATAGCGGTAGCTACCGAGCTAGATGTAGACGATGCAGCTATTGCCCAAGCACTTGAGGATTTCAAAGGTGTGGGGCGGCGCTTCCAGTCCTATGGAGACATGCCTACCAAAACTGGAGGTGTATTTACCATGGTGGACGATTACGGACACCATCCAGTAGAGATGGCGGCCACCCTTGCCGCTGCGCGCGGCGCATTTGCTGGGCGCAGATTGGTTTTGGCTTTTCAGCCGCACCGCTACACCCGTACGCGCGATTGTTTTGAGGATTTCGTAAAGGTCATGCAATTGGCGGATGTGGTCTTGCTTGCTGAAGTCTATGCGGCTGGTGAAGCCCCCATAGTGGCTGCAGATGGGCGATCTTTGGCGCGCGCTTTGCGCATCGCAGGAAAAATTGAGCCGCATTTTGTCGACGACATTGATGCCATGCCACAAGCAATCATGGATACCGCCTTAGCCGGAGACGTGGTTTTGTGCATGGGCGCAGGAACGATTGGAACGCTCGGTGCAAAATTGACAAAAATGCTACTAAAATAAGAGCATATACAAGATATTTCAAGATGACTACACCTGGTAATATTTCTAACACGGCTGGTGACGTACAGCGGTTGGGCAAGGTCGCCGTGCTTTTTGGCGGACGCTCGGCCGAGCGTGAGGTGTCTTTGATGTCTGGGGACGGGGTCTTGAAAGCCTTGCAATCATCAGGAGTTGATGCGCATGCTTTTGACCCATTGCACCGCGATTTGAGTGAATTGAAAAAAGAGGGTTTTGCACGTTGCTTCATAGCCTTGCACGGCCGCTATGGCGAGGATGGTTCAGTACAAGGCGCGCTGGAGCTGTTGGACATACCCTATACGGGCTCAGGCGTGATGGCATCCTCTATTGCTATGGACAAGATAATGACTAAGCGCATCTGGCGCGCCGATGGACTTCCAACCCCAGGGTGGAAAGAAGTGCATAGCGCGGCAGAAACTGAGCAGGCATTTGAAGCGCTTGGTGCTCCTATGATAGTAAAGCCAGCACGCGAAGGTTCAACTATTGGTTTGACAAAAATGCAAAGCAGGGGTGAGGCAGCGCGTGCCTACACTTTAGCCACTTCGCTGGATGACAGCGTGTTGTGCGAGCAGTTCATTGCGGGCGACGAGGTGACTTGCCCTGTGATTGGGTTGGGCCAAAATGCGCGTGCACTTCCCGTGATACGCATTGTGGCGCCAGAAGGCAATTACGACTACCATAATAAATATTTCGGAAATGACACCCAATATCTGGTGCCTTGCGGTCTACCAATTGGCGAAGAAGAGGCCATTCAAGCCCTTGTACTGAAGGCATTCCAAAGCCTAGGCTGCGAGGGCTGGGCGCGCGCCGATGTCATGATAGATGCGGCTACACGCAAGCCCTATTTGCTAGAAATAAATACCTCTCCGGGTATGACCAGCCATTCTTTAGTGCCTATGTCTGCACGCGCCAGTGGCATCAGTTATGAGCAACTTTGCTTAAACATTCTGATGACCACGCTGGAGGAGAACGTCTGATGCAAAGCCGCGATATGCCGATGCCGCAGGATGTACGCTTGATGCATTTTGCTACGCAGGTACTGGGCATGTTGGTGCTGGCCATGCTGGTCTCTATGGCTCTTTGGGCTGTAGCGAGGCACAGTAGTTTCAATTTGCGCAGTATTACCGTGCTGGGCGATACGAACTACAACAACGCATTTACGTTGCGTGCAAACGTGGCTTCACGTCTCAAAGGTAATTTTTTCACCATGGATTTGGCGCAAACAAAAACCGTCTTTGAGTCTGTGCCGTGGGTACGGCGAGCAATAGTCCAAAGAGAGTTCCCTAACCATTTGCGTGTCACGCTTGAGGAGCACCGCAGTGTGGCGTATTGGGGTTCAGAGAGCGAAACTAAGTTAATCAACCATTTTGGGGAGGTGTTTGATGCCAATGTGGGAGATCTTGAGACGCAAGAACTTCCGCGATTGACAGGGCCTGAGAACATGTCGGGAAATGTATTGGCTATGTACCAATCGCTAGCACCATTGTTCAACCAAAAAGACATAGGCATTGAAAAACTAGAGCTATCTGGACGTGGCAGCTGGCAGCTGCAACTTGACAGTGGTGCTGGGCTTGAGCTTGGGCGTGGCAGCGAAACAGAAGTGCAGGTGCGCGTGCGCAATTTTCTAGACACCTATACCCAAGCTGCATCGGCACTTGGCAGGCCAAGTTTAGAAAGTTTGGAGTCTGCAGATTTGCGCCATAACAACGCATATGCCATTCGTGTGCGTGGGCTTGGCACATTGGACACGCAGGCCATTAAAAAATAGGTTTAAAAATATGGCAAAAGAATACAAAGACATTGTGGTGGGTTTGGATATAGGTACATCCAAGGTGATGGTGGTGGTGGCCGAGGTGCAAGCTGGCGGTGACCTGCGCTTGGTGGGGCTCGGTGTTGCACCCAGCAACGGGCTCAAGCGTGGGGTGGTGGTCAATATTGACGCTACCGTGCAGTCTATTCAGCAGGCGCTTAAAGAAGCCGAGTTGATGGCTGATTGCAAAATCGCACGGGTATACACGGGCATAACCGGCAGCCACATACGAGGCATGAATTCAAGTGGCATGGTAGCGATTAAGGACCGCGAGGTAACCGCTGCCGATGTGGCTCGGGTGATGGAAAATGCCAAAGCGATCAACATATCTACCGACCAACGCTTGCTTTTAGTGGAGCCTCAGGAATTTATTATTGACGGGCAAGAAGTGCGTGAACCGATTGGTATGAGTGGCATACGTTTGGATGCAAAAATTCATATTGTCACGGGCGCACAAAGTGCGGCAGAAAACATCATCAAATGTGTGCGGCGCTGCGGTTTAGATGTGGAACAACTGCTTTTGAATCCATTGGCATCCAGCCAAGCTGTGCTTACCCAAGACGAACGCGACCTTGGTGTTGCATTGGTGGACATTGGTGCGGGCACTACAGATGTGGCAATTTTCACTGGTGGCGCTATTCGCCATACAGCCGTCATACCGATTGCGGGTGACCTGATTACAAGTGACATCGCCATGGCGCTGCGCACACCCACCAAAGACGCCGAAGACATCAAGGTCGAAAGCGGTTATGCCAAGCAATTGCTGGCCGACCCCGACACGCAGGTCGAGGTGCCGGGGCTGGGTGATCGTGGTCCGCGCATGCTGAGCAAGCAGGCGCTGGCGGGTGTGATCGAGCCGCGTGTGGAGGAAATTTTTTCGCTGGTGCAGCAGGTCATTCGCGAGTCGGGCTATGAGGAAGTGCTGTCATCGGGCATCGTGATCACCGGCGGCAGTGCCGTCATGCCCGGAATGATCGAACTCGGTGAAGACATCTTTTTAAAGCCGGTGCGACGCGGTCTGCCGCGTTACTCCAGCGCCTTGTCCGACATGGTGGCGCAGGCGCGCGCCGCTACGGTGATGGGCCTGCTGGAAGAGGCCCGCCTGGCGCGCATGCGGGGCTACAAGGTGTCGCAAAAAGCGGGCAGCGTTCATACCGCATTTGGTCGGGTCAAAGACTGGTTTGTGGGGAATTTCTGATGAACAGATTCACCAATTTTGTCGGGCGTTCTTCACGCAACAGCCATTGCGGCGGGGCAGACCCGCCTTCATGAAAAATTTCCGCAAACCAATAAAAAATTTCCAAGTTTTTAGCAACTGCAACCAATTTACAGGAGGCTCCAAATGCCCATCGAAATGATTGAGATCGAGGAATTCAACCAGGGTACGCAAATCAAGGTGATCGGCGTGGGCGGCGGCGGCGGCAATGCGGTCGGGCACATGATCGATTGCGGCGTGCAGGGCGTCGAGTTCATCTGCGCGAATACCGACGCGCAGGCGCTCAGCCGGGGCACTGCGCACAAGACCATCCAGCTCGGCAGCAGCGGG
>JAYTMT010000021.1:0-3711 GCA_043728315.1 Polaromonas sp. | reverse complement strand
CACCCCGCTGTGATGGCGCACTGGATTGCCCACGAGGCAGAAACCAGCTTGGTGTTCAACCCTGATTACAAGCTCACACCTAAAGAGAAAAAATACCGTTTGTCTAAAAAAATAGAGGGCTTAACGGGTTTGGATTTCAGCAAAAAGCACTTCAAGCTAGTGGCTTAACGCACGGGTTCGCCGGAGCGTCACTAAGACTTGGCCAACTGCATGTACATTCGTTCGTAAGCTTGCGCAGCATGCTGCCAAGAATGCTGACTGGCAAATATCACGCCCGCCTGGCGCAGAGCATTACCCAGTGTTGTATCGCCCAATACCCGCGACAGGGCTTGCCGCAGCGCATTGGCATCCTGCGGCTGCTGCAAGATCAACGCATCGGCATTGTTGATGAGCAAAGACGATATCCCGCAGTAAGCCCCACTGCTCACGACCACAGGTAAGCCGTGCGCCATCGCCTCTAGCACCACCATGGCAAAGCTGTCTTCCAAAGTAGGATGCGCCAGCACATTGGCGGCATAGTATGCAGGGCCCATCTCCTGCAAAGAGCCCAGAAAATGCACCCATTCTTGCACCCCCAAGGTACGCGCGACGGTTTGGTAGTGCTCTGCCTGACCAGGATGCCCAACCACCAGAAGACGCACGCCGTCCATGCCTTGCATGGCCTCCAGCAAAGTCGATAAACCTTTGCGAGCATAATCATTGGCGACAAAAAGCACGTAGTGCCCCTCCGTGGGCAGACCTAACAAACGACGGGCCTGCTCCCGGTCAGTCGTATGCACAGGCAAAGCCACGCCTGGCGTTATCACGCTCAGATGGGTTTGTGCTTGGGGGTACTGGGCAGCTAGCTCGTCCTGCAAGGCTTGGGACACAGGCACGATGGCGACACCTGGGCTAGGCGACATGCGTACCCGCTCTAGCGCCAGGTAGGTGATGAGCCTGGGGCTGAGTGCAATTTTGAGCCAGCGCAGTGCACGCCTCCAACCTTCTCGCCCATCGAACAAACTGCGCCTCACAGTTTTGACGTGGATGGTTTGCACCTGCCCGTGCCACACATTTTCATGCGAATGAACGATATCAAAACCCTGCCGCGTCGCGCGCCAAGTGGCGTAGGCGTACCACAGCTGGTTGAGCCAACGCGGTTTTTTAAACCAACCGCTGATCACATGGTAAGTCACTCCTGGCCACGCGTGGTTAATCTCTTGTGCAAACACATGGATCTCATGCCTGGCCGCCAATTGCTCAATCAAGGCAATCGAGTAGCGCTCTGCTCCGCCCCCAGTCGCTGAAAAAATCCGGTTCAGTACCGCCACCTTCAAACGACGTTCAGGCTGATCAGGTCGTACCTCACTGTCCACGGCGCTGATCCTCATAGGCGGTCGCTACTTTGCGCCAAAACTGCGGTAACCATACCGACCCCATCACAGGCACACGGGGCAGCTCCCAAGCGGAGTCTTGCGCTGTAGCCCGCGCGCGTACCGTGGTGGTCGCTGCGGTGTAACCCGCTTGGCGCACCTGCGCGACCAAAGACGGATAGTAAAAACCATAGGGGTAACAAAACTGGCTGACCTCGCTGCCAGTAGCGTCTTCAAGATCAGCTTTGCAGCCTTGTATTTCGTTCAGCGCCTGCACAGCATTCAACCGGGTAAGGTCTGCATGGCTGCGCGTATGCGCGCCCACCTCTTGCCCGCCCTCAATCCACGCGCGTAGGTGGTGGGTCTGCATCAGTGGCTTAGGCAGTATGCCCTTGCTGTGATCCCACACGTTCGAGCCACCTAGTTGGCCACTGACAACATAACATGTGGAGGAGAACCCCTGACGCTGTAGCACTGGCATGGCGTGCTCTAGGTTGTTCAAATACCCATCGTCAAACGTGATGCCGCACACCTTGCCCTGCTTGTCGCCGCGCAAATAGGGCATCAGTGCTGACATGCTCAAGCCTTGGTAGCCCAAAGCACGCAATAGCGCCATCTGCCGAGCAAAGGCCTGGGGCGATACCACCAGGCCGCGCATCGGTGTGCCGCGCGCCGGGCGCGCGTCTATCTGGTGGTACATCAGTATGGGAATGTGCAGGCCAGCCATCGTTCACATCAGCACAATATCGTACTGCTCCTGGCTCACGCCACCCTCGGCTTGCAAGGAGATGGGCTTGCCGATAAAGTCCGAAAGACCCGCCAGATGCTGGCTTTCTTCATCCAGAAAAAGCTCGATCACCTGCGGCGCGGCCACGACGCGAAACTCTTTGGGGTTGAACTGGCGCGCCTCTCGCAAAATTTCGCGCAGGATATCGTAGGCCACGCTGCGCGGTGTTTTCACGCTGCCTTTGCCAGCGCATACGGCACAAGGCTCGCACAACAAATGCGCCAGCGATTCGCGGGTGCGTTTGCGCGTCATCTCTACCAAGCCGAGTTGCGAAAAATCGCCCGCCATGGTTTTCACACGGTCGCGCTGTAGTTGCTTGCGAAACTCTGCTAGCACTTGGGCGCGGTGGTCTTCGCGCGTCATGTCGATAAAGTCAACGATGATGATGCCGCCCAAATTGCGCAGCCGCAACTGGCGTGCAATGGCCAATGCGGCCTCCAGATTGGTTTTGAAAATGGTGTCGTCAAAATTACGCGCGCCCACAAAGCCGCCGGTGTTCACGTCCACCGTCGTCAGTGCTTCGGTTTGGTCGATGATCAGATAGCCGCCCGATTTGAGCTCTACCCTGCGGCCCAGGGCCTTGGCAATCTCTTCATCAATGCTGTACAGATCAAATATCGGGCGTTCGCCCTTATAGTGCTGCAACTTTTCTGCGGCGGCGGGCATGTAGTCACGGGCAAAAGCAGCCAGCGCGTCAAACTGCTCGCGTGAATCGATGCGGATACTTTGCGTATCGTCGCTCACCATGTCGCGCAGCACGCGCTGCAGCAAGTTCAGGTCGGTGTGCAGCACCGATTTGGCGGGTAGTTTGACCGAGCCATCTTTGATACGCGTCCACGCTTTGCGCAAATACGCAATATCGTCGTCCAGCTCTGCGTCGCTGGCCTCTTCAGCATTGGTACGCAAAATAAAACCACCGCCACCATCTCCCGCCAATTGCTGCACTCGGGCACGCAAGGCATCGCGCTGGGCTACCGGGATTTTTTGCGACACGCCAATATGGTCGTCTTGCGGCAAAAACACCAGTTGCCTGCCCGCTATGCTGATTTGCGTGGAAAGGCGCGCACCTTTGGTGCCGATGGGGTCTTTGATCACCTGCACCATCAGAGACTGGCCTTCAAAGACTTGTTTTTCAATCGGTACTGTAGGAGTCGTCGGTTTGCCAGCGTCAGTATCTGCACCTTTTGGTCCACCGTTGTGACTAAACGCCGTCATTAAATCGGCCACATGCAAGAACGCGGCGCGCTCCAGGCCAATGTCGATAAAGGCTGACTGCATACCCGGCAACACGCGCGCTACTTTGCCCAAATACACATTGCCCACCAAGCCACGCTCCAATGTGCGTTCAATATGCAGTTCTTGCACCGCGCTGTTTTCCACCACGGCCACGCGGGTTTCCTGCGGGCTCCAGTTGATCAAGATGTCTTGCTGCATAGGTGGGCTTTAGGTCCGGTTTGTCAGGTGGTCTTAATCCCAAGTGTACGCAGCATTTGCGCGGTTTCAAACATCGGCAAGCCCATGATGCCGCTGTAGCTTCCGCTGATGTGTTCAATCAACGCCGCCGCGCGGCCC
>JAYTMT010000020.1:0-3003 GCA_043728315.1 Polaromonas sp. | reverse complement strand
GCCAAAGCTGCCGCCAATGATGACGGTGAACTTGGGCACATTGGCGGTGGCCACTGCAGTCACCATCTTGGCACCGTGGCGTGCAATGCCTTCGTTCTCCACCTTGCGGCCCACCATAAAACCAGTGATGTTTTGCAAAAAGATCAAGGGTATTTTGCGGTGACAGCACAATTCAATAAAGTGCGCGCCTTTTTGTGCCGACTCGCTAAACAAGATCCCGTTGTTGGCAATTATGCCCACCGACATGCCTTCTATTTTGGCAAACCCTGTGACTAGTGTGGTGCCAAAGCGGGCTTTGAATTCGTCAAACTCGCTACCGTCCACAATGCGGGCAATGATCTCGCGTACATCGAACGGTTTGCGCGTATCCACCGGGATCACACCATACAACTCGTCTGCTGCAAACTTAGGATTCGCTATGTTTTGCATAGCTGCTTGAGCAGTAAATGCTTGAACTATAGGCTTATTTGGCTTTAAATTTCGCACAATATTGCGTGCAATACCTAAAGCATGGGTATCGTCGTTGGCCAAGTGGTCTGCCACGCCTGACAAGCGCGTGTGCACATCGCCACCGCCCAAGTCTTCAGACGTGACCACCTCGCCTGTGGCGGCTTTCACAAGCGGTGGGCCGCCTAAAAAGATAGTGCCTTGGTTTTTAACAATCACCGTCTCATCGCTCATCGCAGGTACATAGGCACCGCCTGCAGTGCAGCTGCCCATCACCACCGCCACTTGCCCAATGCCCAGCGCGCTCATCTGCGCTTGGTTATAAAAAATACGGCCAAAGTGGTCGCGGTCTGGAAAGACCTCGTCTTGGTTTGGCAAGTTAGCACCGCCCGAATCCACCAGGTAAATGCAAGGTAAGTGGTTTTGCTGCGCAATTTCTTGCGCACGCAAATGCTTTTTAACTGTCAATGGGTAGTAGGTGCCGCCCTTGACTGTCGCGTCGTTGCACACAATCATGCAGTCGATGCCGCTGACACGGCCGATGCCTGCGATCACGCCGGCTGCAGGCGCACTGTCGGTGCCGTCTTTGTCCGGGTACATGCCCAAAGCGGCTAGCGGTGCGATTTCTAGAAAGGGTGTCCCAGGGTCTAGCAGCATGTTCACCCGGTCGCGCGGCAGCAGCTTGCCACGTGCTAGGTGCTTGGCGCGGGCGGCATCGCCGCCACCTTGTTGCGTTAGCGCGATGCGGGCACGCAGGTCGTCCACCACGGTGCGCATGGCCTGCGCGTTGGCCTGAAACTCTGCCGATCGGGCGTTCAGATGGGTCTGTAGTACGGGCATGGTGCTGTTGTAACCTGTTTTACATTATTTCAAATTATGAAAAAACAATTGACGTTTACGTAAACGTCAATTGACCGCATTGTGACAGATTATCTAAGCCACAGTGGCTAGCAAATCTGGCAAATCCATCATATCCCCGAAGAAGCGCCGCACACCTACCGCCTGCAGTGCAACAGTGTTATCGCTGAATCCATCAGTAGGCACGTAGCCAAATACGATGGCTCCTGCAGCCACACCTGCGCGGGCACCGTTAGGGGTGTCTTCCACCACAGCACAGCGTTGAATGGGCACTCCCAGCGCCTTGGCGGCGGTCAGATACACATCGGGCTGCGGTTTGTTGCGGGGCTGCTCGATACCGCTGAAGGTGCGGCCTGCAAAATAATCTAACAGCCCCACCTTAATCAGCGGCGCTTGGTCGATGACGGCGTGGCCGACAAAGGTGGCAAAGCATTCGCGCGCCGTCATCCGCCAGCCCAGCTCTGACAGCATCACCTGCAACACGCCATTGGTAATCGGCTCGCTGTCTACCAGTACGCCATCACAATCGAACAATACCGCGTCAAATACCTTCATCATGTGTGCTATTGATTATGTAGCTAAATAAACAGTAAATACTTGGACTACAGCACTATTTAGACAGAAATATCCACTTTAGAAGGGGCCAAAGTGCCGTGCACGGCCTGCATGACTGTGGTGCTGTGCGGTGACAGGCCATAGTCGCGCAAGTTTTTACGCAAGGCCTGCGCGTCTACCTCGTTCCAGGCCAGGCCGCAGTCCATGCAGGCATGCGAGTGCTCGTTTTGCAGCAGCACAGGTTTGCCTAAAAACGACTTGATCACACTGCGCAGTGGGTAAAACCGCGCAGCTTCGCCCAAGTGACCACGCACCACTTTGCGGCTACCGCAGCGCAGGCAATACATTCCGCGCACTGTTTGGTTAAACATCACAGACCTTTAGCTTTACGCAAAACTTGGCTGCAGCGTGCGATACAACGCTGTGAAGCGGGCATAGCGCGGCATCAAAGCCTCGTGCACCGCCACTTGGGGTGCATACACTTTTTCGACCTCATGCTGCGTGCAAATGCGCTTTACGGCGGCTGCGTCGCTGCCCTCAGCGGCCATCTGCCCCAAGCGTGCAGCACCCAAGGCAGCGCCCACACTACTGACTTTGTAGGTAGCGATGCGAATGTTCAAGGTATCGGCTAGCAATTGCACCCACAGTGGGCTTTTTGAGCCACCGCCTACCAGTTGCAATTGCTCTGCTTGGCCGCCTGCTTGGCGCAAAGCGTTCATGCCGTCTAGCAGACCAAAGCTTACGCCCTCAATCACGGCATAGCCCAAGTGCGCCGCGCCATGCGATGGGCGCAGGCCCATAAACACGCCTGTGGCCTGCGCGTCGTTGTGCGGGGTTCTCTCGCCTGTTAAATAGGGTAGAAATAAAGGTGCCTCTGCACGCTCTTGGTCAGTCAGCTGCGCCACCTTGGCCAGTAGCGCTGCTTCATCAGCACAGCCTGTAAGCTGCGTCACCCAGCGCAGGCAGCTGGCGGCTGACAGCATGACTGCCATTTGGTGCCAAGCGTTGGGCAGCGCATGGCAAAAGGCATGCACCGCGTTGGCGGGGTTGGGTGCAAATTTTTCAGTGGTTAAAAATATCACACCGCTGGTGCCCAGTGATATAAAACCGTCGCCCGGCTTGATGGCACCCAGGCCAATGGCA
>JAYTMT010000019.1:0-21256 GCA_043728315.1 Polaromonas sp. | reverse complement strand
TGGGCGGTGCGGCGCACGATGCATTGAGCAACGAGCATGTGGCGCTGGTGCTGATGATTGAAACCCCAGAAGCCGTCAACGAAGCCGCCGCCATTGCCGCTGTAAACGGTGTGGATGCGGTGTTTATAGGCCCCAATGATTTGGCGCACAGCATGGGTTATGAAAACCGATTCAACGACCCAGCGGTGCAAGCGGCCATAGAAAAGGCGGTGCGCGGCATAGCCTCCACAGGCAAATGTGCGGGTGTGCTGGCGCTCACCCCTGAAGAAGAGGCGCGCTACACCGCATGGGGCGCTAGCTATTTTGCCAACGTGATCACCAGCGTGATCACCAAGGCGCTCAAAGATGGCGCAACGGCTGGGCGCAGCAGCGTGGTGACGCAGCTGAGTTATTAAAGTCTTGCTCGTTCCTGCTAGTTACTCGAATTGATTGGCTGCGCCCAATCGAGTTTTTTGATATTGGTATAACCAGCGGTGTGCAGCAATTTGAGTATGCCTTGGTCTCCTGCAAAATGACCCGCGCCTAATACAAACACCACAGGCCCTCCTTGCGCCTCCAGTGCATGAATGATTTGTGTAGCCCAAGCACGGTTTCTGGGCTCAATATTGCATTTTTGTAAGGCTTTAGCGCCAGGAAATTGCAAAAATCTTGCATGTGCGTAGTCCAAATTTATCTTGGGATCAACAAATGACAGGTTGAGCTGGGCATTCACTATTGGGTCGACGCTTAAATTTTTATCTAGAATCGATTCAATCAAATCCTCTGCATCGGCGCGGTTGTCACAATCTGCTGACCATATGGATGCGCCGATAGAGTATTTTTCAATGGCTTTCAATTTCGTTACATTATTTTTCTTCTCGTGCAATCGAAGCTTCGCGCCTAAACCAGGAGCGCTGGGTTCTATTTTTTTACCAGAGAGCAAATTATTTATAGCCCGTAGGATAATCAGCAGGGCCCAAGTGGAATCGGGTGAGCTGTCAAATAAATTTTTGTCGAACGCATCTAAAGTTTCAGTCCGCAAATTTTTTTTAACCAACAAACTGCGTATTTCGTTGAGGTAATCTTCGATTCGGCTGTTGGTCTTGTCACTGACTAATTGCCGCGTAGAACGCCTTGCAGTAGACTTGTCCAACCCGTCAGCGCCATGTGGTTCGATGTAAACAGTTTGCGCCTTGTAATACAGCTCAAATCCATATTTGTAGTCAATATCGCTTTCCTTCATCTTGTAAAAATCATGTACTTCGGCAATCAAATACACTTCACTTTTACCTTGTAGTTTATATGCTCGTCCTGCAGGTATCCCAAACGAATTCGTTGGCAATTGTGTGTTTGCGAAGTTACAAATAAAGAGAAGTATTAAGAACAAAACTTTAGTCATTTAAAAAGTGTCGTTAGTTTTTAAAAAAAGGCGGTTGCTGACATAGTTAACAACCGCACAAGCGCACAAAGCCATTCCGATTTACATAAGTTTAAGCCCGGAATCGCTGTACCCAGAATATCCAGCGTATGAATAGTCACTGATATTTCCGTTTGGACCAGAGCCGGGGTTGCTGCAAATACTGTTCGCTACAGCTGTAGTAAATCCGGCAAGTCTAGGGGGGTGTATGCTCAGGGTATACGGTATCCGCAATCCTGCCAACGAAAAAATTCAATTTCATAGAATGTCCAAAGCCTTTGCATCCCAAGCCGATTTGGCTGATAAAAAAATCACTTTTTCGCAGCTGTCTGCCCACTGCTGGGCGTACACCGCCGAGGGCGATCCTAATTCTGGGGTGATCATTGGCGATAAGTTCATCATGGTCAGCGATGCCACGGCCACGCCGGATATGGCGCGTGACTTGATTGCTAAGATTCGCACGGTGTCTGATAAGCCGATCAAATACGTGTTGCTCACCCACTA
Organism: Polaromonas sp.; assembly: GCA_043728315.1. Lineage (GTDB taxonomy): Bacteria > Pseudomonadota > Gammaproteobacteria > Burkholderiales > Burkholderiaceae_C > JAAFIP01. The sequence continues at coordinate 19,356 of JAYTMT010000019.1, read as the reverse complement.
CCATGCGGTGCGCGTGCTGGGCGCTAGCGCCTACGCTGCTGAGGGCGCTACTGAAATCATTGCTAGCCAAGGCACGTATGAACTCATAGTGGAGCGCGGAGCGCAAGACATGCAAAGCGAGATGGAGCGTTTTCCGCGCCTGTTTCGCGGGGCTGATGGCGTGCCCGGCCTGACCTGGCCGACCCTGGTGGTGGGTGATGGCAAGCCCGGCCGCCAAGGCTCGCTCACAGTGGATTTAGGGGGCGTGAAGGTGCAAATATGGCATCCCGGCGCTGGCCACACACGCGGTGACACCATAGCGTGGGTGGAAGAAGAAAAAGTGCTGTTCAGCGGCGACTTGGTGGAGTACGAAGCCGGCGTGTACACCGGTGATGCGCAGCTGGCAGAGTGGCCGGCCACGCTGGAGGCACTGCGCGCTCTCAAGGCACAGGCTATTGTGCCCGGACGTGGCGAAGCCATGCAAGGTGCTGCCAATGTAGAAAAAGCGCTGGACTACACCAAGCGCTGGGTGCAAACCCTGTTTGCCTGTGGGCAAGAGGCGGCAGCCCAAGGCATGGATTTAAAAGCCGCCATGGCGCACACCCGCAAAAGCATGGATCCTGTTTTTGGCCATGTGTTCATCTATGAGCATTGCCTGCCTTTTGATGTGAGTCGCGCGTATGACGAAGCATCGGGAATTAAAAATCCGCGCATTTGGACGGCTGCGCGCGACCAAGAAATGTGGGCTGCTTTGCAGGCTTGATGCGCTGGAATTGGCAGAGGTCTTTGTAGCGCGAAGGGCGCGAAGGTTACGCAAAAGACGCTAAATGAACAGCCAAAATTATTCTTTACGATTTCAGGTATTTGTGCCTCTTCATATTCTTTTTTTGAATCATTTTGACCATGCTGCAAATCGGTGGTTTCCGTTACGAGCGCTTTGCGCCTTTTCTGCCCTCGCAAGCACATAGCCACCATGCGGTGGTGATTGCGGGCGGTGGGCCGATTGGGCTGGCCACGGCTTTGGGTTTGGCTAAGCTTGGTGTGGCCAGTGTAGTGGTGGAGGCCGATGATTCGGTGTGTGAGGGCAGCCGCGCTATTTGTGTGTCGCGGCGCAGCTTGCAAATTTTGCAGCGCTTGGGGGTGCTGGATGCGTTTTTGGCCAAGGGCCTGCCGTGGACTTCTGGGCGCAGCTATTACCATGGGCAGGAGGTGCTGCGCTTTGCCATGCCGCATGCAGACACCGACAAATTGCCGCCCATGGTGAATATTGCGCAATACCACATTGAGCAATTTTTGCTGGACGAAGCGCGCCAATACCCCGATTTAATCGACATCCGCTGGGCCAGCAGCGTCACCGATGTGCAGGTTTCGCTTGACGGCTGCGCTTTGACGGTGGGCAATGCGCTGGGCAGCTACGCACTTACCTGCGACTGGCTGGTGGCGGCTGACGGTGGGCAAAGCTTTGTGCGCAAGTCGCTGGGGCTCAAGCTAGAAGGCCAAGCATTTACGGGCAAGTTTGTCATTGTTGACATCGAGTTGGAGTCCGACTTTCCTACCGAGCGGCGCGCATGGTTTGACTGCGACTGCAACCCCGGCTCGACCATGCTGATGCACAAGCAGCCCGATAACATCTGGCGCATTGACTACCAGATTCCAGACGATACCGACTTGGAGGCCGCTATTGCCGAGGAAAACGTGCGCCCCGTGGTGCAGCGCCACTTGGCCATGCTGGGCGAGGCGCATCTGCCTTGGAAATACATCTGGTCTAGCGCCTACCGCGCGGGCACCATGACGCTCGATCGCTATGTGCACGGTCGCGTGGTTTTTGCGGGCAATGCGGCGCATGCCTTGCCTATATTTGGTGTGCGTGGCCTCAATTCTGGCATTGACGACGCCGACAATTTGGCATGGAAGCTTGCTGCCGTGGTGCAAGGCCAAGCGAGCGCACAGCTGCTGCAAAGCTACTCCCATGAGCGCGTGGCCGCCTACCATCTGAACGCCGACCAAGCTGGCAAAAGCACCGCATTCATGGCGCCTGGCTCGCGCGGCTTGGCACTCATGCGCGAGGCAGCGCTGTCTTTGTCGCTGCAGCACAGCGCCATAGCCAATTTGGTGAACCCGCGCCAAACCTCGGCCGTGGCCTATTGCAATGCATGGGGCTTGGGCGATGCATTTGACGACGGCTTGGCCGTGGGTGCTGCGCCTGTGGACGTGCCAGTGGATATGCCAATCGAAGTGCAGTTGCCCAGCGGCGGTGACCAAAGGGCTCTGCTTGCACACGGCGCACACCTGCTAGATAGCCTGCAAACCGCCTTCACGCTCTTGGTGTTGGGTGATTTGATAGGAGATGATCTGCAAACCATTCGCCAGCACTTGCCGCAGCTGCAAGTGCGCAGCTACAGCCGCGCCCACGACTGCCACAGCATGCTGGGCAAAACATGGGGCTGGCAGCGCGCTTATTTGCTGCGCCCCGACGGCCACGTGCTGGCGCGCTATGCCAGCTTAAGCGCCCAGCGCATCGGCCAAGACATCAACACCGTGCTAAACGGAGTAGACGGATTAGACGGAGACCACCATGCTCACTGATGCTGACCAAAGCAGTTTTTATGACCAATGCGCGCAAGCCATTGACGTGGCGGGCCGCACGCGTGAGAGCCTGTTGTTAGCGCGCTTGGCCTTGCTCTTGGCCAACGAAGTGGGCAGCCTGCCCGCCTGCGAGCGTGCGCTGGCCGCAGCGCTGCGGGATTTGCCTGAGCCGAGCATGGCGGTTTGACAATCGTTGTTGCTGAGCGTGTGTCTGTGCCAGTGTTGGAGATAGTTTGAGTTGAGATAGTTTGCTTTGTAGTCTCCGGTTGGGCGAAGTACCAATGTCAGATAAACCAACCCCGTTCAGGCTGAGATTGTCGAAGCCTTCGCGAACCCTTCGACAAGCTCAGGGCGAACGGAGTTGAGTGAACGGCAAGAGCTTGAGCTACCGGTAACGCGCCAGCCAAGCATTGTCGGAGAGCGTTGTGTGCGGGATGGAGAAATTATGCGCAATCCGCGTGGTAGCAAAGCTAGCCTACTACTTCGGAACTTCGCGCGCATTGCGCATAATTTATCCAGCACACACACAAGGCTAGGCCGCAGCCAATCAACGTTGAGCGAAACAGTCGCTTCGCAGTCACAACCGTAGGCTGCAGCCAACCAACCTAGCGCGAAACAGGCGCATCAAAACCACTAGACTAGGCCGCAGCCAGCTACTGCGCCGCCAAGCTGCGCATATCCGCCTCATAGCCCTTGAGCACCTGCACTGCCTTGGCGCGCTGCTCGGGCGTGGTGCTGTTGTGGGTGTTGGCAAATGCGTTGCAGCTGTCTTGTGTGAGGCGCTGTGCGTAGCTGCGGTAGGCGGCATCGGGCGACTGATTGCTGCGCTGCACATAGGCTTGCAGCGCGGGCACTGCGGCCGCTGTGCCCGCCCCGCGCAGGCCACGCAGCATGGCCAGTGCATCGCTTTGGCGGCGCAGGCGTTCCTTGTAGCTGGTCTCGGGGTCAAAGCCCGAGGCGCTGATGTTCTTGCGCACCGCCGTGGTCTGCGCCTGCGCCAGCGTGCCATAAAAAGTTTCTGAGCGCTCTATCGCCTGCTTGAGGCGCTTGTCAAGGCGCTCGCTGGCACTGCCGCTGAGGTAGTCGCGCTGGTAATCTGCGTTGCCTTTGGCCAATTTGCCCTCCAAACGCTGCAATTGCTCTGGCGACAGCGTAGCGGCCAGCTCGCCAGCCACTGGCAGGCCGCGCTGCACCACGTTATTGAACAAGCCCCGCAGCTCGTCAAACAGGGCGCAGACCTGCGGGCCCGTCATGTCGCGGGGCATGGCGGCTTGGGCTTTTTGCAGGGCAGAGGCCACTTTGGGCAGCTCATCTTTGCGGTGCCACAGCAGCAGCGCGCTGATCTCGGGGCGCAGGCGCAGGGTTTGGGCTTCGGTAAAATCAAAATAACTGTCCAACCACCAATAGCTCAGATCGGGCAATTGGTTGTAGCCAAGCTTCACCGCGCTGCAAGCGCTCAGAAGGCAGGCCAAAGCTATGGCGGACAATAAGCGTATCAATCCAAAGGAATTATTCATGGCAGCGTTAGACATCGTCATCATGGCAGCGGGCAAAGGCACCCGCATGAAAAGCACATTGCCTAAAGTGTTGCACACTTTGGCAGGGCGCGCGCTTTTGGGCCATGTTATCCATACAGCAGCAGCGCTGCAGCCGCGCAGCATCATCGTCATCACAGGCCATGGTACTACTGAAGTCATAGCGTACTGTGACCATATGACGCTGACATCGATCAATTATTCCATAAAATACGCGCTGCAGGAACCCCAGCTAGGCACTGGCCACGCCGTGCAGCAAACCCTGCCGTTTTTGGGCGATGACGGCGTGACGCTCGTGCTCTCGGGCGATGTGCCACTGACGCAGGCGAGCACCCTGCAAGCCTTGGTAAGCGCCTGCGCGGGCGACAAGCTGGCCCTGCTCACCATAGACTTTGCCAACCCCACAGGCTATGGCCGCATTGTGCGTGCGGGCGATGCGGTGCAGGCGATTGTGGAGCAAAAAGATGCCACCGATGCCCAAAAGCAAATCACCGAGTGCTACAGCGGCATCATGGCCGCGCCCACCGCCAAGCTGAAAACATGGCTGCAAAACTTAGACAACCACAACGCCCAAAAAGAATACTACCTCACCGATGTGGTGAAACACGCCGTGGCCGCAGGCAAGGCCGTGGTGGCGGTGAAAACATCGGACGCGGCCCAAGTGGCAGGCATCAACAGCCCCGTGCAGCTACAAGAACTAGAGCGCGAGCACCAGCACCGCCAAGCGCTGGTGCTGATGGAGCAGGGCGTGCGCCTGATGGACGCGAAGCGCTTTGACTTGCGCGGCTCTTTGGTGTGCGGCCAGGATGTCAGCATTGACGTGAACTGCGTGTTTGAAGGCAAGGTGAGCCTTGGCAGCGGTGTCAAAATCGGCGCAAACTGCGTGATTGCCAATTGCAGCATTGCTGAGCATGCGGTGATTCACCCTTTTACCCACATTGACGGCGAAAAACTGGGCGTGAAAGTGGGCGCTGGCGCGCTGATTGGGCCTTTTGCCCGCCTGCGCCCGGGGGCAGACTTAGGCGAGCAGGTGCACATTGGCAACTTTGTGGAGGTGAAAAATTCCACCATGGCCAAGGGTGCCAAGGCCAACCACTTGGCCTATTTGGGCGATGCCACGGTGGGCGAGCGGGTGAACTACGGCGCGGGCAGCATCACCGCTAACTACGACGGCGCTAACAAACACCGCACCGTGATCGAGGCTGATGTGCACATTGGCAGCAACTGCGTCTTGGTGGCTCCCGTGACCATCGGCGCAGGCGGTACGGTGGGGGGCGGATCGACCATTACCAAAAGCACGCCAGCGGGCGCATTGAGTGTGGCGCGCGGCAAGCAGGTTTTTATAGCGGATTGGGCACGGCCAGTTAAGAAAAAGTAAGCCTGCAAACGGTTTGCATGCAAGCGCTGTAAAAAAAGCCTTAAATGGCCATTAAATCCGTGATATTTGTCATAAATTCTCAATAACTATATTTTCTTTGTAACGATTGTTGGCGTACCATGGCTCAATGAATATGAAACATGGAGTAAGCGCGTGGTGTTGAGTGAAGAGTCCCAAGAAATGCATGTTGTGGCAAAGCCCTACGTTTACCAGCTGGCCTATTGCAGCCTGCTTAAGGTAGCTATGTCCGAGCAAGCTTTGGAAGCCTTGGTAAGCAAAGCCCAAGAGTCCAACCTAGCCTTGGGAATCACTGGCATGCTGATGATGGACGAAGGCGTAGTGGTGCAGTGGATTGAGGGGGATAAGGCTCAAGTGCGGGCGTTGTGGAGCAAGCTACAGCGCGACCCACGGCATTACTGCATCGTAGAGCTACTGCACCGCAATTACCAAGAAAGCCGCCTCTACCCTGACTGGAGCATGCACCGCGCTTCGCGGCAAGAGATGCTGCAAATCGTGCACCAAGCCCGCGACCAAGGCAATTATGGTGTGCCCAACCCTTGGGCACCCGCCATAGAAAAACTGTGCGAACTGATCGACACCGATCCCATGCCCAGCCAGCCTGTGCCGCTATAAGCCTGCTCAGCGCTTGGACGCTTGCGCCAGCAGCACGATCCCTGCAACCACAATCAGCGCCCCCACCAACTGGGAAGGCTTGAGCGTTTGCCCCAAAATCACCCAGCCCAGCGCCAGCGCGGCAATCGGCTCAATATTGGACGCAGGCGCGTTGCGCGCCATGTCTAGGCGCGGCATGAGGATGAAAAATGCCGAAAACGCACCGCCATAAAGGGCAGTGAGCAGTGCCAAGCCCAGCCAGCCTTGGTGGTCGGTGGGCCAGCCTGCGCCTGTGAGCGCATTGCCGCCGGGCAACAGCCCCGCCACATTGGCCAACACCATGGCCACGCACACCAAGGCCATGGTGGTGCCGCTGCGCAGCGTGCCGGGCAGGGTTTGCAGGCGCTTTTCGGTGACCCACAGCGAGGCGGTAAACACCACGGCCGCCCCCAGCCCGTAAGCAATGCCCTCGGCTATGGGCGCGCCCGTGGCCACACCAGAGAGGCGGTCGGGCGCATCCAGCGCAAAGGCCAGTCCGATCAAAATAATCCCCATAAATGCCAGCGCCCGCACCCCCGGCGCTTTGCCGCCCAGTGCCCAGGTGAGCAGCACATACAGCAGGGGGAAGGTGTTAAAAGCCAGCAGCGCCAGCGCCACCGGGATGCGCGCCACGGCAGAATACAAGAGCAGGCTTTGCACCGCAATCAAAAAACCCAGCAAAAGTGCCCAAGGCCGCAGGGCTGGCGGCATGCGCAGTGGCGTTTTTTGCACCAGTAGCACCCCCAGCAGCACCAGCGCCGTCACCCCCGAGCGCACCAGCACCGCCACCGACAAGCCCACCCCGTGGTCAAAAGCAATGCGCGCAGCGATGTGGTTGGCACCAAACATCAGACCCAGAAAAAGCAAGATACCGATGGCTTGCAAGCGTGGGAAGGCGGGTTTGGTCATACTGGTGTTCTGCGTTTAGATGCTTTTAATTTTATAGCATAGTATGACCATATGACGATGACATTGGTCTTATTTTTCTTAAAATGTCATATTTTCTGTTCGCCGTTCGCCGTTCACCGTTCACCGTTCACCGTTCACCGTTCACCGTTCGCCCTGAGCTTGTCGAAGGGTTCTTGCTGTCCTAGCGTTACTCTCTTGCTTGGTTGGCTGCGGCCTAGCCTTGTGTGCGTGCTGGATAAATTATGCGCAATACGCGCGAAGTTCCGAAGTAGTAGGCTGCCTTGGCTACCACGCGGATTGCGCAGAATTTCTCCATCCCGCACACAACGCTCTCCGCTAATGGATTGGCTGGCGCGTCACCGGTAGCGCTTCCAGCGAAGTAACGGGGTCAGATCCAAATTCAGGACAATTCACTCTCCGAAGCGTTTTACCTCGAACGACATTTGGCTCTGACCCCGGGACTTCGCCCAACTGGAGACTACAACTCAAACTGCCAGGGACGCACATGCAGACTCACCCACCATCGACCATACCCACATTTAAAAATTCAATATCAACCTATATACTACAAATTAAATAGCAAACAATGACCATATCACGCTGACATTGCGCTAAAAAATAGGCAAACGCGGTTCAAATTTGCTGCGCGATATACTGAAAAAGGTTTTCACATTGCGCACCTGCGCATCGGCCGTGAAGACCCGCTGCGCCAGCGCGTGGTAGCCCTGCATGTCGGCGGTGTTCACCACCAATACAAAATCGGGCCCCGGGCTCACACGGTAACACTGGCCTACGGCTTGTTCTGGCGCTATGCGCGCCTCAAAAGCGGCCAGCAGCTCCTCGGTTTGTGCCACCAAAGTCACCTCTACGATGCAGGTGAGGCCGCTGCCAGTCACAGCCTTGAGCTTGTCGGGGCTGAGCAGGCAAATTTGCCGCTCCACCACGCCCGCGTCCACCAAGCGCTTGACACGGCGCAGGCAGGTGGGGGGCGATATGTGCACCTTTTCAGCCAAGGCTTGGTTGCTTTGCGAGGCATCGGTTTGCAGCTGTTCTAGGATGCGCAGGTCGGTGGCATCAAAATCCATGGGTGCTAAATTATTCATAATTATGCTATTTGTGAAATATTTAGCCAAATTATCTGTTGCGTGAAATTAAATGTCAAATTGAACGTAATTTCAACGAGATATTTTTCGCGAGCAGGCATACAGTCCAATCCATCAGCAAATATATGCCGTAGCCCATGCAGCCAGCACGGAGCGGCCAACCTGTTTAGGAGCAAACACCATGTGTGGCATCGTCGGCGCAGTATCCCATCGCAATATCGTCCCCATTCTGGTGCAGGGCTTGCAGCGCCTTGAGTACCGGGGTTATGACTCCTGTGGCGTGGCTATCCACACCCAGCAAAGCGGGGGCGGCCTCAAGCGCGCGCGCACCACCAGCCGCGTGGCCGAGCTAGAGGCGCAGATTGCCGCTGACGCAGCCCAAGGCATCCATTTTGAAGGCCACACCGGCATTGCGCACACCCGCTGGGCCACCCACGGCGTGCCCGCTGTGCACAACGCCCACCCGCATTTCAGCGCAGGCCCATCGTCAGTGCCCGAATCCACCTTTGCCAGCTTTGAAGGCCTCACCCCCCGCGCCCCGCGCGTAGGCGTGGTGCACAACGGCATCATTGAAAACTACGAATCCTTGCGCCTAGACTTGGAAGTGCAGGGCTACGAGTTTTTCAGCCAAACTGACACTGAGGTGATCGTCCACTTGGTCGATTCGCTCTATGACGGCGACTTGTTTGAGGCCGTGAAAACAGCCACTGCCAAGCTGCACGGCGCTTACGCCATTGGCGTGCTGCACAAAGACGAACCGCACCGCCTGATTGGCGCGCGCGCAGGCTCACCGCTGATTTTGGGCGTAGGCACTGATGCGGGAGCAGGTGAATTCTTTTTGGCCAGCGATGCCATGGCCTTGGCTGGCGTGACCAACCAAATCATGTACCTAGAAGAGGGTGACATGGTCGACCTACAGCTGGGCAAATACTGGGTCATCGGCAAAGACCACAAAGCCGTGACGCGCGAGGTGAAAACCGTGAACGTGCACAGCGGCGCGGCTGAGCTGGGGCCCTACCGCCACTACATGCAAAAAGAAATTTTTGAGCAGCCCCGCGCCATTGGCGACACGCTGGAGGGTGTGGTGGCCATCACGCCTGAGTTGTTCGGTGACGGGGCTTTTAGTACCTTCAAAGCCATCGACAACGTGTTGATCTTGGCCTGCGGCACCAGCTATTACAGCGGCTCGGTGGCCAAGTATTGGCTCGAATCAATAGCCAAAATCCCATGCAGCGTAGAAATTGCCAGCGAATACCGCTACCGCGATTCTGTGCCCAACCCCAAAACTCTGGTGGTCACCATCACCCAGTCGGGCGAAACCGCCGACACGCTGGCCGCCCTCAAACACGCCCGCGCCCAAGGCATGGAACACACGCTCACGATTTGCAATGTGGCCACCAGCGCCATGGTGCGCGAATGCAAACACGCTTACATCACCCGCGCAGGCGTCGAGATTGGCGTGGCCTCCACCAAAGCTTTCACAACGCAACTTGCAGGGCTGTTTTTGCTCACGCTGGCTTTGGCGCAAACCAAAGGCCGCCTAAGCGCCGAAGACGAAGCCAAACACCTATCAGCCATGCGCCACCTGCCAGTAGCCCTGCAAAGTGTGCTGGCCTTAGAACCCCAAATCATCGCCTGGGCCGACGACTTTGCCAAATGCGAAAACGCGCTCTTTTTAGGCCGCGGCCTGCACTACCCCATAGCCCTAGAAGGCGCGTTAAAACTCAAAGAAATCACCTACATCCACGCCGAAGCCTACGCCGCAGGCGAGCTCAAACACGGCCCGCTGGCTTTGGTAACCAGCGCCATGCCCGTGGTAACGGTAGCGCCGAATGACAGCCTGCTAGAAAAGCTGAAAAGCAATATCCAAGAAGTGCGCGCTCGAGGCGGCGTGCTCTATGTGCTGGCCGATGCCGACACCAAAATAGAAAACGCCGAAGGCCTGCACGTCATCCGCATGCCCGAGCACTACGGCGCGTTATCGCCCATCTTGCATGTGGTGCCGCTGCAACTCTTGAGCTACCACACGGCGTGTGCACGGGGCACGGATGTGGATAAGCCACGTAATTTGGCGAAATCTGTGACGGTGGAGTAAAGACTGAATTTACGCTTTTAGATGACCAGAAGAAAAGGTTTTAGAGCCGCAATAAAAATCCGACACAGCGTTGCGCCTAGACGTTAACTCATTTGTTAAGATGTAAAAGTTGGGCTTCAATGATCTATGTTCAACTTGATTAGGATTTGTAATTAGTGTAATTTTCAGTGGATAAACGCCTCGTGTAAGTACGATATATTAGTTAATAGCTAACTGGCTGCAAAACAAAATGTAGTGGAGGGATTTAATGTCTTCAAGACTTCGGCGAATGCTACTCATCAATACCCGTACGAGTGGTAAATTTCCATCCAATTCAATTAACGAGGTCGATCCACGTGATGGTGCAGCAGTCACTGGGGACAATGTCATTGGCAAAACGACGACGCTTGAATTAATTCCGCTGTTCTTTGGCAGTCTACCAAGCCAAATTGCAGAATCAGGGAGCGGTCGAGAACCGATGCTGCGCTTTGTTTTGCCGACTGCACAAAGCGCGATCGTTTTTGAGTACCAGCGTGGCCAATCGGAGGATGACGTTCGTTTTGTCGTCATACGTCGTCAGGAAGGAAGCGATGCTCCCGAGTATCGATTCTTTCGTGGCCCTTTCAGAGATGATGTCTTTATCATGGTCGATGCCGCTGGTCAGCGCTTGCTCATGGAAGATGCATCCAGTATTGATGCGGCCCGACGGCTGGGTTTAGAGTTTGAACGCAAGATGAACTCTTCGGATTACCGCGCAGTAATTTTGGGACATAAAGCGACCAATAAATCTGAGGTCAGTCTGCGTCAGATCGGCAACCAATACTCCTATGCCGCCAAAAGTTTGCCCAATCTTGACCGGTTGGTAGCCGCAGTAGTTAAAGAAAAAATTGATTTTCGAGACTTTATCAATGTCGTTGTGACCATTGTGCAGGACGCTATTGGTGGCCCCACAAAGGTTGGCACCGAACGAAACGGTAAATTTTCACTAGGTCAGAGCCGAGATCAGATTAATCGCTGGCTTGCGGATAGGGAGGCCTGTGAGCGTGCGTTTAAACTGGATCCGCAAGTTGATTTGATGAGGAACGCCCTTAGCGGGCATTCGCACCAAAAAAGGGTTCTTGGCGACATGCTTGGCGATGTTCGTGCACTAAAGCTTGCGCGAACAAATGAAAAAACAAGGCTTACAGACGCGCTAGCGCTAGCCAATGACGCTCGGAAACAGGCAGAGCCTCAAGAAAAGGCGCTTAGCGACACGTTGGCAGGAGTAACGCAAACGGCGAATGTATCTCTGAAAACTGCGAATAGTCTTTATGAAACCGAGCAAGGCAGGCACAATTTTTTCATTCAGGAAGATGTGTCGGCATTGGAAACCAGTGTCAACGGCATCCCAGGACTCCAGATACAAAAACAGCAGTTAGAGAAGCAAATCGAGATTGCAACAGGCCAGTCAGGCGAAATCGCTTCAAAGTACCTAGTCCAAATTGGGCAGGTGTCGCAGGATCAGTCCGTAGAAAATCTACGTTTGGAAAAATCTAAAGCTGCCCCAACGATGCGTCATACCGATGAAATTAATGAGTTGAACCGGGATGAGAAAGCTCAAGTCGACCAGAATGAACTTACGTCAAACGCAGCATTAGCCGAGTTATCCGAGAAAAGAACCCTTATGGAGCGGGAATTAGGCGGAGCGCGTGAACAGGCGATAAACCCAAGTGCAAGCGCTGAGGCCATTGAGGCGGCCGAATCTGCGGGTAAGCGGGTGTCAGATCATCAATCTGCTATGCAATTTGCCGGCGAACTGGTGTCGGCGGCACAGAAAACCGCTTTTGCGGCTGCAACTATTTTTAGGGAGACCGAGACAAAGCATGGAACTTGCCAGGCAGCGCTAGATAAGGCTAAAGCTGCATTGCATACGGCAAGATTGACACTTTCACCCGATTCTGGTTCGCTGCTTGCTGCCTTGCGAATGGCGCCTGACGTTGAGTGGAAAAGAACGCTGGCGCGTGTGATTGACCCCGCGTTGCTTTTGCGTGAAGATCTGAATCCTCATCAGCTTCATGGCGAGGGGCCTGATGCATCCATATTCGGGTGGACGCTTGATACTCAACAAATTACGGCACCCATCTGGACGAATGATGATGAACTACGCCGCGAAGTGGGCATCTGTGATGCCCGATTGAAACTCTGTGAGCAAGACTTAATTGCGGCCGCTTCAGCGATGAGTGTTGCGTCAAGTCATCTTAAAATTTGTAACGATAAATCCACACTGGAAGCCTCGAAAGCTACGATATTGGACGCCAAGCTCAAGCCCTTGCAAGAATCTCGTCAGATATGGATCGACAGACGCGATCGGCAAAAAAAGCAGGCTGAGGAACTAGCCAAACAACGAATGGACTCCATCCAGAAGGACATCGACGCGAACAAGACGCAAGAGATAGCTCTGAAGGGGGCGGCTATACAGCTGCGAGATGAAATTCGGGCCGCTTTCAAAGGCAAGGTTGCTGTCGCCACCGCTAGACTCTCTGCCACAATCAAACTGATTGATGCGCAAATCATCGCTTGTGAGCAGCAGGCCAAGACCATGATCGCGAGTCTTGAGTTACAGCGCAACAAACAACTTCAAGACGAGGGTGTGGATGTTCCCGCTCTGAATGCTTTAGCAGGAGAAGCGGCAGCTTTGGCTGTCAAGATTCGGAAGCTCAACGAAAAAAAGTCCACTGTTGAACAATGGAAGGACTGGCTTGTAGCGGTTGGGCCACGTGGTCTGGAGGTATTGGCAAGTGCAGCGGTTGCTGCCACGCGCGATCATGGCATTGCTGAAGCGGCACAAAGAGATCATGCCGCAGCCATTCGAGCAGTTATTGAGCGTTTTGATTCGGACACAACGGCTTACTCTAAACGTCTAGACGTTATTGAAGGAGACCTGACCGAGCTTCTGGCTCTTGAAGAATCGTTGATCGGTTACCAGTCTCAGGCGCTTTCAGCTATTGATCCAGAAATGACGGCGGCGGAGCTTCGTAGTCGGATCCATGCGCAACGACGCAAACTGGAGAGTTTGGAGGATGACATTACGCACGCCTTCAAGATGCTACGTGAGGAATTGACTGGTACACCTAGCACTGTTCGAGACTTTGTTGAGATGCAACTTGCTGAAGTCAAAGGTAAGGATGTTTTGAGGCAAGCGGATGAGTTGAGTCTTGTCCATCGTCGGCTTGGTCGGGAAATTGTGCCAAACATCAACAATGGCGTCACCTCCATTCTTGATAATGTCAGACAGTTTCGCAAAAGGATCACGGATTTTGAAAGTGCAGTGAAGACTTTTAACAATAACTTAGGCGAAGGCCTGAGCGCCTCAACTAAATTTGATCGACTGCAGGATTTGGTCATCAATGTGGTGACGGACTTTTCAGCTCTGGGGTTCATGAAAAAACTCGATGCACTCAACGGGGTTATTCGCGATCATCAAATAAGAGTGATTGGCGACATAACGCGTGATCTGCCGCCTGAAAGCACGGCGCGGGCCTTGCGTGATTTAATGAGTTTAATAGGGCAGGATGGAGGCCCGGAAGTGGACTTGTCAAAGCACATCACACTTTCAGGTAGTGTGACCGTGAGCGGTGTGGCCAAGCCATTCAAGCGAGAAAGCGATCTGGAGCGTATTTCTTCCACCGGACAGACTGCCATTATTCTGATCACCTTGTTGTCCGGGATGCTCAATATGATTCGCGGCAAGGAGCCTATCTATATTCCTTGGGTGACCGATGAAGTGGGTAAATTTGATGCCAAAAATTTTCACACCTTGATGCAGATGCTCCGGGATAACCACATTGATGTGGTGACCGCTTCGCCCAAGTTGACCATTGCCGAGCTACGCCATTTCTCCAGATGCTATAGGTTTGGCGAACGCGGTAGCATAGCACGCTACATTCTTCCTGGTAAACGCCGAGAACTGAGTGCAGCGGCAGCGCTAGTGGAGGACTGAGTCATGTATGCGAATGTACTCAACAAACTTCTTGCTGGGCAGTTCATTTGCGGCATTGCTTTTGAAGCGGAATATGAGCTACTCCAAGGCACCGAATTCCGTGCCGTCGTAGAAGACTGGCTTGAAAAGCTACAGATGCGGCTGGCTAGGCTTGGCAGTGATGGTGCATTTTTTATGGCACCTGTTCAGGTGCTTTCCAGTCATACCAAGAAGGTCAGTGAAGAACTGGCGAGCTTCCGAGATGTGTACGGTCCATCCGTGCGCATGCTGGATCTGATCCGACAAGCCAAGGAAGGTTTTACTTGCAATGCCCGTGACTATATTCAGTTGGCTGAATTGGAAACAGGATTGAATGACAGTTCAACTCTTGAAACATTACTGCGGAATTTGCACGGAGTCATTCCTGGTGCGTCAATAAAGCACAACAATCGTGAGTTTCTGAAGAGGTTGCTGGATCATTTAAAAAACAGTGGCTACCTAATATTGGTTAATCCTCAGAATGAAACGTATCAGGTAACGGGCAAGATCGATCAACTTCATGCGGTACTGGAGTTCATTGCCGAGCAAAAGGCGGTCATCGGAGAACTGGTGGACGACAAACTGATGGATGAGGAGACCAACGATCTTCTGAAGATCACCCTCGGAGCAGTTGATGTCTGACCGAGGTGACCAGATTCAGCAACTGCTGCAGGTGCTTTCTTCCCAAGGCGCCTTGGTATCTGAAGGCCTGGATGGCACGGTTTACTGGGGCGGCGGAAAGGCCAGGGATAAGGGGATTGAGGCCCTAGTTTCCATCCATGCACTCACGCCTTATGAGGAAAACAGCTATCGATTGAACCCCAGATTGCGAGAATTCATTTCAGACCATCTGGTGAGCTACAACTTATTGACAACGCTGACGCGTTTGAGTGAGCCTATATACAGGGCCAAGACGCAATGGGTCAATCTTAAAGTCATGAAAAATAGTGGCATCCTAGGCGATGCTGAAAAGCTAGAGTGGGCGCTGGACGACACGGTGACTGAAATTGTCTATGTCATTGACCGGAATCTGACTCTGCTTGACTCCATCATATCGACCTCTTATGGCAATGTTGAATCAGTTGCTTTCAAAATTCGCCAAAATCACTTTTACGCAAGGGAGGTGGAGCGCGCGTTAAAGGAACTAGCCCAGCTCGACGCAATGATCGATCAAATTGATGCAGATTCGTTGGCGACTGGCTTTATTGGGGTGCGGCAACTGATGAACGTGAGATTGCGCTCACGTTTACACCTTTGGAGTACCCGTCTCAATGATATTCAGGCAAGAATAAGCAAACGCCTGTTCCAGGCTCAAAAAATAGAGAAGAAGCTGGTCACTCTCGGGAAAATGACGCTTTGGTTGACACAACACAAGACCAGCGCTGGAATCCTCGTTGATATTGATAATTCATTCCCCATTGAATTGCTGAGACCAGATCAAATTCGAGTGAGCCCGCAGCTTGACGTTCGGGACACAGATCCTGTGGTCTGGGACACATTGGTCGACGCCGTTGACCGTATGCCAGCACCGGTTGCATTTGCTCCAGAAGCGATTGATGAGAAAATTCAAGTTGTTGAATGTAATGGCATTCAGGAAATAACCCTCAAAAGTGACCCAGTGGACGAAGTCATCGAGCAATTGGTTGATGCGATCTACTCTGGTACGGCTGACAAGGTATCGCTGCTAGACTGGAAGCAATCTAGGCGTGAACTCGATGAGGTGACAGATGAAGAGTGGCTGCTATATGCCGCGTCGCAGGTGGTGTCGCAGGGGCTTCAAGCGGATTTCCAGATGGTCGCGAGAGGTTTTGGTGTGCATAACGACCTGTTTGATGATGTGCTGGTGTTTGCGGCTAATGAGTAAAACATGACGATCAGTTCCATTCAACTACGTTTTCTTCAGCGACTGCATGCAGAAAGACCGCAACGGGCCAACAACAGCCAAGCCGCCCAGCACTTCAGCGAACATTTTCATATCGGGGTTCAGATCGGGCGTAGCATTGAGTACACAGAGTTAGATTTTCGGAAGGTGAAGCAGATGCTGTTGAATGGTGGCTTGCCATTGTCCCCAATGGCGGCTGGTGCTCTGCGTTCAAATGCTGTCGCTATTCCAGAATTATCAGAAAAGGTCGGGACTCAAAGTCCTCATGCCGATTCCATTGCGCTGAAGCCAATTTCTGGAGCATGTACAAGCGATGGTCGAAAGCTGGCAGTCCCAATTGGAGGCTATCTTGTCGTGACGCATGAGATTGCGCTCTCGATTCAGGCTACCCGCCTTATGGTCGTTGAAAACTTTGAAACCTTTCGTCGACTGGAAAGCTATCGTTGGATTGACTACCAACGGCAGGACGTGCTGGCCATCTTCCAGGGGGACAATGTTTTTCGTCAAACAACGCAACTTGAAGTCGTTCGACAAAGATTAGAGCTAGTCTGGGCGTTCTTTGACTTTGATCCAGCAGGACTTGGAATGGGACGAAATTTACCACGTTTGGAGCGATTCGTACTGCCAGATCGTGACGACTTAACACAAAAGACCAAACGTGCTCGACGGGAAGATCTTTTTATTAAGCAGATGCCCCAATGGGGAAATTCTATCGAGTCAGACGCGCGTGATTTGGTTTCTATTCCGTGGAGTCTGATGAAAAGCTTAAAATCTGGGCTTCCTCAGGAGTGGATGAGCAGTCATTGCTTGTAACTATGCCACCAGCCATCGTCTAGCAAACCAGTCACACTATTTGTCTGTAAAGTACATTTATAGAGGCTCGCATCATATTAAAGCATGCTTTAATATGCAAGATTGAATCAAAGCAAACTTTCAAACCATGCGCACCACTGGCCGCTACGTCTCATCCACCACTTTGGGTGAACCAGTGCGTGCGTTTGTGCCGCATGCTTTGCCGCCGCACAGGCCATTTTTGGATCCGGCAGCGTTTGATGCGGCCAATCGGCAAGCAGAGTTGGCGCTGGCACGTTTGGCTGGGGTGTCGGGCTTGGTGCCTTCGGTGGATTGGCTGCTCTACAGCGCGGTGCGTAAAGAGGCCTTGCTTACCTCTCAAATTGAAGGCACGCAGGCCACGCTGGTGGATTTGCTCAATGACGAGGCAGGTTTTACCATCAGCAACACCGACGATGTGCAGGAGGTGACGAACTACTTGCGTGCTTTTAGACTGGTGCAAGACAATTTGCGCAGCAGCGCTGGCTTGCCGCTGAGCGTGCGCTTGCTGTGCGATGCCCACCGCGTGTTGCTCGATGGCGCGCGCGGCACCGGCAAGCAGCCCGGTGAGCTGCGCCGCTCGCAAAACTGGATTGGTGGCACGCGCCCGGGCAATGCGGTATTTGTGCCACCGCCCGCGCAGCAAGTGCCGCAGCTATTGGCTGAGCTTGAAAACTACATCCACCAAGCGCCACCCGATTTGCCGCCCTTGGTGAAAATAGCGCTGGTGCATGTGCAGTTTGAAACCATCCATCCTTTTTTAGATGGCAATGGCCGGATTGGCCGCTTATTGATTGCGGCACTGATGGAGCATTGGCAGCTATTACCAGAGCCGCTTTTGTACCTGAGTGGGTACCTCAAGCAGCACCAAATGGCCTATTACCGCCATTTGTCGAACGTGCGCACGGCGGGAGATTGGGAAGGCTGGGTTGCATTCTTTCTAGAAGGTGTGGCGCAGGCGGCCTTGGAGGCTGAGCGAAACATTGTGGCCATTGCAAGCCTGTTGGCCGCAGACCGCCGCCACTTGGTGTCAGCCGCCAAAGCCAGCCCCGCCAGCTACCGCTTGTTTGAGCTGCTGCCTATGATGCCGCGCTTTAGCATAGAGCAGGTGCGGCAAAAGCTGGATACCACCTCACCCACTGCAGCTGCAGCGATTAAAGTGCTGGAGGGCTTGGGTATAGTCACTGAGCAAACGGGGCTAAAGAAAAACCGCACTTACAGCTACTCAGCCTATATTGGGCTTTTGACACAATAAGCCCATGCAAATTGGCGTATCACGTGGCGTATGCATTCGGCTTGAGCACCTAAAGTAAGCAGGTCTACCGATAAAAAGCCCGTACAGTCCCTTTGAGCTTGATCAGCAAGGGCTGGCCTTTGCGGTCCACCGTTTTGCCCGCGGGCACACGCACCCAGCCTTCGCTGATGCAGTATTCGCTCACATCATCGCGTTCTTTGTCATTAAGGGTGATGCCAATGTCGTGCTCAAAAATGGCAGCCACATGGTGCGGGCTGCGCGGGTCTACGCTCAGGTGATCGGGTAGCTCTGGGCGTTGTGCTGTGTCGGTTGGCGGCATGGGGGTACAAATCAATAATGAGGAGGAAGGCCTTAAGTTTAACGATTCTTCGTGGTGGCGTGCGCTGTGCGCTGGCCGATGCCAATACGAGGATTGAAAACGCCAAGGGCCCGCGCGTAATCCCAGCTAAACCAGCGCAGCTGCCGCGCAAGACACACTGGCAATCGCAGTGAGCAAAAAGCGCATCTTCAACCAAGCGCGCAAGCCATAGCGTGGGTAAACGCGCTGGTCTACAGCCAAGCACACGCACAGCCCGAGCACCACCAGCCACAGGCCAGCGCGCGCTGGCAGCAGCAAAGCCACCCAAGCGGTCAAGCTGGGCATCACGCCCCAAGCTAGCAAAGTGCTGGATGGTGTTGGGTCGCGCATAGTCAAGCCCCAATGGATGGCGCCTAAAAAGCCCATAATGCTTGCGCCATAAGCCAGCAGCGCATGCAGGCTTTGCGCGCGCGCGGCAGAGTCGAGCCACCAGACCGAGATTGATAAACCGACAAAAGGTATGAGGCCCGCATAGCCGAGCCACTTGGCTAGTGCGCTGGGGCTGGGGTCAGCAGGAGTGGTCATGGGGATGGGGGCGCATTGTCTTGCGTGTTGGCAGGCAGCTTTGCTGCCGCGTCTTCGCGGGGCTCAGGCTGGCACAGCGTTTGTCCATCCCACCGCTGGCCGCACCAGCACAGGCCTTGTGCATTAATCAGGCATGTGCCTGAGCCACAACAGCGTTCATCGTCTTGCATATGAGTTTCTCGGTAGGTTCAATTGAAGGTAACTACTCAGCCCCCACCCAAACTAATCACGTAAAGCTATCAAATAATGAGCGACAATCGCATCCATGCAAGATCTGCCAAACCTCAATGAAC
>JAYTMT010000018.1:0-19790 GCA_043728315.1 Polaromonas sp. | reverse complement strand
ACACCTTCACCTTCGTCATGCCAAGCGCAGGCGTGGTCACCGGCACCAGCACGATTACCACCACCACAGCAGATAGCAACGCCAGCAACAACGCGAGTGTTACAAAAACCACAGTTATCCCTGCTGGCACAGCCAACTTGGCTATCAGCATTACCGCGCCAGCAGCAGGCTCAATTGGGCTCACAATCACAAGCACGGTGTCTGTAGCGAACCTAGGAGGTTCGAACGCTAACAATGTGACTGCTACAGTCGTACTACCAAGCGGAAGCACTACAGTTGTGTATGTCAGCACGCTCTTGCCAGCGGGCTCTAGCACTGTTATAGCTGTTCCATACAAGGTCCGTGCGTTCGATGCGGGCACTCTTACATGGGTTGCTAAAGTCTCGACTACGAGCCTAGAAACAACTACGGCTGACAATGTTGCGAGCGCTGTTACCCAAGTTAATTTGGTGCGCACAGCCAAAATCTCTGGTCGCGCATGGATTGATACCAATAGAAACCGCGCATTCGACGGCGGAGATACTGACGTGATTCTGCGCGGCTGGGTAGTTGAGGTGATTCAAAACTCGGTGGTTGTAGCAACCAAGACTACAGACGTGAACGGTGAATACCTGATTGACAATTTGGTACCTGGAACGGGCTACAGCATCCGCTTCCGCGACCCTGCAAATCGCTTAGTAGTGACAACGCCGTACAATCAAAGCGGTAAAACACAGTCCTCAAACTACGACTCCACAGGCGTTACAAGTACCGGCAGTGCAGCCATTTCGTCGATCACCTTGTACGACCAAGATACCGTCATCAACCAAAACTTGCCACTTGATCCGAGCGGTGTGGTGTATGACTCCATCACCCGTAAAGCAGTGGCTGGTGCGACCGTGCGTTTGGTGTTCGAAGGCACAGGCAATTTCAATCCTGCAACCATGCTGACCAGCGGATCTGATGCGTACCTCACAGGTCCAACAGGCGCCTACCAGTTCTTCTTTGTCAACGACCCTGCTAACTTGCCGCCTAACGGCGTGTACAAACTTGAAATTACAGCGCCCACAGGGTACGCTGCGACTCCAGCCCAGCAAGGCGGGGTGGCGCAACCTGGCGGCATATACAACGTGCCAATCGGATTTACGCTGGTGCAACCAAATCGCAGTGGCGTGAATGGCGGGCAGCCGCCGGTAGGTGTCAACGGTGTAACACCAGTGGTCAATGCAGCTGGCGGCAATGGCACGCAATACTTCTTGCGCCTAGACTTCGACTTTGTCAACAGGCCGGGCGAAGTATTCAATAACCATATCCCGCTTGACCCATTGACCTCTGGCGCTATTTTGGTAACCAAAGTAGGCGACAAGTCTGTGGCTGAGGTGGCAGATAGCGTGCGTTACACCATCCGTATGATCAACACAACGGCAGGCCCAATTGCTGGTGTCACGCTAGAAGACTTGTTGCCTGCTGGATTCCGTTATGTCCCAGGTACTGCACGCTTGAATGGTGCAAACTTGGCTGATCCAGCTGGTGGTATCGGTCGCGCATTGACCTTCAACATCGCCTCTGCGGGCGCATTGCCAGGCAATGCCACGTGGGAATTGAACTACTTCGTACGCCTTGGCGTAGGATCACAGCAAGGCGATGGTATCAACCGCGCCACCGCTGTATTCCCGAGTACGGGTGGCGTGCTGGTGCGCTCCAATACGGCGTTGTTTAAAGTGAATGTGCAAGGTGGCGTGTTCAGCAATGACGGTTGCATTATCGGTAAGGTGTACGCTGATTGCGACGGCACGCACACGCAAGGCAATGAAAGCGGCTCACGCGAGCTAGGTATACCTGGAGTGCGCTTGGTCTTGCTGGACGGCAGTTTCGTGGTTACTGACAACGAAGGTAAATACAGCATCTGTGGCGTGAAACCTCAAACCCATGTGCTCCGTGTTGACCGTACGACGTTGCCGAAGGGATCGCGTTTGTTGCCATCGAGCAACCGCAATGCTGGCGTGGGCGATAGCTTGTTTGTTGACCTCAAAGGCGGAGAGTTGGCGCGCGCAGATTTCATCGAAGGATCGTGCAGCCCTGAGGTGCTAGACCAAGTCAAAGCGCGCCGTGCGCAGGGCGGCGTGCTTGCTCCCGAAGCGGAGAAAGGGAAGAATTTGAAGATTGAAAACCAGCCAGCAGAGCTTGTTCAACAAATTCTTCCCGCTCCACGTGAGGCACAGCCAGCTAGCGCAGGAGGGACTCGACCATGAAACAGATGAAAAAAGTTGAACCAGCGCGCGCACGCATGCTCACGTTGTCGCCAGTGATGCTTGCTGTTGCAATGGCGCAAGGTGCAGCCTACGCCCAGCCTGCTCAAAATACCACCAGTGCCGACACGCCAGAAGCAAAAAGCTTGTTTGAAATCGGCGGACAAGCCAATATTGGCCCGCCTCCTTTCGCATCGTTTTTAGAGCGACTTTCCTCCCCGGTAGAAAAAATCGCGATCAAAGTAGCTGCAGATAATCTTCCCGCCGATGGTGTCTCTGGAGTGGATGTCAGCGTTCGCTTGGTAGATGCCAAAGGCGACAGACTTGCATCTGACGTCGATGTGACTATTGAGGTCAATGGCGGCGCTCGGATTTTATTGCCTGGCAAACTCACGTCGGAGTCTGGAGCAGACAAAGGCGACATAGACCGTATCCAGCCTGGCGTGCAAACGCTGGTTAAAAATGGCGTATTGACTTTCAAATTGATAGCTCCTTACCAGCCTTCTGAGGTAACCCTCAGATTGTCTGTACGCGGCGTGGTCGAAAAAGTACAGGTTCGCTATGTTCCTGATCTGCGAGAAATGATCGCAGTTGGGTTGGTTGAGGGGCGCTTGCGTTCAGACAAGTTCGATCCGCGCACGATAGTTCCCGTACGCGAGAATGACGGCTTTGACAATGAGCTGCGGGGATTTACCAGAGAGTTCAACGGCGGGGCAGGGAGCTTTGGCATGCGCGCAGCCTTGTACCTGAAGGGCAAAATTCAAGGCAAATACCTGCTTACTGCCGCCTACGACTCCGACAAAGAAACACGCCCTAATTTATTTCAGACGATTGACCCTAATAATTTTTACCCCGTATACGGAGACTCAAGCATCAAAGGAGCAGATGCGCAAAGCTCGGGTAAATTGTATGTGCGGCTTGACAAGGACAGAAGCTATTTGCTGTGGGGCGACTTCACCACCGCCGATAACAATCCCGGCCGAGTGCTGAGCCAATACAGCCGTTCATTGCCGGGTCTGCGTGGCCACTACGAAGAAGGCGATGTCACGGTCAATACATTCATTGCCCAGCAAAGCTTTCGCCAAATCACTGACGAATTTCCAGCGCGTGGTGTATCTGGGCCTTATTCGGTATCTAACCCCAATGGCATTCAGGGCAGTGAAAAAATTGAAATTTTAGTGCGTAGCCGCTACCAGACCTCTGTAATTTTGAAGTCCACTGCACTCTCGCGTGACGCCGACTATGCCTTTGAGCCCTTCAGTGGCCAAATTTTATTCCGTTCACCCGTTCCTAGCGTAGACGACCAACTCAATCCAGTGTCTATTCGCGTCTCATACGAAGTGGAGCAGGGCGGTGACCAGTTTTTGGTGTATGGCGCTGATGCCAAACTCAAACTAAACAACAGCATCACCATAGGTGCGTCCATCGCCAAAGACAAAAACCCTGCGACACCTTACACGGTAGCTGGTGCAAACCTACAGCTTAAGCTGTCGGAAACTACCGAAGTGGTAGCTGAAGTAGCCCGCTCTACGAGTCTGGTCAATACATTAGCCAACGGCTACAACACCAATAACAGCGCTAACTTTATTGGGAAAAGTGGTGAGCTAGAAGGCAATGCGGTGCGTGTGGAAATTCGCCACGCAGATGCCGATTTGCGTGCGCGTGCATTTGTGCAGCGCGCCGATGACAACTTTAACAACGCGTCTAGTGGCGTAGTCGGCGGCAAACAAGATGTTGGCGCTTCCCTTAACTACCAAGTTACGCCGCGCATCAGTGTGACGGCCGATGGGCAACGCGCAACGGACCGTATTGGCGGCAGCCTCAATGAATCCTTGTCCTTGGCGGGGGACTTGAAGTTGACGGACAGGCTCACAATTGGACTCGGGGCGCGCAAAATTGAGCAAAATGCCATCAGCCTTGCCCAACAAACAACGTCTAATTGCTTGTCCAATACACCGGGCGCAACAGTCACCTATGCTGGATCGGTCGCGGGTTATAACACCGGTTTCGGCATCAGCCAAACCGGTAACCAGCAAATTGACCCCGCCACGGGCTTGCCGGTGGTGTGTAACACAGCGGTCAATCCCGCACCACCACCCGCAGCAGGGCTGGATCGCACCGCTGCATTTGTGCGCTTAGGTTACCAAGCCACTGATAAATTGAATATCGACGGCGAGTTGTCGCATGTCACTGGCACGAATCCTACCGACCTTTATAAAATTGGCCTGCGCTATGCCGCCACTAAAGACCTGAGTTTGACGGGCGAAGTGCAGCGTGAATTTGCAGCGTCAAACTCTAGCCTCTACCGGATTGGCGCTGACTGGCGCGTAGCAGAAAAAACCCGCGTCTACTCGCGCTTTGAGCGCAACCACCAATACGGTGGCCAGTACGGCTTGGGCATCGGTCCATTGTCACGCGCCTTTGCGCTCGGGGTTGACACGCAATACATGCAAGACGGTTCGCTCTACAGCGAATACCGCCTAAGTGACACCGCTTCAGGCAGCTCCGTGCAAACAGCCCTAGGCTTACGCAACGGCTGGAATATTGCCCAGGGACTCAAACTCAACACCAATGTAGAGCGCTTAGTAAGCACCTCGGGTAACAGCTCGGCTGCGGGTGTGGGTGTGGAATACACCGACAGCCAATTGTGGAAAGGCTCTGGCCGTGTGGAGTGGCGTGCGGACGATACCAATACCAATTGGCTAGTCACACTTGGGGTAGCCCGCAAATTAGACCGAGACTGGACTTTGTTGGCCCGCGACTACTATTCATTGCTTAGCCCACGCTCTGGTGCAGCACAAAGCCACCAACACCAAGTTCGCTTGGGCTTTGCGTACCGCCCGGTTGACAACAACAAGTTTGATGCCTTGGGTGCGTATGAATACAAAACCAGCGTGGATGCAGGAATTACAACCAATACCACCCATGTAGGCAGTGTGCGCGCTAACTACCATCCCTCTCGGCCATGGTTTATTTCGGGCCGTATGGCAGTGAAGGGTGTACGAGAAATACTCAATGGCGTGCCAGACGCCTACCACGCAGGTTTGGTTGGCGGGCGCATCACCTATGACATTAGCAATATGTGGTCGGTGGGCGCTATTACCACGGTGCTGGCGGGCAAAGGCGGCGCTAAGCAATACGCCTATGGCGTGGAAGTTGGCTACACCCTGATGGACAATCTGCTTGTCACAATGGGTTATAACTGGCGTGGTTTCAGAGACGATGACCTGACTGGCAGTGATTACACCAACCAAGGTTGGGTGCTGGGATTGCGCTACAAATTTGACGAAGACTTGTTCAAATCAAAAGATTCCAACGTGAATAAAACACTTACCCCTGGTGGCGGGGCGGTAAAACCCTGATGGTGAGAATCATGCGTAAACAACTCGTACTTATTGGAATGCTGTGTGCGCTGGCTGGCTGCGCCAGTATTGCGCCCTCCAACGAAAATCCCGGCCCCGCGTCGCGCGCCACTGGCTTGCAACCGCAGGATGCCCGAATTACCGAAGAGCGCGTGCTTGGCGACCGCAAAACCATCGAAGCGCAGCAAGCGCGTTTGCGCAAGCTCAACGAAGCTGGCGTTGCCCAAAACTACTACCCCTTGGCCAAGGCCCAATGCTGGCTAGACACCGCCAAAACCCAGTACCACGAGAACGACCGCACAGGCTACATCGAAGAGTCTTTGACCGAGTCTGAGAAAATCATCAAAGCGCTGGAGCTCAATAACAAAGCGCAAGTGGGTTTTGACACCCCCTTGGTGGCCCGCAGCAGCAGGCTCAGAGACGACCTTTGGTTGCGTTTGGGCGGACTTAAGGCCAAAGACGAAAGCTTGGCATGCAATGCACGCACAGTGGCTTGCGCCGAGGTGCGCTTGGTGCGCGCTGGCCACGCAGATGCACAAACCGGCTGGCGTGCAGCCACGCCCCACGTGCAAATGGTCGAAGATGCTTTGCGCCGTGCAGAGCAAGAGGCCAAAGCCTGCGAACCCGTGCAAGCCCCTTTGGTGGCGCGTGCTGCGCCAGCTCCCGCTACGCCAGCAGCGGCTGTTGCGGCCGCACCAGCGCCAGCGCCCGTGCCGACTGCCAAAACAGTGACCCAAACTCAAACTGTCACCAAAGAGGTATTTGTCTTACTGGGCGATACCTTGTTCAAGTTTGACAAATCTGGCCGTGATGAGATGCTGCCCGGCGGCTTGCAGCGCTTGCAAGGCGTAGCCGAACGCCTCAAAACCTACCAAGCGATTCATACGCTCACCATCACGGGTCATACTGACCGCTATGGCACAGATGCCTACAACGACCCTTTGTCACAGCGGCGTGCCACTACGGTGCAAGACTATTTAACCAGTTTGAATGTGCGCGCTGACAAGCTCAGCGCAATGGGCAAAGGCAAGCGTGAACCCGTAACCACCAATTGCTCGACCAAAGCGCCCAAGGCTGAGCAGGTGCTGTGCCTGCAACCCGATCGCCGCGTGATGATTGAGGTGACTGGCGTCGTTAAATAAACGCCACTAATCGGGCACTACAGCGGTTACCTCAATTTCCACCTTGGCGCGCGCCTCCATCAGCGCCGACACCTCCACGCAGCTCATGGCTGCGAAATTGCGCCCCATGTGCTGTCGATAAACCGCGCCCAGCTCTTTGAGTCTGGCGTTGTATTCGCTGCGGCTGGTCACATACCAAGTCATGCGCACGATGTGCTGGGGACCTGTCTTGGCCTCTTTGAGCACATCCAGCACATTGCGCAGCGCTTGGGCGCACTGGGCAATGAAATCGTCGGTTTCAAACAGCTGCTGCGCGTTCCAGCCGATTTGGCCACCCACAAACACCATTGTGCCGCGCGCGGCTATGCCATTGGCGTAGCCGCGTGGCGCTGTCCAGTGGGGCGGCTGCAGGCTGGTGTGTGCGCTGTGTTGGGCGTTCACTGCAGTGCCAGTGTGTGCAATGGCTGGTGCGCTGGCAGATGCGCCAGTGCCGGTATCTGTGACGGTTGGAGCAATGCTTGGGCTGTTCATGGGCGTTCTCGTGGGTGGTTGGAGAAAATGGATTGGCGCTTACCAGCTGCCAACATGCAACGGCGCGCATAGCGCTGCCAGATGGCGGCGGAAGTTTGCTGCACTGGCATCAGTCGCCGCGCAATTTAAAACGCTGCAATTTACCCGTTTCGGTGCGTGGCAGCTGCTGCACAAATACAAGCTCGCGTGGGTATTTGTAGGGTGCAATGCTGGCTTTCACATGCTCTTGCAGGGTTTTGACCATGGCGGCATCGGGCGCATGGCCAGCGCGCAGCACCACCACGGCGCGCACCAGCATGCCGCGCTCGGCATCGGCTTTTCCAATCACGGCGCATTCAGCCACGGCGGGGTGTTGCATGAGGGTGTCTTCCACCTCGGGCGCGCCCACGTTGTAGCCGGACGTGATGATCATGTCGTCGGCGCGTGATTGGTAGAAAAAATAGCCTGCTTGGTCTTGAATGAAGGCATCGCCGGGGTAGTTCCAGCCGTTTTTCACATAATTGCTTTGCCGTGCATCGTCTAAATATTTGCAAGAGGTCGGTCCGGTAACGGCCAGTTTGCCGACTTGGCCGCGTGGCAGCTCGTTGCCAGCATCGTCTACCACCCGCGCTGTATAGCCGGGCACGGCCAGGCCAATGGCTGTGCCCATGGGTGATTCGGGCAATGTTTCACCGCGCGACGAAATGAAGATATGGAACATTTCCGTAGCGCCAATGCCGTCCAGCATATGAAGCCCTGTGGCCGCGTGCCAAAGCTGGCGCGTGGCCTGCGGCAGTGCCTCACCAGCGCTCACACACACCCGCAGGCTGGGCAGTTTGGTGGCTGCTGCAAAGACCGCAGCTTGGCGGTAAAAGGTGGGTGCGGTGTAGCACACGGTAGCGCCCACCTGCGCAATCGTATCCACCAAGCTTTCCGGTGTGTGGGGCGCATCAGGAAAGTAAGTGCTTGCGCCAAACGCCATGGGGAAAGTGAGCAAGCCACCCAAACCAAAGGTGAAGGCCAGTGGCGGCGAGCCGACCACGATGTCGTCTGCGGTGAGACCCAGCACGTGGCGTGGCCAGGCTTGGCCAGCAGCCAAAATGTCGCGGTGGGTGTGCACGGCGGCTTTGGGTTTGCCTGTGGTGCCCGAGGTGAAGGCCATCATGGCAGGGTCATCGGCGCGGGTGTTGCATGCGCTGAACTGGTCGTCTTTGAGGGCTGCGCGCACGGCCAAACTGCCCGCTGCGTGCATCAGGTTAAAAGCAATGGTGGGGCAGGGCGTGGCCTGCGCGGCGCAGGCGGTTTGCAGTTCGTCTAGCAGCATGGCATCGCACAGCGCCAGCTGCGGCTGGGCTTTGTCCAAAATCTCGCCCAGCTCCTTGGCGCGCAAGAGCGGCATGGTAGCCACTGCCACCAGCCCTGCTTTCACCACGCCCAGCCACGCCAGCGCCATGCCAATGGAGTTGCCGCCGCGCAGCAGCACGCGGTTGCCGGGCACCAAGCCACAGTCTTGCACCAGCACCTGCGCAATGCGGTTCACCCGCTCCAGCACATCGGCGTAGCTGAGCGTGATTTTGGAGGAGCGCAGCATCGGGCGATCTGCCCAGCCCTTGCTGTGCACGGCATCGTCCAGCAGGGCTGCTACCAGATTGGCACGGTCAGCGATTTGCAGCTCGGGCAGGTCGTAGTGCATGTGGGCGCAGGCCTCTGGCGCGGGCATGCGGTCGATGACAAAACGGTCGACGTGTGCGCTGGGCAGACCCATCGCCTGCGCAGCAATGGGCGGGCGGGTGTCGCGCAGTGGGTAAACAGAGGCGGTGGACATGCTGTACTCCTCAAATATGCTTTGCCAGCGTGGCCTTGCCAATGATGAGCTGCTGCACTTCGGTAGCGCCTTCGTAGATGCGCAGCGAACGGATGTCACGGTATAAATGCTCAATCGTGTTGCCCACCTGCACGCCCGCGCCGCCGTGCATTTGCAGCGCCATGTCAATCACGCGGCTGGCGTTTTCGGTGGCCACCATTTTGGCCATGGCCGCCTGCGCTGTGTAGCTTTTGGGCAGTGCGCCGCCCTTTTCTAGGTTCTGAGCCGCCATGTCGCGCACCCAGGCTGCGCGGTAGGTTAGCAGCGCGCCTGCGTCTATCAGCGCGGCCATCTCGCCCAGCTTGGCCTGCGTGAGCTGAAAATCAGCCAAGCTTTGGCCAAACATCTTGCGATTTTGCGCATAACTGATCGCCTCTGCCAGCGCGCGGCGCGCCATGCCCAGCGCTGCACCTGCTACCGATGGGCGAAAAATATCCAAGGTTTGCATGGCCAGTTTGAAGCCCAGATTCAGCCCACCCAGCAAGGCGCTGGCGGGCAAGGCGCATTGGTCAAACACCAGCGTGCCCAGCGGGTGGGGTGCCATCACCTGAATATGCCGCGAATCATCGAGCCCTTGGGTGGGCGCGTCCACAATGAAGGCGCTGATGCCGCGCGTGCCCAGCTGCGGCTCGGTTTTGGCAAAAGTCACATAAAAATCGGCCATGCCACCATTGCTGATCCATGTTTTGCTGCCCGAGAGCTTAAAACCGCCTGCAAAAGCATTATTTAAGGTTTTTGAAGCCGATGTCAGCGTCATATGGTCATATGTAGCTACTGTTTGCATAGCAGATACATCGCTGCCTGCTGCTGGCTCGCTCAGTGCAAAAGCGGCCACCAGCTGGCCACTGGCCACGCCGCGCAGGTATTTATCACGTTGCGCATCGCTTCCCGCTAGGCTAATCGCCCCGCTGCCCAAGCCTTGCATGGCAAAGGCAAAATCGGCCAGCGGCGAGTGGTAGGCCAGCGTTTCGCGCATGACCACCAAGGCGCGGGAATCCAGCTGCTCTAGCGCGCCCCCCCACGCGGCGGGCACGCAGTAGCGCAGCCACTGGTTTGCGCCCAAGAGCTTGACCCACGCTTTGCACGCGCTGCGGTCGTCCGACTCGTCCACCTGCTGCTTGGGCATCCAGTCGGCCAAACACTGGCCAATGCTGCGGTGCGCATCGTCGAAAAACGGCAAATCGAGGTGCGCGGTGGGCGCTGGCGCTGGCAATGCGGTTGGATGGGAAGACATGGCAGAACCTTGTGGCTTGGTGAATGGGTTTGGGAGTGTTCTTGGGAGTGCTTGGGAGTGCTTTGGAGTGAGCGGTGTGTAGGCGTTGGCTAAACTGCGTAGGTGCTAAAACTGCTGTAGAACCTAGGTAAGCCTCAATCACCCGCAAAGACAGGCTTCTCTTTGGCCGCAAACGCCGCATAGGCACGCTTAAAGTCGCCCGTGGCCATGCAAATGGCCTGCGCCTGCGCTTCGGCCTCCAAAGCTTGGTCTAGGGTCATGCTCCATTCTTGGTGGAGCATGGTTTTGGTCATGCCGTGGGCAAATGTGGGGCCACTGGCCAAGCTGCGCGCCAGTGCGGCGGCGGCGGCTTGCAAATCGGCGCTCTCGTGCAGGGCGTTGAAAAATCCCCAGCTGTAGCCCTCCTGCGCTGTCATGGCGCGGCCGGTGAACAAAAGCTCCGAGGCGCGGCCTTGGCCGATCATGCGCGGCAGCAGGGCGCAGGCGGCCATGTCGGCGCCTGCCAAGCCCACGCGGGTGAAAAGGAAGGCAGTTTTAGCCTGCGGTGTGCCCAGCCGCATGTCAGAGGCGAGCGCTAACATAGCGCCCGCACCAGCACAGATGCCGTCTACCGCCGCCACAATCGGCTGAGGGCACAGGCGCATGGCCTTCACCACATCGCCCGTCATGCGGGTGAATTCCAGCATTTCGGGCATGGACATTTTGGTGAGCGGCCCGATGATTTCATGCACATCGCCGCCCGAACAAAAGTTGCCGCCTTGGCCCGTGAGCACGATGGTTTTCACGTCGGTGGCGGTGTTGAGCGCCCTGAATAATTCGCGCAGCTCGGCGTAGGACTCAAAAGTCAGCGGGTTTTTGCGCTCCGGGCGGTTCAGGCTGAGCGTGGCCACGCCGCTGTCAAACTGGCAGTCAAAATGCTGCGCCGCGTAGGCCGCATAGGGCTTGAACTGGGCGCGCATGGGGTTGGTGGGGCTGATGTAGTGTTTCATGGCGATTGTGGGGTTGGCAAAATGGACTGTAGTGGGCTGTAGTGGAGTGGAGTAGAGTGGTGCAAATCGCGAATTTAGTGGTGGATTGGTGTGTCGATCTGCGCTTGCAGCGATGTTTTCACCCGCCCCAGCAGGCCATGCAGTGCTGCAATGTCTTGGCTGCCCAGCTGGGCAAATGCCTGCACCACCCAGTCTTCATGGGCGCGCGCCATGGCTACAAAACTGGTGCGGCCAGCGGGCGTGAGCCGCACCAAATAGGCGCGGCGGTCATCGCCGGGCGTGCTGCGCTCCACCAAGCCCTCGGCCACCAGCTGGTCGGTGATGCCTGTCACGCTGCCGCCGGTGACCATCATGCGCTGGGACAGCTCGCGCATTTTGAGCCCAGCGGGCGCGCGCTCAAGCTGGGCCATCAGGTCAAAGCGCGGCAGCGTGGTGTTGAATGCGTCGCGCAGCTGGCCGCGCAGTTGTTTCTCCATCAGCTGCGTGCAGGTGAGCATGCGCAGCCACAGGCGCAGCGCATCGGCGTGTTCACTGTGGGCGCGTTCTTCTAAATCCATGCTCAATCCATATACTATATATTTAATAGCGCACTATGACTATTTGACGCTGACATTGCCTTGTTTTTTCTTAAAAACCTCTCTGTAGAGCTGGTCCCGCCCGCTTTCATAGGGTTTGGGCCAGTCCACGGCGCGGCTTTGCAGCAAAGCCGCTTCGTGCAGCGTCCACGCGGGGTCGGCCAAGTGCGGCCGCGCTATGGCGCACAGGTCAGCCCGGCCAGCGGCAATGATGCTGTTGGCGTGGTCTGCCTCACTGATAGCACCCACGGCCATGGTGGCAATGCCCACTTCGTTGCGAATCCGGTCGGCAAACGGCGTTTGGTACATGCGGCCATACACCGGCTTGGCCGCGCGCGTGGTTTGGCCGGATGATACGTCCATCATGTCTGCGCCCGCTGCTTTGAACAAGCGGGCGATTTGCACCGCATCGTCGTCGGTGTTGCCGCCCTCGGCCCAGTCGTGCGCCGATATGCGCACGCTAATCGGCAAATGCGCAGGCCATGCCGCGCGCGCGGCTTTGAAAACTTCTAAGGGGTAGCGGCAGCGGTTGTCTAAACTGCCGCCATAGGCATCTGCGCGCAGATTGGTCAGCGGGCAGATAAAGCCCGACAGCAAGTAGCCGTGGCCGCAATGCAGCTCCAGCCAGTCAAAGCCTGCGCGGGCGGCTCTGCGCGTACTGGCTACGAATTGTTCGATCAGCACTGCCATATCGGCAGTATCCATGGCGCGCGGCGTTTGGTTTTGCGCGCCGTAGGGCAGGGCGCTGGCTGCCAGCAGCGGCCAGTTGCCATGTGTGAGCGGCTCGTCGGTCGTTTCCCAACCCAGCTGGGTTGAGCCCTTTGCCCCGCTATGTCCCAGCTGAATACCGATTTTGGCGCTGCTTGATGTGTGCACAAAGTCCACCACGCGCTTGGCCGCCGCCTCTTGCGCATCCGTTTCTAGCACGGTGCAGCCGGGCGTGATGCGACCCTGCGCGGTGGGCGCGGTCATCTCCACCATCACCAGTCCAGCGCCACCCAGCGCACGAGCGCCCAAGTGCACGAGGTGAAAATCTTGCATCAGCCCATCCACCGCGCTGTAAGTGGCCATGGGAGACACCACTATGCGGTTTTTCAGCGTGAGGCTGCGCAGCGTGTAGGGCAGGAGCATGGGTGGCGCAGGGTGCTTTTTAGGCGCAGCGCCTTTGCTGTGCTGCGTGGCTAACCAGTTTTCATAGCCCTTGAGCCAAGCCGCATCGCGCAGGCGCAGGTTCTCGTGGCTGATGCGCTGGCTGCGGGTGAGCAGACTGTAGGCAAACTGCTCAATCTCCATGCCGCTATAGCGCTCCACGTTTTCAAACCATTCGGTGGAATTGCGCGCTGCGTTTTGAATTTTTAGCACTTCTACACTGCGCCGCGCTTGGTAGCTGGTTAATGCGCTATTTAAATCAGAGTTATCTTTAATTGCTTGCGCCAAATCAATCGCGTCTTCCAGCGCCAGCTTGGTGCCCGAGCCTATAGAAAAATGCGCCGTGTGCGCCGCGTCCCCCATCAGCACAATGGGCGTGTCTTTGCCGTCAATCACCTCTCGGTGCACCCAGTTGCCACACACCACGCGCGGAAATCGTATCCAGTTGGCCGAGCCGCGCAGGTGCGCCGCATTGGTCATGAGTGCGTGGCCATCTAAGTATTTGGCAAATAGCTTTTCACAAAAGGCGGTTGCCTCATCTTGAGTCATGTGCTCTAGCCCATGCGCATCCCACGTGGCTTGCGGCGTTTCCACAATGAATGTGGAGGTTGTTTCGTTGAATTTGTAGGCATGCGCCGCAAACCAGCCATGCTCGGTTTTCTCAAAAGCAAAGGTGAATGCATCAAAGGTTTTGTGCGTACCCAGCCACACAAAGCGGCAGTCGCGCAGCTGCACATCGGGCGCGTAGCTGGCCGCATAGCGGTTGCGGATGCGGCTGTTCAAGCCGTCGCAGGCTATCACCAAGTCCGCGTTGTATTGCGCGGCCAGCTGCTGGTCATCGGCCACATCGCTTTCAAACACCAGCTCCACGCCCACTTCCATACAGCGCTCTTGCAAAATATTGAGCAAATGCTTGCGCCCAATCCCGCAAAAGCCGTGCCCACCCGAGCGCACCGCACGGCCTTTAAAAAACACCTCCACATCGTCCCAGTGGTTAAAAGCATCGCCGATGCGCTGCGCTGTTACCGCGTCAGCCGTCCGCAGGTTGCCCAGTGTTTGGTCAGACAGCACCACGCCCCAGCCAAAGGTGTCAAAAGGTTTGTTGCGCTCGGCCACCACCACGCGGCTAGCCGGCTGCTGCAGCTTCATCAGCAAAGCAAAATACAAACCAGCGGGCCCGCCGCCAATACAAACAATATTCATAAAAAGTGTCCTTGAATTTACTTTAAATCTAAACAATTTATTTGTCAAGCATGCGCTCCAATGCCGTTCGCATAGGCACTTTTTGTTCGGTCTGAGCTTGTCGAAGGGTTCATGCCCTGCTCGGTCATTATTTACCCGTTCGCCCTGAGCCTGTCGAAGGGTTCTTGCCTTGCTTGGTCACTGCTGCGGCCAAGCGAGCGCTGTGCCAACGCGCAAACGGATCGCTGGCCCCTTCGGGGGAGCTTATTTTTTTGAGCAAATGGGGGGAGTGTTCATAACTCGCCCTGCGGGCTCAAACAGATGAACACACTGATCCCCCATTTGCACAAAAAAACAAGCCCAGCGCCCTGATTGTTTGCGCATTGGCACAGCGCTCGCTTAGCCGCAGGGCGAGATGGTTGCTGGGAACGGTTGAAAAACTGCTCAGCTTCTGGGTACACAGCATGCTGGCGCGCTGTTCTACGCTTAGATTTGCACTTTCCATGAAAAATAGTGACAATGTCAGCGTCATATGGTCATACTGCGCTACTATTTATATAGTATTTAGCAAACAACGTGTGACGTGCCTCCGGTATTAAAGCCTCACAGCGAGCATAGCCCGAGCAGCGTTTTGGCTATCCCGACCGACCGATTTCGGTGTACCCACCGCATGAGGGCGCGTCGGGATCGCCAAACCGCTGATCGGGCGCGCAAAACGCAGAGATAGCCAAAACGCTGATCGGGCGCATCAAACAGAGCAATACCCGTAAAGCAGCGAAGGCGCGCAAAACAGCGAGATAGCCAAAGCACACATCCCATACCGAAGCACAATACCGAAGCATTACTTCGAGGATTACAATCCGCGCAAACACCATCCGAGTGAGACAACAGCATTTTTAAAAGCAAGCCCCCATGAATTGGATAAAAAAAATATTTGCTGGCACTGCCAAATCTGACCTTACCTCCCCCAGTACGGGCTTTCATGAGGGGGATGACCGGCCTGTGGCCTTGGCCATCGCTGGCAATGACCTGGTTGCCGCACGCCAGCTTATCCACAGCACCGCAGTACAGGCCGCGTTAGATTACGGCATACCTGCGCGCTGGTTGGCCGTGGAGGTGCTCACCATCACGGGGGAAGAAAGCGCGTTTTTCCAGCTGCAAATTTGCATGAACCAATGGGACGAATACCTGTGGATGCACAGCGGCGCGCTCTCGGCGGTGGTTGTGAAAATCGTGCGCCAAGAAAACCCAGCCGTGGCCCGCGCCATGCGCGCCGTGCTGTGGCGCGTGGCAGCAGATGCAGGTTGCCCGTTTGACGAAATGCCGCCGCCCAGCGCCTGGAGCGCCGCCGCGCTGGACAACCGCGCGCGCGTGCGTGATCGCATACGCGTGCTCAGCAACCAAATGGCTGCACCCAGCGACGCCGCGCAGGCATCAGGCCAAGCGGTGCTTGACGGCTTTGACAGCACGCAGGCGCTTTCCAAGCGCGACAGCATTTTTGACGCCACCAATCCGCCCTCGCACTTCAACGGTTTTGCCGCTACCCAGCCTTATGACCCTGCCGCACTAGGGGCGCAAGAGCCTGCTAAGATGAAGTGACCATGCTCTACAAATTCAAATCCAAAGCCGCTGGCGATGTCATCATGCTCGCTGCCACAGGCCAGCGTGTGCTGGGCATACTGGGCAAAGACGCGGGCGCGCAGGGCATCATCACGCCTGAGCAAATGCAAGGCGCAATCAAAGCCGTGCAAGACGCGATTGCCCAAGAAGAAGCCCAGCAGCAAGAAGCAGTCGCACAGGCCAAAAGCAAAGGCGAAGTGCCGCCCACATTTGAAGCCATTAATTTGCGCAAACGCGCTTGGCCGCTGGTGGAGATGATGCAGCGCAGCGCCAAAGAGGCGGTGCCGGTGGTTTGGGGGGTGTAGGACTGCGCTTGCCCAGCTTGGTCACGCTGCGGGTCCGCTTTAAGCTACTTGCCTAGGTTGGTCACGCTGCGGCCAAGCGAGTGCTGTGCCCATGCGCAAACGGATCGCTGGCCCCTTCGGGGAAGCTTATTTTTTTGAGCAAATGGAGGGAAACGGCCTAACTCGGGCTGCGCCCTCAAACAGAGCCCGTTTCTGATCCTCCATTTGCTCAAAAAAACCAGCCCAGCGCCCTGATTGTTTGCGCATTGGCACAGTACTCGCTAAGCCGCAGGGGGAGGTTTTTGGTTGAGAACGGGTGCAAACTGCTCTGTTTGGGGTCAAAAGCGGTTGGCGGTGGCGTGAAACTGCGAATCCTGATCGCCTGCAACTTGCTGAGCGCCGTTTCATGCTCAGACTTGTACTTTTCAAGAAAAATAATGGCAATGTCAGCGTCATATGGTCATAGTTCGCTACGTTTTATATAGTATGCAGCGCTCTAAGCGTCACGTGCCTACGGTATTAAAAACCTCAAAGAGAGCATAGCCCGATCAGCGTATTGGCTATCCCGATCGACCGATTTCGGTGTACCCACCGCATGAGGGCGCGTCGGGATGGCCAATACGCTGATCGGGCGCACTACCCAACGAAAAATACCCCAACGAAAAACACCCGATGCGTACAAACAAGCAGCAGGACAGCCTTAATCGACCTTAGCCCCCGAGGCTTTGACCACACCGGCCCATTTCTTAATCTCTGCATCAATATGCTTGGCAAACTCAGCGGGCGTGTTGCCACTCGGTATTGCGCCTTGGGCCAGCATTTTGTCTTTCACTTCAGGCCGCGCCATGGCCTTGGCTATTTCTTGCTGGATTTTGTTCACAATATCGGGCGGCGTGCCTGCGGGCGCGAGCAGGCCAAACCATGAACTGGCCTCGTAGCCTTTGAGCGCTGCGCCGCCCGCCTCCTCCACCGTGGGCACATCGGGCACGGCTGCTGAACGCTGGGCGCTGGTCACGGCCAAGGCTTTGAGTTTGCCCGCCTTGATTTGCGGCAAGGCGCTGGGCAGGTTGTCAAACATCACGTCCATGCTGCCGCCCACCATATCCAGCATAGCGGGGCTGGAACCTCGGTAAGGAAAGTGCACCATGTACGTGCCGCTCATGCTCTTAAACAGCTCGCCCGCTAGGTGAATCGAGGTGCCATTGCCGCTGGATGCCATGTTGAGCTTGCCGGGGTTGGCCTTGCTGTATTTGATGAAATCTTGCACAGTGTTGATTTTCAGTCGCGCTGCTTTCTCGGCATTCACCACCATGATGTTGGGCACACCCGCTACAAGCGTAATGGGTGCGAAATCTTTCACTGGGTCAAACGGCATGGCGGCATAAAGCGCCTTGTTGATGCCGTGCGTGCCAACAGTGCCCATCAAAATCGTGTAGCCATCGGGCGCAGATTTGGCCACCGCGTCCGCCCCCACATTGCCGCCTGCGCCCGCGCGGTTTTCCACAATAAAGCTTTGCCCAAAGGATTTGGTCAACTCCGTGGCCATGGCGCGCGCCAAAATATCCGTGGTGCCCCCCGGTGCAAAAGGCACCACAATGCGCACCGGCTTGGCTGGCCAAGCGCTTTGGGCAAAGGCTTGGTTAACCAACAGTGGATTGGCAAATACTATTAAAATAAGAGCAACATATGACCATATGGTGATGACATTGGTTAATTTTTTCTGCAATATACGAAATAATAGTGTTGTCATGGTGTGTCTCGGTTAAGGGGGCGCTCAGGCGCGCGCAGTGCATAGTTTACGCTGCATCATAGCGCCCAAGACACTGGCCATGCTGCGGGAAGTACGGCCGTTGAACTGGCGGCTATTTGCCACTTAAAACGGCGCTCACGCATGCCTGCACAGCCATGCCAGCATGCACGCCAAGTGCAGCGGCCAGCGCGTTGGCATGGTTCACCACACCGCTGTGCAAGGTGCTCTGCGCTTGCCCAATGCAGGCGCTGCTGTGCGCCACCGTGCAAGCCGCCAGCCCATGGCCCTGCAAAAAATCCAGCGCCGCAATGCCCGCCGCGTCTTTGCCCACCCCC
This sequence comes from Polaromonas sp., assembly GCA_043728315.1. Classification (GTDB taxonomy): domain Bacteria; phylum Pseudomonadota; class Gammaproteobacteria; order Burkholderiales; family Burkholderiaceae_C; genus JAAFIP01. Next base: position 1,587 of record JAYTMT010000018.1, on the reverse strand, counting down.
GCATCGTTGAACACTGTAAGCAGCGGCCGCGCCGCCAGCGCATAGCGCGCCGAGCTCAAGCCCCCGTGTGAGCCACTGACGGCCAAGCAGCCCGCATCGGCTGCTTGTAGCTCGGTGATGGAGTCAACGATGCGCAGAGCGGGTGTGCGCATGATCCAAAGTGCGTGAAAAGCCGCTCAGCAGGCAAGTGTTGAGCGGCTTGTGCGAGAGTGCGGCAAGCTTAATCGGCGTACACGCCAGCGGCCTTGATGATGGGGCTCCACTTGGCAATTTCGCTGACCACGTATTTTTTGTGGTCTGCCATGCCGGTGCGGCTGTCGCTGATGATGACTGCGCCCAAGCCTTCTTGCTTTTTCACAAAATCCGCATCTTTGAGCGCCACTTGCAAGGCATCGTTGATTTTTTTGGTGACATCAGAGGGCGTGCCCTTGGGGGCGTACAGGCCGTGCCAAATACCCACTTGGAAATCTTTGAGACCGCTCTCGGCCAAAGTGGGCACATCTTTGAGCGCAGGCGTGGTCAGGCGTTTGGCGGTGGTGATGCCGAAAACCTTGACCTTTTTGGCCTCGATTTGGCTGGTGGTATTGGTGGTTTGGTCGCACATCAGGTCGGTTTGTCCGCCAATCAAGTCGGTCATGGCAGGCCCCGTGCCTTTGTAGGGCACGGTGGTCATGTCCACTTTAATGGCCGACTGAAACAGCATGCCGCACAGGTGCGAAGCCGATGCAATGCCTGCATTGGCCATGTTCACCTTGTCTTTGTTGGCATTGATCCACACACTCAGCTCTTTGAAGTTATTGGCTGGGATAGCTGTTTTGCCAATCAAGGTCATGGGCACTTCATTGATCATGCCTAAGTATTCAAAATCGGTCTCCACTTTGAATGGCAGGTTGCGAATCAAGCTGGGGAAGACACCCATCGAAATATGGTGCAGCAGCAGCGAGTGGCCATCAGGATTGGCCTTGGCCACTTTGTTGGCACCAATCAGGCCACCGGGCCCGCCAGCGGCGTTTTCCACCACAATGCTCGCGCCCAAGGATTTACCCAAAGCCACCGCCAAGTCGCGTGCCACGCGGTCAGTTGGACCACCAGCGGCAAACGGCACAATGATGCTGATGGGTTTGTCTTTGATAGGAAAATCTGCGGCCATAGCTGTCAGGCTGAACGCTGCCACGGTGGCTAGCAGGCTGGTTTTGAACAGTGTCTTGGGTAAATGGGTCATGTTTAAAAAGGTCATGGTGGTGGGCTCTGAAAAAGTCGGTTGCTGTAATTCAACGCTTGGGTTGTGGGTAAGCACTCAGGGTTTTACCTGATGGCTTGCATGGTAGGTGTAAAACCGCGTTTGGGTGTAGCGGGAAACACGTAGGGGGCGGGGAGGCGCTGTGTGAATTGCTGTGGTTGGGTTATGTGCCGTTTTTCTGGCGAATTTTTTGGGACACTTTTGTACTGGATCAGGCCGGTGGTGCTGCTTGGACTCTGCGGCCAATACTGTTCGCTTAGCACCTATGTAGCGGTTATTTTGCGCGCCCGAGCAGCGTTTTGGCTATCCCGACGCGCCCTCATGCGGTGGGTACACCGAAATCGGTC
>JAYTMT010000017.1:0-1565 GCA_043728315.1 Polaromonas sp. | reverse complement strand
AGGGCGGTGGCGATTTTGAAGACACAGAAATTGGCCGCGCCGTGGTTTACATGGCCAACGCTGCTGGTGGCAAATTGGCAGAACCTAAAGCACCTGTTGCCGCTGGTGCTGAAGTAGCTGCCGCAGCACCAGCAGCCAAGTAATTTCTGTATTTCCCCTAGCGGGAAGCAAAAAGCCGGTAAATGTGAATTTATCGGCTTTTTTATTGCAAAATATAGCTCTAGCCGGTGTATTTATTGCCTAAAAAGCTATTAAAAAGATAGCAAAATAGCCTGACTTGCGATCTTCAAAAGCTTGCGATATGATTGCACGTGTAATTACATTTGTTATAACTCAAGGAACACGACCATGCACACCCTCAAACTGACCCAAGTTGGCAACTCGTTGGGCGCTATTTTCCCGAAAGACCTATTGGCTAAACTCAACCTCGAAAAGGGAGATGAAATCTTCTTAACCGAGTCGCCAGATGGTTTTCGCATCACCAAGCATGACCCTGAGTTTGAAGCGCAAATGGCGATTGCGCGGGAGGTGATGAAGGAAAACCGCGCCGTTTTGCGTGAGCTGGCGAAATGAGCTGGGTTTGGCTGAATTCGCCTGTCGTCATCGCCGTCCATGAAGCGCAACTGGCTGAACACGGGGGTGGCACAGGTGTTCGGGATCAAAATTTATTGGCCTCAGCCTTATCTCGACCACAGAATCTTGACAATTATGGCAAGCCTGACGCATCTGATTTGGCAGCAGCCTATGGTTTTGGTATCTCTAGAAACCATGTGTTTATTGATGGCAACAAGCGCACCGGATTCGTCGCAGCGGTCATGTTTTTGCGTTTGAATGGCTACAGCCTTGTCGCTGACGACGCCAGCAAAGTGCTCACCATGCTGGCCGTGGCCGCTGGCGACATTTCCGAGGCTGAATTTGCAGCTTGGATTCGTCAGTATGCGGTGAAAAAGGCTTAGTTTAGCCCTAAAATACGCCTCTAGTCGGCGTATTTATTGCTTAAGCAGCTATTAAAATTATAGTAATTTAATTCTGCGTCTGCAGCGCCTTCGGGCTGCGCACGTACCCAAACCGCTTGGGTAAATCTGCCGCCAGCATCTCCTGCGGTACCCACAAACACTGCTCAATGGCGTCTGCGGCGTACAGCATGTCGGCAGTGTGGACGAGGCCGAAACCGGCGGCGGCTTCTAGGTACAGACGGCCATGTTCGTCCATCACGCAGCGCTGCAATCTGGCGGGCTCGCCGGTGTGGGAAGTTACCTCAAAGTTAGCGCTTACTCTCCAGACAATCGGCGTGGCCTCTAACTCGACGTAGACACGCTGCGGGCCATTTTGGAAGAACCATTGGCCTTTGGCGGCGCTTTGGCTGCTGTCATCACTCAAATAATTGCGGTTGATGAAGTCGATCAGCTTTTCGTGCTTCAGCATCGAGCCTTTGGCTTGGGCGAATGTGCCTTGGGCTTGCACGCGGTCGTCGCGCATGTACCAGTTGCCGCGCGCGTCCAAGCCCAGCCAGCCGTAGCAGTGCGGCACGTTGGGCCATTTGGCCATGGCTTGTTTGACTATGT
>JAYTMT010000016.1:0-72180 GCA_043728315.1 Polaromonas sp. | reverse complement strand
CAGGGTATTTTTCGTTTGATTCAGTCCATCCCCAGCCCCAAGGCCGAGCCTTTTAAGCGCTGGTTGGCCAAGGTGGGCAAAGAGCGCCTTGACGAGATTGAAAACCCTGAACTGGCCATGGGCCGCATGCAGGAGCTTTACGAGAAAAAGGGCTACCCTAAGGAGTGGATCGACAAACGCCTGCGCGGCATTGCCGTGCGCCAAGATTTGACCGATGAATGGAAGCAGCGCGGGGTGACCAACAGCCAAGAGTTCGCCATTTTGACCAACGAAATCATGCACGGCACTTTTGCGCTGAGGGTGGATGACTACAAAGAGGTGAAGGCGCTGGCGCGCGAGAACCTGCGCGACCACATGACTGATATTGAGCTGATTTTGACCATGCTGGCACAAGCAACTACCACCAAGCTGCACCGCGACCGAGACTCCAAGGCATGAAGCCACTCAAAAAGGATGCCAAAGATGGCGGCGCAGTGGCGGGACGGACACGCAAGGATATTGAGAAGCAAAGCGGTAAGTCGGTTATTTTGCCAGCGAATTTCAAGCAGTTGGCGGCGAAAAAAGGCAAAAAAATCTAGATGACAACAATCCATTATTTTGCAGACGAGGCGGGCGACGCCACGCTGTTTGGCAAGCATATTAACCAATGAAAACCCAGCCTTCCACCACCTTGGTCTACTCCACCGACTCTGGCCGCATCTGCCCCGATTGCCGCCGGCCAATGGCGCAATGCCAGTGCGCGGCGAACAAGCGGGCGCTGGCGGCTGCGGGCAGTGCGGCGGCTGATGGGGTGCTGCGGGTGCGGCGCGAGACTGGGGGGCGGGGCGGCAAAACGGTAACTACTGTGCGTGGTTTGGCGCTTGATGCTGCGGCCTTGGCGGCGTTAGCCAAGCAGCTCAAGGCGGCCTGTGGCTCAGGCGGCACAGCGAAAGACGGGGTGATTGAGGTGCAGGGCGACCATGTGGATGCGGTGATGGCGGCGCTGGCTAAGCGGGGCTATGTGGTGAAGCGCTCTGGAGGGTAATTTTATGAAAAATTTGACCAATGTCAGCGCCATATGGTCATAGTGCGCTATAAAAATTGAAGTAATAGCAATTCAGTGCATTCAAACTTTGAGCTTGAGCAGTTGCACCATCAGCTGAGTGGTTTTGGACTCTATGTCAATGAAGCTGCCCAAGTCTGCGCCTGCTAGCCATGCGCTTTCCCAGTAGTTTTGTTTGAGGGTTTTCTTCCACAGATCGTAAGTGACGGCAATTTTCATGGCTTCGACCATGTCGGTTTGGCGGCCAGCGCCCACGGTTTGCCCTGTGAAAACGGCGCGCCAGTTGCTGATGTCTACATCGAGCCCCTGCTCGCGCACCGAGGCTATGCCGTAGGCCGCGCGCTTGCTTGACACGCCCAGCGCGCGCAATTTGCCGCTGGCTAAATCGGCGTTGAAGGTGCTGTAGCCGGATATGGCGGCCACGGTTTTGCCTGCGAGCAGGGAGTCGGTCATTTCAAAACCTCGGGGAATGGGCGGGTAGATGGCTTCTTCGGGTTTGAAGGTGGGGGATTTGTTCAAAAGGCCTGCAAAAATGTGCTCCACACCGCCTAAGCTGGCTATGCCGATGGCGTTTTGCTTGGGGGCTGTGCGCACGCGCTCTAACAGCTGGGCAATGGTTTTGATGGGGGAGTTGGCCGCCACCACCACCACCAATGCGTCACTGGTCAGGCGCGCTATAGATGCCACGCGCTTCAAATCTACCGCCGCTTTGTGCAGCGACAGCGCGCCCACCAGCGATGAATCTGCCACAAACAGGGCGCTTGCATCGCTTGCGTGCTTGTCGATGAAGTGGGTCAATCCAGTGGTGCCGCCTTTGCCCTCTGCGTTGATGTATTCCACCTCGTCGCACAGGCCCATGCCCACCAATGCGTCACCCACGGAGCGGCCAAACTCGTTGAGCGGCCCGAAGTTGCCAGCGGGTATCACAATGCGCAGTTTGGTGCCCAGCTTGGGGTTTTTGGCGCTTTGCGCCCACAGAGGCTGCGTGCCCAGCGTGGCTATGGCCATACTGGTGCTGGTAAGGTGGCTAAGGAGGTTGCGGCGTTGCATGGTGTCACTTTGCTGGTGTTGGGCTTTTAAACCATGATGGTAATGCGCTACAGCTCACCAAACAATGCCAATCTATGCCAATGTAAGGAGCTCTTCATGCAACAAATGTATGCGCCACTCGGATTGCATGTCGAACCATTTGAAGCTAGCATAAGTCGTGCAAAGCATGCCAGCGCATTAACCCTTGCTTGCGCTAAACCAGCGTTTATAACGCTCAAAACACGCTTGGAATTGCTCCCGAATTCGTGTTGCTAAGCAGCCCTTTCAAGCCCGCAATTTAAACCGCTGAATTTTGCCGGTAGCCGTTTTGGGCAGCTCGGCCACAAACTCTATCCAGCGCGGGTATTTGTAGGGGGCTAGTTGGGCTTTCACGTGTTGCTGTAGCTCGTCAGCGCCCACGGCAGCGCCTGCTTTGAGCACCACGTAGGCTTTTGGCTTGATCAGGTTCTCCGCGTCTGCAGCGCCCACCACAGCCGCTTCTAGCACGGCGCTGTGGGTCATCAGGCTCGCTTCCACCTCAAAGGGGCTGACGTAGATGCCGCCCACTTTAAGCATGTCGTCGGTGCGGCCGGCGTAGGTGTAGTAGCCGTCTGCACTGATGGTGTATTTGTCGCCGCTGCGAGTCCATTCGCCAGCAAAGGTGGCCTTGGTTTTGGCGCGGTTGTTCCAATACATGATGGCACTGGTGGGGCCGCATATTTGTAGCTCGCCGATCTCGCCAGCGGCACACTCTGCGCCGTCGTCGCCCACAATTTTGAGCTGGTAGCCCGGCACGGCTTGGCCGGTGCTGCCGTAGCGCACGCTGCCCGGGCGGTTTGACAAAAAGATGTGCAGCATTTCTGTGGAGCCGATGCCGTCGAGAATTTCGCAGCCATACTGCGCTGTCCAGCGCTTGCCAATGTCGGCTGGCAGGGCCTCGCCTGCGCTGGTGCACAGGCGCAGCGCCAGCGATGCAGGCTTGGCTGGGTCAGCCAATAGCGCGGCATAGAGTGTGGGCACGCCGTAGAAAATACTGGGTTTGCGATCAGTGAGGATGCGAAACACATCGCTTGGTGTGGGCCGCGCAGGCAAGAGCAGAGTGGTGGCACCCACTGCCAGTGGAAAGGTGAGCGCATTGCCCAGCCCGTAGGCAAAGAAGAATTTGGCCGCCGAATACACCACGTCAGATTCAGTAATGCCCAGCACGCCTTGGCCGTAGAGCTGTGCAGTTTGCAGAAGGTGCGAATGCAGGTGCACCGTGCCTTTGGGCGAGCCTGTTGATCCGCTGGAATAGAGCCAAAAGCAGGCATCATCGGGAGTGGTAAACGCTATGTTTTGCGTAGCGATATATGACGATATGACGCTGACATTGGTGGTATTTTCTTTAAAATTAGCTGGTTTATCGCTATTTGCAGGCACACCAGCCACGATTACGGTGCGCAGGGTGGGGATGCTGTCCTGCAAGCCTTCAAAAGCAGGCAGCAGCGCATGCGAGACGACCAAGCCTTGGGCCCGTGAATCGGTGAGCATGTATTCAAAATCCGCCCGCGTGAGCAGGGTATTGACCGCTACCGGCACCACGCCCGCCAAAATGCAGCCCAAAAACACCACAGGCCACTCCAGCGTGTCTAGCACGCACACCATGATGCGGCTCTCGGGCGCAAAGCCCAAGGCTCTAAGCCCATTGGCAAAGCCCTGCGCCTGTTGGGCCAGCTGGCCGTAGCTGAGTTGGTCGCCACTGATGGTGTCGATGAAAGCGGGTTTGTCGGCTCTACCCGCATGGCGAGAGAGCAGGTCTTGGGCGGCGTTGTAGTGTTTTTGCATGTCTCTTTACTCTGTTATTGATAGTGAACTATGACCATTTGGCGGTGACATCTTCTTGGTTTTTATGTTTTCTTGGGTTTTAATACCGAGTTTCCGGCCGCGAAGGGCGCGAAAGCTACGCGAAGGACGCTAAAGGAATACCAAAAATACCAAATTTTTAAGAAATACCATTAATGTCAGCGTTAAATGGTAGTAGTTTGCTATGAAATTTATAAAAAATAAAATTATTAAAAATAATTCAGGTTAAATGGATACTTCAATCAAAGCAAACTCCTTCCCGACTTTTCGGTATTCTTTAGCGTCTTTCGCGCAACTTTAGCGCCCTTCGCGGCCGGAAATTTGGTATTCACCCCCCCCGGCCTATCAAGCCTCCACCAAAGCAGTGCTAAGCCATTCCCGGCACCAAGCCGCCCCCTCAGTCTCTGGCAGCGTGCCCTCCGAGGCGTTGTGGCACCAAACCTCCCCCACGCGCTTAGCGCCTAGGCCAGAGAGCCGTTCGTCGAACTTTTTGCCGCCGAAGCAGAAGGTTTGCATATAGGTGCTGTCGCCCAGCGCAATCACGCCGTAGCGCACGTGGCCTAGGAACTTGGGGGTGCTGTCTAAGCTGTCGTACAGGGCGCGGGCGTTGTCGGGCACGTCGCCGCTGCCGTAGGTGCTGGTGCAAATGAGGTACAGGCAATCAGCATCGTCAAAGGCATTGATACTGAGGTCGTCCATCATCTGCACCTCGATGGTGTCAACCAGGTCGGCGCAGTCCATTTGGATGGCTTGGGCCACGTAGTCGGCGGTGCTGGTCATGGTGCCAACTAGGATTTTGAGGGTGCTCATATAAGGTTGCCAAAAAATTAAAATATATGCAATAAAGTGCTTGACGTGCGGTAATTTTATGAACTATACTGCATTTAATCGAGAAAATCAAGACGCAAGTGCAAGTTTAACCATTCAGCCCAGCCAGTCAGCACGCAATAACCCCTAGTCCATGTTTCAAGAATCCTCCGCCCCACTGCTGCAAACCGCCCAGTCTCTTCCCGACCTGGGTGCGCGCACCCGGGCGTGGCGGGCGCGTCGGGGCATGTCGCGCAAGCAGTTGGCCTCGGATTCTGGGCTGTCAGAGCGCTTTTTGGCCGACCTTGAAAGCGGCAAGGGCAATGCGTCGGTCACCACGCTCGATGCCGTGGCGCGTGCTCTGAGCATCAGTTTGCTAGACTTGTTACAAGACGCGCCGCGCCACGCACTGAGCCGTGTGATGGATTTAGTGGCCAGGTTAAGTGACGAGCAGCTGGACGCGGCACATGAGGCGCTGAGCGCACAGTTTGGCTTGGCGGGCGCAGCAGGGCGTGCCCAGCGCGTGGCTCTGCTGGGGCTGCGCGGTGCAGGCAAATCCACGCTGGGCGTTCGGCTGGCCAAGGCGCAGGGCGTGCCATTCATCGAGCTAGACCGCGAGATGGAGCGCGAGGCGGGCATGCGCATTCCCGAGATCATCACCGAGCACGGCCAAGCGGGCTACCGCCGCTACGAGCGCCGCGCGCTCTTGCGTGTGGCGCAAGACAACGCCGCTGGCGTGGTGCTGAGCACCGGCGGCTCCATTGTGAGCGAGCGCGAGACTTTTGACCTGCTGCAAAGCCATTTTTACTGCGTGTGGGTTAAAGCCACGCCCGAAGAACACATGGGCCGCGTGGTGGCCCAAGGCGATATGCGGCCTTTTGATGCCACGTCCGGGGCCAATGTGGCCGCACTGGACGATATTCGCAGCATTTTGGCCAGCCGCGCCGCGCTTTATGCACGGGCAGACGCGGTGGTGGACACCAGCGCGCGCAGCATGGGCCAGAGTTTCAAAGACCTGCAGCGTGCTATTTCTGTTTAATTTATATAGGAGACAAAACCCATGAACGCCATGACCGAACCCAAAATGTTCACCCTCGATGACCGCGAGATGGTCAATTTTCAGACCCACCCCAGCCGCTATTTGCACTGGACTTTGGCAGTGGAGGGCGAGGTAGCGCGCCTCAAACTGGACATCAATGAAGACGGCGGCATCAAACCAGGCTACAAGCTCAAGCTCAACAGCTACGACTTGGGCGTAGACATTGAGCTGCACGACGCACTCAACCGCGTGCGCTTTGAGCACCCATCAGTCAAGGTGGTGGTGTTTGAAAGCGGCAAAGAGAAAATCTGGTGCTCGGGTGCCAACATTTACATGCTGGGCGTGTCCACCCACGGCTGGAAAGTGAATTTTTGCAAATTTACCAACGAGACGCGCAATGGCTTAGAAGATTCGTCCAAACACGATGGCCTTATAAGTATCGCCGCTGTGACTGGCGCCTGCGCAGGCGGTGGCTACGAGCTGGCGCTGGCCACCGACCGCATCCTCATGGTGGATGACCGCAGCAGCACCGTGAGCCTTCCGGAAGTGCCGCTACTGGGCGTGTTGCCCGGCACAGGCGGCCTCACCCGCGTGACCGATAAACGCAAGGTGCGCCGCGACTTAGCCGATATTTTCTGCACAACCAGCGAAGGCGTGCGTGCTGACCGTGCAAAAGACTGGAAGCTGATTGACGAGCATGCCAAACCAGGTGATTTCCCCAGCCTGCTTGCTACTGAAATTGAAGCTGCTAAGAACCAATCAACGCGGACATCGGGCGCAAAAGGCATTGAATTGCCAGCACTCAAGGCGCAGATTGATGCCAGCGGCTACAACTACGACACCGTGAAGGTGCAGGTAGACCGCGTTAAACGCATCGCCACACTCACGGTGCATGCACCCAGCACGGCCATTGAGTCCACCGCCGCATCCATAGAAGCCGCTGGCGCGAATTGGTGGCCTTTGAAAATGCAGCGCGAGCTAGATGACGCGATTTTGAACCTGCGCACCAATGAGCTCGAAGTGGGCACTTGGGTGATTCAAACCCGAGGCGACGCCAATCTGGTGATGCTGGCCGACCAAGTGCTGGACAAAAACGCGAACCACTGGTTGGTCAAAGAAACCATTGGCGCACTGCGCCGCACGCTGGCGCGTCTGGACGTGACCAGCCGCAGCCTGATTGCCTTGGTGGATTCGGGCTCGTGCTTTGCCGGACTTTTCTTTGAGCTGGCCTTGGCCTGCGACCGTATTTACATGCTCGATTTGCCCGATTCACCCGATGCAGCCCCCGCATTGCGTTTGAGCAATTCCAACTTTGGCCGCTTCCCCGCTGTGAACGCGCTCACCCGCTTGCAAACCCGCTTTTGCGAAGACGCAGCCACCATTGCCCAGCTGCAAGGCCTGAGCGACTCGCCCCTGCGCGCCGACCAAGCGTTGGGCTTAGGCCTAGTCACCGTCACCCCCGACGACATCGACTGGGAAGACGAAATCCGCCTCATGCTAGAAGAGCGCGCATCCCTCTCGCCAGACGCCATGACAGGCCTAGAGGCCTCCCTGCGTTTTCCGGGCAAAGAAACTATGGAAACCCGCATATTTGGGCGGCTCTCAGCTTGGCAAAACTGGATATTCATACGGCCCAATGCTGTGGGCGAAGAGGGCGCTTTGAAGCTCTTTGGCACGGGGCGTAAGGCTCGCTTTGACTGGAAGCGGGTTTAGAAATCTATTGAATACGGACATCCGGCCGCGAAGGGCGCGAAAACCCGCTAAGAACGCGAAAGAATACCGAAAAATACCATATTTTTGAAAATAAAAGGCAATGTCAGCGTCATATGGTCATTTTTTGCTATCAAAAATATACTGATTATTATTTAAACTGTATTTTTATTTTTTAATCCAATTTAAACCCATTTAAATCTTCAGCCCAGTCCTATGCCTACCACACCCCATTTCGGTATTCTTTTCTCCCCTTTAGCGTCTTTCGCGCAACTTTCGCGCACTTCGCGGCCAAAAAACCTTAGCTAACCAACCAACCAAACACAACGAAGGAAACACCATGAGCTCCATAGACCTGCAATCCCTCATCCCCAACAACGTAGGCTTAGGCGAGAACCGCCAGTTGCAAAGAGCGCTAGAGCACTGGCAGCCCGCCTTTTTAAACTGGTGGGACGAGATGGGCCCCTCTGATTTCAAGGCCAAAGACGTGTACCTGCGCACCGCTGTAGGCGTGGACGCCTCGGGCTGGGCCAGCTACGGCTACACCCCCATGCCTGACTACCGCTGGGGCATTTTCATGGCCGACCAAGAGCAAAACCGCAAAATTGGTTTTGGCGACCACATGGGTCAAGATGTGTGGCAAGAAGTGCCAGGCGAGTTTCGCCGTGACTTTCGCCGCCTGATCGTCACCCAAGGCGACACCGAGCCCGCTTCGGTGGAGCAGCAGCGCCTGCTGGGCCACACAGCGCCTTCTCTTTATGACCTGCGCAACCTGTTCCAAGTCAATGTGGAAGAAGGCCGCCACCTGTGGGCCATGGTTTACCTATTGCACGCGCACTTTGGCCGCGATGGCCGCGAAGAAGCCGAAGAACTGCTGGCACGCCACAGCGGCGACACCGACAAGCCGCGTATTTTGGGCACTTTCAACGAGCCCATGGACAATTGGCTGAGCTTTTTCATGTTCACCTATTTCACCGACCGCGACGGTAAATTCCAGCTCAAAAGCTTCGCCGAATCCGCCTTTGACCCGCTGGCGCGCACCACCCGCTTCATGCTCACCGAGGAAGCGCACCACATGTTTGTGGGCGAAACCGGCGTGGGCCGCGTCATCAAACGCACACTCGAAGTCATGAAAGAGCTCAACACCGAAGACCCAGCGCGCATCCGCTCACACGGCGCGATTGACCTGCCCACGATCCAGCGCTTCATGAACTTTTGGTTCACCAGCTCACTCGATTTGTTTGGCTCCGAGCAGTCCAGCAACGCCGCCACCTATTTCGCCAACGGCATCAAAGGCCGCCCCGACGAAGCCAAGTTTGCCGACCACGTTGAATCCGACACCGAAATGACGATTCAAATATCGGACGGCAAAGGCGGTATCAAAGACGAGCGCGTAGCCACCCGCAACGGCATGAATGAAATCACCCGCCTCGAATACATCAAAGACTGCAACGTAGGCGTGACCCGCTGGAACATGGCGATTAAGCGCGCCGGTGTGCAAATGGAGCTCAAGCTACCGAGCAGCCGCTTCAGGCGTGAAGTGGGTGCGTGGGCAGGCATTCACACCAACCTAGAAGGCAACCCGATTAGCGCCGCTGAGTTTGAAGCCAATAAAACCAACTGGCTACCCAGCGACCAAGACCAAGCCTTCATCCAAAGCCTGATGCACCGCGTGACCGAGCCGGGAAAAATGGCCGGCTGGATAGCTCCGCCCGATCGCGGGATTAATGCGCAGGCGGTGGAATACCAATATGTGAAGCTGTAAGCCCTTGACTTTGGCTTAGGTGCAAAGCGCTGCCTCCCCCTATTCTGTCAACAGCCCCACAGTGTGAGTTTGTCGGCAAGGGGGCGCTGGTATACCCTGTCCCCCCAGTTGTTGCCTTCCTGCGCGTCAAACACCACCAAGTGTGCCTCGCTGGCAGCGCAGCGCTGCATGTATTCTTGGGTTTGTAGCATGCCTTCTTCAATGATGCTGGCTAGGCTGTCTTTGGTGCGTTTAACTTTGATCTCAATCACCATGCGTTGGCGCGGCTCTGGGCAGGCTGGCCAGGTGATGTAGAGGTCTGTGCGGCCGCGGCCTAAGCCGTACTCACGCTCAATGCGGCCGCCGCCGTTCACAATGCGCTGCAAGTAGGCTTGCAGCAAGAGCTGAGGCCCGGCCTCTTTGTATTGCATGCCGCTGAGCCAATGCTCCGAATGCTCGCGGTAAAACTGCTGAAACGTAGCCAGCAGGCGTGGCAGGTTAAGGCGGCCTTCTGGGCTGCCATCGGGGTCGATATACCAAGCCTGTGGGGAGTTATAACTGTTGGAGTTGGCAAAGCTGATTTGCGCCATATGTGTCAGCTCACGCGGTATCACCTCGCGGTAAATGTCGTTGGCAATGCGCACGGTTTTGCTATTGCCCGGCTCGCCCTGAGAGAGCAGGCCTAGGTCAATGCAATACTGCAGATCGTCTTGCGGCAAGTCGCTATACAAGGCACCTGCCAGTAGTGGAGCTATCAGGCTGTGTACGCGGGGCTCTTGCAGCTTGTCAATCAACTGGTCTAGGTGGGTAACGCGCGATAGCACCATGCGCTCTTTGGCCTGGCGCATGGTCTCCCCTGTGATGGGCAGGCTGCGATTGCGCATCTCCTTCATGCGAAACGTGCAGTCATAAGCCAGTGCGTTGACCAGCCATGGCTGGCCTTGGGTGTAGGCCCAAGCCAGTGCGCGGGCTTCGGCGGTAAACACTTGGCCAGTGGCATCGGTGTGCTGCTGGTAAAGCTCGTTGAGCTCCGCTTGGTCAAAGTTACCTAGGCGGATGGACTCTGCCTTGATGTTAAAGGCGCTACCACCCGTGATGATCTGTTTGGTGGAGCCAGAGTGGATGCGATAGTCACGCACATCGCGCACGCCGCACAAAATGATGCTGATGGGAAAGGCATGTGGCCTGTCGGCATAGCCAGCGCGGATCTGGCGCAGCACACTGATCAAGGTGTCGCCAATCAGGGCATCTATTTCGTCGATCATCAAGATCAGTGGCCGTGGATTACTAGGTTGGTCTTGGTCGACACTGGCTAAATGGCTGATCAATATTTGCAGCGCATCGGATTCTTTTTTATTGGCAATGATATTATGCAGCACGACATCGGCACTGGTGATGCGAAGGTGCAGTTTGGCCGCTTGCACCAAGCTGCTGGCAATGCCGCGCATGGCCAGCACCACGTTTTCCCGGGCGGCTTGGCCTGCTTCAATGTTCACATACAAAGCGCGGTACTGCGTTCCCGCGTTGTAATGGTGCATCATGGCGTACAGCGCCGTGGTTTTGCCCGTTTGGCGCGGCGCGTGCAGCACAAAATAACGCGACTGCTCTACCAACTCTTGCAGCACGTCCAGCTGAATACGACGCAGCGGATCGAGCGTGTAGTTGCTTTGGGGCTGCTGGGGGCCAGCGTTGTTAAAGAATTTTTCCATGGTGCGATTATGTTGCACAAACATATGGTCTGTCCGGAGGGGATCGAACCCCCGACCCACAGCTTAGAAGGCTGTTGCTCTATCCAACTGAGCTACGGACAGCGAAAGTAAACTATAACAAAACCAGCAGATTCACCAAGAACTGCTGGTTTTTTTAATATCTACAAACTAAAACGCCCTTGTCTCATGGTGAGCAAGGGCGTTCTGGCTTTTTTTGATGGTCGGAGTACAAGGATTCGAACCTTGGACCCCCTGGTCCCAAACCAGGTGCGCTACCAGGCTGCGCCACACTCCGAAGACCCAAATTATACGCCAATTATCGCTGGGCGTATTGCTTTTTGCCAAACAAAATTTCACGCTCTGCGTCGCTCTTGATTGGTTGGCGCATCTCAGCCAATACTTGGCAACCGCGCTGCACAGCTGGGCGCTTTTCTAGCTTGTCAAACCATAGTTTAAGGGCTGGGTAGTCAGTCAGTTCCATGCCTTGACCTTTCCAGTTGCGAAGCCAGGGGTAGATCGCCATGTCGGCTATGGAGTAACTTTTGCCGGCAATGAAAGCGTGGCTCGACAATTGGGTGTTGATCACGCCATAGATGCGCTTGGCTTCGTTGGTGTAGCGGTCAATGGCATAGGGCAGTTTTTCGGGCGCGTAGAGCCGAAAGTGGTGGTTTTGGCCCAGCATGGGGCCCACACCACCCATTTGGAACATCAGCCATTGGAGCACTTGGTATTTGCCGCGTGTGGTGCTAGGCATGAATTTGCCAGTTTTAGCGGCCAAATAAATCAAAATAGCGCCCGATTCAAACAGGGAAATCGGCTTGCCGTCTGGGCCATCGCTATCGACCAAGGCAGGCATTTTGTTGTTGGGGCTGATGCGCAGAAAATCGGGCTTGAATTGGTCGCCCGCGCCGATGTTAATCGGTATGACCTTGTAAGGCAGGCCGCATTCTTCGAGCATGATGTGGATTTTGTGGCCATTGGGGGTGGGCCAAGTGAACAATTCAAGCATAGACAAACTCCTATAATTGATAGAAAATGTAACGCAATTTGCGATTCGCCGCCTTAGTACAAGCCACATACAAGTTACCCCGAAGTATCCATACCCATGTTTGACCGACTGCTAAAAGCATTTACTAAAACCACACCTGCGCAGCCGTCTGCAACTGAGGGCACCAGTGTGCAAAGCCAAGTGTCAGAATGGGCGGGCATTCAGGGCTTGGCCTACAGCTCGCGTGGCGAAGGCAAGGGCTTTGTTTTGGAGGGCAAAGTGGCAGGTAAACCATGGCGCATGGAGCGCGGGCGACCTTCGCGAGATTTTATTCGCGGTGAAGAGTTGCGTGCCCGTGCCGAGCTAGGTGTGCGCGAAGACGTGGCGGTGCTGATCATGAACCGGCATCTCAAAGAAGAGCTAGAGAAACGTGCTTTTGCTATTTATACCGATTCATTGCAAACCACGGTAGATCCAAATTTGCCTGAAGAAATGCGCTGGCTGGCTATGTACGAAGAAGTGGGTTGGGACAGCTTGAGCACGCCGTTTTGGAAGCATTACGCCATTTTGTCTGACCAAAAGGACGATGCCATTGCATGGATAACGCCGCAAATGTGCGAGATGCTGATGAACTGGCCTTTGCCAGACCCACAGCGCCCCATGATCATGATGCTGTTGCGTGGCAAGGCCTATTTGCGCATGCTGCATGTGGCTGACAACCAAGCCATGGTGGAGCACGCCAGCGCATTGTTTGTCTGCGCTTGCGAAGCTGCAATTGGCGGCTTATCGACAGATTTGTCGCTTTAGGTCAGCTTGATTTGCTGCTGACTTTAGTGGTTTTTTGACGCACTGGGCTCTGAGCGTTTCAGAGCCCGTTTGTAGCATCAGCCGCGCGTAACTGGCATTTCTACTTCGCGTTTAACCAATGCGTATTTTCCCAACTCCATCTTGGCAATTGCGTTGCGGTGCACCTCGTCTGGGCCGTCGGCAAAGCGCAGGGTGCGCGCTGCGGTGTAGGAGTATGCCAGCGGAAAATCGTCGCACATGCCGCCCCCGCCATGCACTTGCATAGACCAGTCAATCACTTGGCAGGCCATGCTGGGGGCTACCACTTTGATCATGGCGATGTCGTTTTTGGCCAGCTTGTTGCCACCAATGTCCATCAGCCACGCCGTTTTGAGCGTGAGCAGGCGTGCCATGTCAATTTTGCAGCGCGATTCTGCGATGCGCTCTTGCGTGACGGTTTGCGCCGCCACCGCTTTGCCAAAGGCGATGCGGCTAGAGGCGCGTTTGCACATCAGCTCCAGCGCACGCTCGGCCAAGCCAACTAGGCGCATGCAGTGGTGGATGCGTCCGGGACCTAAGCGGCCTTGGGCAATTTCAAAGCCACGGCCTTCACCCAGCAGCATGTTCTCTGCTGGCACTCGCACATTGGTAAAAGTCATTTCGCAGTGGCCGTGAGGCGCGTCGTCGTAGCCAAACACAGTGAGCGGGCGCACGACCTTGATACCAGGGGTATCAGCGGGGATGATGACCATGCTTTGCTGGCTGTGGCGCGGAGCGTCAGGGTCAGATTTACCCATGGTGATGTAGACCGCACAGCGCGGGTCACCTGCGCCTGAAATCCACCATTTGCGGCCATTGACAGCGTATTCGTCACCGTCGCGCATGATGGTGGTGGCAATGTTGGTGGCGTCTGACGAGGCCACATCGGGCTCGGTCATGGCAAAGGCGGAGCGAATTTCGCCGCGTAGTAGCGGTTTGAGCCAACGGTCGCGCAGGGCGGGTGAGCCATAGCGGGCAATGGTTTCCATGTTGCCGGTGTCGGGCGCAGAGCAGTTAAACACCTCGCTGGACCACAGCACGCGACCCATGATTTCAGCCAAAGGCGCGTATTCTTGGTTAGACAGGCCTGCGCCGCCAAACAAAGGGTCGCCACCAAAGCCTGCGATTTCTGCGGTGTCACGCGGCAGCCACAAATTCCACAGGCCTGTTTTTTGGGCAATGGGTTTGAGCTTTTCAATGGTTTGCAGCGGAGTCCAGCGCTTGCCCGCAGCCGTATTGGCCGTGATCTCGTCGTGGTAGGCCTGCTCGTTGGGGTAAATATGGGTGTCAAAAAATGCTAGCAATTGCGCTTGCAAAGCCTTGGTGCGGGGGGAGTAATCAAAGTCCATATGTCGTCCTGGTTTATAAATGAAAGTGTGGTGCGGGTTCGGCTGGGAAGGTGTGCGTGGAGCGTGTGTGCTTAAAAAGATGGGCAATCAAGGCTTAGGCGCGCTGGGCAAACTGCCAGCCCAGTTGCGCCATGGGCCGTGCGCCCGCGCCCGAGCTGATGGCCTGCGCGCTAGACGCGGTGCCCGCTTCGACCCTTTTGGCAATGCCTTGCAAAATCGCGGCAATTCTGAAAAGGTTGTAGGCCATGTAAAAATTCCAGTCGGCCTTGATGGCCTCAAAACTGGCAAACCCCGTGCGCTCGCAGTACATGCGAATGTAAGTGTCTTCGTCTGGAATGCCCAGCACGGCAAGGTCTAGCCCACCAATGCCGCGAAAGCCACCCGGCGGAATATGCCAAGACATGCAGTGGTAGCTAAAGTCGGCCAGTGGATGCCCCAAGGTGGACAGCTCCCAGTCGAGCACGGCCAGCACGCGCGGCTCGGTGCGGTGAAACACCATGTTGTCTAATCGAAAATCGCCATGCACGATGGATACTTTGCTTTGGTCGAGTGCGCTGGCAGGCATGTGCTTGGGCAGCCATTCGATCAACTGGTCCATCTCTGCATTAGGCTGGGTGACGCTGGCCAAATACTGCTTGGTCCAGCGGCCAATTTGCCGCTCAAAATAGCTGCCTGGCTTGCCAAAATTGGTCAAGCCGCGCTCGGCAAAGGGCACAGCATGCAAAGCGGCAATCACGCGGTTCATTTCGCTGTAAATGGCCAGACGCTCTGCTTGTGCATAACCGGGCAATGATTGGTCCCACATGACACGGCCATCCACAAATTCCATCACATAAAAGGCACGGCCAATGATGGATTCGTCTTCGCACAGGCAGTGCATTTTGGCCACGGGCACATCAGTGCCATACAGGCCATCCATCACTGCAAACTCGCGCTCCACCGCGTGGGCGCTGGGCAGCAGCTTGGCCACGGGGCCGGGTTTGGCGCGCATCACGTAGCTGGTGCTGGGGGTGATGAGTTTGTAGGTGGGGTTGGACTGCCCGCCCTTGAACATTTCCACGGTCAATGGGCCTTTGAAGCCGTCTAAATGCTGATCCAGCCACAGGGTTAAAGCGCCCACGTCAAAGGCATGCGCATCGCCCACTGCTTTGGTGCCTACAAAATGTTCAAAATCAGCCATGCTGTATCGGTTCTCAATTTACTCAGTTTCGGTGATTTTCATAAGCGCAGTGCGGTTGCGCACCACCAAGCCACCCGGCTCTATGCGGATGATGTCTTCGCGCTCCATGGACTTGAGCTCTTGGTTCACCCGCTGGCGCGATGCGCCTAGGAGTTGCGCCAATTCTTCTTGCGCCAAATGCAGGCCAATGCGGGTTTCTGTGCCGTCGGACAGGCTGGCCACGCCGTAGCTGCGCACCAAATGCAGTAGCTGCTTGGCCAAACGCGCACGCAGGGGCAGGGTGTTCAAATCTTCCACAAGGCCAAAAAGCTGGCGGATGCGGCGTGCTTGCAGGCGCATCAGTGCCTCATACAGCTCAATGTGGTTGGCCAATATTTTGCGAAAATCGCCGCGTGCCACGCACACTATGGTGCTGTCGCCGTGGGCATAGCCGTCGTGGGTGCGCCTGTCGCCGTCAAACATGGCCACGTCGCCAAACCAAATGCCAGGCTCTACATAGGTCAGGGTGATTTGTTTGCCCGACAGCGACGTGGAGCTCACCCGCACAGCTCCGCGCGCGCAGGCGATCCATTCGTCGGGCGCATCGCCACGTGCACAAATGAGCTCGCCATCGCGGTAGCGCTTGACGTAGGTGACGCGCAGGATGTCATGCCGCAGCGAGGGCGACAAAGAAGAGAACCAGCGGCCAGAGTTAATGGCTTCGCGCTCTTCTTGGGTCAGAATGGGGTCTTCCATGTTATGCATAGTCAGTTTCTCGATTGTGCAGTGTGCGGCTGGCGCTGGGGTGCTGCTTTGTCGCCTGCGTGTCTGTCGCCAGATTGTCAGTTTTGCCCTTAAGTTAGGCCATTAAGGGTACAGCGGCGGGCGTTTGCCCAAAAACGCCGATATGCCTTCTGCCGCATTGGGGTGGTGCAGGTTGTCCACAAATTGGCTGCGTTCGCGCGCCAATTGGCTGTGTAAATCGCTGCTATCGGCTTCGCTTACCAGCTCTTTGAGGCTGGCCATCACATTGGGGGCGCGGCTATTGAGCTGAGCCGCCAGCTCCAGCGCTGCGGCCAATGCTTGGCCGTCGCTGCACAGCTGGTTCACCACGCCAAGTGCGTGCAGGCGCTCTGCGCTGATGCGCGTGCCCAGCATCAGCAGCTCGTTGACCAATTGGCGCGGCAAACTGCGCGCTAATGCCCAGCTGGCACCTCCGTCACACGATAGCCCTACATTGCTGTATGCCATGACAAAAAACGCCGAGCGTGCGGCCACCACCATGTCGCAAGCCAAGCACAGCGAAAAGCCTGCGCCAGCCGCCGCGCCTTCCACAGCGGCAATCACTGGCTTGGGAAAGCTGCGGATAGTTTCTATCCAGCTGTGCAGCGCGTCGATGCTTTCGGCTTGCACCTGCGGTGGCTGGGCGCGGTTGTCCAGCAGACGCTGCAAATTGCCGCCTGCACAAAACTGCGTGCCTTCGCCCGTGATCACCACGCTGCGCACCTCGGGGTTGTTATCAGCCGCATTAAGTGCTTCCACGCCAGCGGCGTATATTTCGGGCCCCAAGGCGTTGCGGTATTCGGGGTTAGACAGGGTGAGCACCATGGTCTGGCCATGGCTGGTGCTAAGGAGTTGGGCCGGCATATTTCAAGCCTCTTGGTGCATGAGGCTCAGGCCAATCGCGCCGCGCCTACGCAGCCAAGGGCTGGGGCGGTAGCGCGGGTCGCCGTACACGGTTTGCATGTTAAATAGCACTTCTAGGATATTGGTAGGCCCGCAGGCATCACCCATGGCCAGCGGGCCCATGGGGTAGCCCAAACCGAGTGTGACGGCCAGCTCTAAATCTTGCGGGCTGCAAATGCCTTGCTGGCACATGTCAGAGGCAATGTTCACAATAGCGGCTACCACGCGCTGGGTGACAAAGCCACCGCTGTCTTTGATCACACTCACGGCTTTGCCATCGCGCGCAAACAGGGCGTGCGCTGCATCGCGCATGTCGGCGCGGGTGGCGGGGTTGGTGGCGAGCACGCGGCGCTTGGTTTGCGCGTCGGCAAACAGCATGTCTATGCCGATGGTGCGGGCGGGGTCATGCCTGTCCACCACAGCCACCGTGGTCACATCAAAGCCCAAGGGCGCAATCAGGGTGAGGGCGTGCATAGAGGGCGAGACGCCAGTTTCAATCGTTGCTCCTAATGCTTTAAGCAGAGCCAATAGCTCTGAGCGACGGGTGGCGCGTGGCGACACCCACACAGGCGGCATCTGCTCCACCACGGGCACGGCTTGGTCAGCGGGCACTTGGGCTACGCCATTGGGGTAGGTGTAGAAGCCTTCGCCCACTTTTTTGCCCAGCAGGCCTCCGGCCAAGCGCTGGGCCGTGATGACCGAGGGGCGGTAGCGCGGCTCTTCGTAGTATTGTTTATAAACTGACTCCATCACGGGGTGGGAGACATCCAGTGCCGTCAAATCCATGAGTTCAAAAGGGCCAAGCTTGAAGCCCACTTGGTCGCGCAAAATGCGGTCAATCGTGGCGAAATCGGCAATGCCTTCGCCCACAATGCGCAGTGCCTCGGTGCCATAGGCGCGGCCAGCATGGTTCACGATGAAGCCCGGTGTGTCGGCCGCATTGACTGCGGTATGGCCCATTTGCTTGGCATAGCTAGTCAGTCGCTGGCAGGTGTGGGCATTGGTTTTGATGCCAGCAATCACCTCTACCACCTTCATCAGTGGCACTGGGTTGAAAAAATGGTAGCCCGCAAATCGCTGCGGATGCAGCATGCCTGCGGCAATGGCTGTAACGCTGAGTGACGAGGTGTTGCTCGCCAGCACGGTATCGGGTTTCACTATGGCCTCAATTTGTGCGAAAAGAGCCTTTTTGACATCTAGGCGCTCCACAATGGCCTCGATCACCAAATCAGCTGCCGCCAAGTCTTGCAAAGCATGGCAAGCGATTAAGCGGGTGGCATAGTCGCCCGCCTGCTCTGCGCTGATTCGGCCTTTTTCAAGCAGCTTGCTCCATTGTGCGTTGACTGCGGCAATGGCATTGGTCGAGGCTTGTGCCACCGTGTCGTAGACCAGCACCCGACTGCCGGCTTGGACAGCAATTTGTGCAATGCCGCGCCCCATAGCGCCAGCGCCTGCTACTGCAACACATGAAAATTCAGTTGGCATGAAAAAAATCGCTTATAAGTTAATGGCTGGATGCATAGATTATGTATGGAGTTGCTGTCTGGTTGTAACAAGTATGGTATTTACTTACTGTGCGAGAATTGAGCTCCGTATGCATACAGTGTTTTCTTTTAAATGGATGAATTTTGGCCGCGCCAGCGTTTTGCTGGCATTGCTGGCTATTGGCGTTGCTTCTCTTGTGCCGCCTGATGCGGCTGCTTTGTCTTTGGGGCGTAGCCGGGGCACGCCTTTGATTGGCAAGCCCTTAGACATATCGGTGATGGGAACGCTGGAGTCCGCACAAGAGATAGCCAACGCCCAGTGTTTTGAGGCCGATGTATTCTATGGCGACACGCGGCTGCCTGCAGGCACGCTGCGTATCAGTGTCGACAAATTGGGCGCGGCCAATGACATCGCCATTCGTATCCGCAGCACCCAGCCAGTAGACGAGCCGGTGGTCACTGTTTTCTTAAAAGCCACTTGCCAGCAGCTGTCCACAAGGCGCTACGTGTTGCTCAGTGAGGCCAGCACCGAGGAGTTCTCGGCTCCTAGCGCGGTGGCTGCCCCGCGCGCAGTGCCATTCACGCCGTATGCGCTTGCAGCCGCTCCCGTGCTTGCCGTGCCCCGCATCGCCGCTCCTGAAGTGAATTTGCCCAAAAGCGGCGCCACACCAGAGTCCAATGCCGCGCCCAGTGCCCGTGAGGAACGCCGACTTTTGCGTGAGCAGCTGCGGGCAGAGCGCAAGGCCCGTGAGGCAGAGCGAAAGGCCAACGCAGCACAGCGCGTAACTGCGGCTCGCAGCGCGACAGCTTCTGAGCGTGCTGACACTGCTTCTTTGGCAATACCTGCCATCGCCGCGCCTGCGGCCACGGGTAAAGCCAGCAAAAAATCTGAAGCATCCAAAACAAAGGGCGCACGTTTAGAGCTTGATTCGGCAGATTTCTTTGCTGGGGAGCGATCTCCTAGCCTGCGTGCCTCGTCTGAGCTTTTATCACCCTTGGCCACTGATCCGCAGCAGCGCTTAGCCGCGGCAGCCTTATGGAAAAGCCTGCAAGCTGATCCGAGCGAAGCTTTGCAGGCCAACAACCGATTGTCTGCACTTGAGTCAGAATTAGCCACTATGCGCAGCGATGGCAAGCGCCAGCAAGCAGCGCTGCAAAGCCTCAGTGCCGATTTGGCCACCGCCCGAAGCGAGCGCTATGTCAATGGGTTTAGTATTGCAATGCTGTTTTTAGCCTTGGCAGCAATAGCTGCAGCCGCCTATGCTTGGGTGCGGCTTGGCAGCACCGGAGGCAAAACACGCGCAGGCTCGCCTTGGTGGGCGGGAAAACAAGCCGCTGACCGCGAATTTGATTCAGAAGACAAGCCCTTTACACCCCCCCCCAAAACAGCCCAATTGCAGCCGCGAAAGTCCGCTGCTGACATGGGCTTTGTAAGTGAACCGGGCAAGTTTTCGCCTGAGGTGACTTCCCCACTTAGCCCAATGGATCAATGGGAGGCTTTGGATTCAAGCAGCCAGGCTGGTTTTGATGCGCCTAGCGGCATGGCTGCAGCCAGAGCACGCTTGCAGCAAGACATGAAACAAGGCGATATGCTGCCTATTTCGTCTGTAGATTTTGCCCCCAGCATTCCCGGCATGCCCCGAACTGTGAATGCAGAAGAGTTGTTTGATGTGCAGCAACAAGCAGAGTTTTTTGTCTCGCTAGGCCAGCACACCCAAGCCATAGAAATTTTGCGCAGCCATATCCGTGAGTACCCAGAAACCAGCGCCATGGCCTACTTGGATTTGTTTGAGCTCTACCACACGCTCAAACTCAGCCACAATTATGAAACCCTTCGTGCGGACTTTAACCGTGCTTTCAACGGCAAAATCCCCCCCTTTGAGCAATACAACGAAGTAGGGCGCGGACTTGAGTACTACCCGCGCGCGCTTACCCGCATTCAGCTGCTGTGGCCTAGCCAACGCGTACTTGAGGTAATCGAAGAATCGGTTTTTCGCAGGCATGCCGAAACCGCCGAAGAAGAGGGCGGGCAGTCGGGCTTTGACCTGTTGGCCTACCGTGAGCTTTTGATGCTCCATGCCATCATCAAAGACGTGCACGTCTATGAAAAGTCCAATAACCAGTCCAAAAATTCTGGTGTAAAGGCTGGCACGCATGCACCTTCTGTTGGGCCGCAGGGCGCAAAAAAACGCAAGCTTGACGCACCTGCCAGCGATTTCCTTAGCACTGACTTAGACCAATTGCCCACTTTTGATCAAAGCGCGCATTCCTTATCACCATCCTTGATTGAGGTGGTGCCACCAAGCGCCAATTTTGTAGGCTTCGGGGACGACGGCGGGGTGATGGAATTTGAGAACATGCTCGATGTTCCAGATGCCAAGCTGCAAGATGAAATTGTATTTCCCAGATCCTCTAAGCGCATGGGCTTAGACATCAATCTAGAAACCATTGACCCTAGTCCCTTGGCTGCGCCTGCCGCTGCTCAAGCGCAAGAAGACATGGCGATTGACTTCGACATGGATGATGCGCTGGTTTTGCCTAAAAAGCCAAACAAACCTGCTTAGTATTATTTTAATAGCGCCATATGACCATGTGACGCTGACATTGGATGAAAAAACCATAAAAAATGAACCATGTTGAGATGTATACCGATGGGGCATGCAAAGGCAACCCTGGGCCCGGTGGCTGGGGCGTTTTTCTGAAATCTGGGGATACCAGCAAAGAATTGTTTGGTGGCGAATCGCTCACCACGAACAACCGCATGGAAATGATGGCGGTGATTGAGGGCCTGTCGGCACTCAAGCGGCCATGCAAAGTAGTGATGTATGTGGACAGCAAATATGTGTTGCAAGGCATCACCGAATGGGTCAAGGGCTGGAAGGCCAAAGGCTGGAAAACGGCCGCTAAGCAGCCTGTGAAAAACGTCGATTTGTGGATGCGCCTTGATGACTTGGTGGCCAATGGAGGGCACAGCATAGAGTGGCGCTGGGTCAAAGGCCATGCAGGAGATCCGGGCAACGAACGGGCCGATGCTTTGGCCAATCGGGGCGTGCCCTGAACTTTTTTTGCCCGCTTTGTAAACCGAATGTAAAGATGCTTTGCACATGCCGACATAGTGAAAATGCGTAGGATTTAAGGCAAAGATTTCACAAAAATGGGAGGCTCGGCTGTTAAAGTTAGCATTCTAAGATTCCCACTATTTGAGACACCGCACATGGCATCCAAGGCACTTTATTCCATCATCGCAGCCGCAGGCATAGTCGCAGCCTCTGGCGCTGCATATTGGTACCAAAACAAGCCCAAGGGCCCTACTGAAATCACTGGGGCACAAGTGTCAGGTGCTGTGGGCGCGCCAGCCACGGGCGCAGCGGCCGCGCGGCCAGCCGGCGGGCCTGGAGGCCCTGCGGGGGTGGAGGTGGCTAAGGTGGAGGTCAGTTCGCTGCAAGACGACGCGCAGTCGGTGGGCTCGCTGCGCAGCCGCCAAAACGTGATGATGCGCCCCGAGGTGGCGGGCAGAATCATCGCTATGGGCTTTACCGATGGTGGCCGCATTAGAAAGGGCGACACGGTGGTGCAACTTGACGATGTGCTGCAACGCGCCGAGGTTCGCCAGTCGGATGCACAATTGCAAATTGCCCGCGCCAATTTAAAACGCAACCAAGAGTTGGTGGCGCAAAGCTTCATTGCCCAGCGCGTGGTGGACGAAAGCGCGGCCAATGTGGCCGTGGTGGAGGCGCAGCTGGCGCTGTCTTGCGCGCGGCTGGAGCGCATGCGGGTAATCGCACCTTTTGACGGCACTGTTGGCATTCGCAATATCAACATTGGCGACTATGTGAAAGACGGCGCGGATTTGGTCAATATTGAAGACCTTGGCGCAATGTATGTGGATTTCAAATTGCCAGAACGCTTTCAGGGCAAACTGCGCAAAGACCAGCAGGTGGATTTGCAGCTTGACGCCATGCCAGGGCGAACTTTCAAGGCCAAAATTGAGGCGATTGACCCGCAAATCGATGCCAACGGGCGCTCTATTTCGGTGCGGGCGGTGTTGCCTAATACGGCCGGTGAGCCGATGCAGCGGCCTGCGGGTGGCGCTGGCAGTGGTGGTGCGCTGGGAGCGGCACCCGCTTCCGGCACTGCTGGCGCACAGGCTGCACAATCTGCCGCTAAACCTGCCACTAAACCTACAGCCAAGCCCGCTCCTAAACCAGCGCCAAGGCCTTCTGCGCCAGCGTTGATTGTGCCCCGCCCCGTGGTAACCGACCCTGTGCAGTTGTCATGCACCCCATTCAGTTTGGCCGCGCGCACGGCGGCGGCATCAGGCGCAGCGGCGTTGTCTGCTGCTACGGCATCTAGCTCGGGCGAAGGCGGGGCTAGGCCTGTGGCGGCTGGCGCTCGCCCTGCTAGTGTGGGCGGGGCGGCTGGGGCAGCTGGGGCAACAGCAGCGGCTGCGGGCAATGCGCCGCGCACCGGTTCGGGTGCGGGTAGTGCAGGAATGCCCGGTGCTGGCAACAACGCTGGCGCGGCTGGCGGCCCCTTGCGTCCGGGCATGTTCGCACGTGTCAATACTGTCTTCAAAATCAACGACAAATCACTGACTGTGCCAGAAGAGGCTATCGTGCCCCAAGGTGGGCGGCAGTTTGTCATCAAAGTGGTGACACAAACCGAAGAAGAGGCCAAAGTACTGGCTGAAAAGGCCAAAGTTGTGGCAGCAGCGGCAGCGGCCGCCGCTGCGGCGTCTGCCCCAGCGGGCACGCCAGCAGCTTCCAGTGCGCCTGCTGCGCCAGCCGCAGCTGCGCCTGTGTTTGTCGACGGCAAGCGTTTAGTTTCTTTGCGCACCGAGGTCAAAGTAGGGCTGCGCCGCCTAGGCCGTGTGGAGCTGACCGATGGGGTGCTTGAGGGCGACACCGTGGTGGTGGCGGGGCAGCAGCGTTTGCTGCGCGACAACACGCCAGTGCGAATTGTTGAGCTGGGCAGACCTGGAGGTGGTGCAGGTGGTCCAGGAGGTCCAGGAGGTCCAGGTGGTCAAGGTGGTCAAGGAGGCAGTGGTGCTGGAGGTGCAGGTGTGGCAGCGGCTGGTAGCGCCAGTGCTCCTGCCAGCGGCTCAGGCGCAGCTGCTGTAGCTGCGCCGTCTGCCATGCCTGCTGCCAGTGCCGCTAGGTAGGTTTTGTGACCGCTACAGCAAGCATTTTTTTGATTCAATCCTAAGGGGCGCAATATGCAGCTACCAGAAATATCGATTCGCCGCCCCGTGTTTGCCACGGTGATTTCTTTGCTGATTTTGCTGATCGGCTATGTGTCGTTCACCAAACTCTCGGTGCGCGAATACCCCAAAATTGACGAACCCACCGTCACGGTAGAGACGCGCTATTTGGGTGCATCCAGCGAAGTGGTGGAAGCGCAAGTGACCAAGGTGCTAGAAGACTCGCTCGCTGGCATTGAGGGGGTTGACGTTATCACCTCGATTAGCCGCCAAGAGCAAAGCCAAATCACCGTGCGCTTTATTTTGACCCGCGATGCAGACAGCGCCGCAGCCGACGTGCGCGACAAAGTCAGCCGCGTGCGCCTGCGCCTGCCCACCGGCATTGACGAGCCTGTGATTGCCAAGGTAGAGGCTGATGCTTTTCCGGTTATCTGGCTGTCGTTCAGTTCCGACACGCTCAATGTGTTGCAAATGTCTGATTTGGCCAACCGATTGGCCAAACCCATGCTGCAAACCGCGCCAGGCGCGGCCGACGTGCGCGTGTTTGGTGAGCGCAAATACTCCATGCGCATTTGGCTAGACCCTGACAAACTGGCCGCCTACAAAATCACCACCCAAGACGTTGAAGATGCCCTGCGCCGCTCTAATGTGGACGTGCCCGCTGGCCGCATTGAAAGCAAGCAGCGCGAGTTCAACGTGACCAGCGCCACCGATTTGCAACGCCCGGCAGAGTTTGCGCAAATTCAAATCAAAAACGTCAATGGTCTGCCCATTCGTATTGGCGATGTCGCCCAAGTACGCCAAGGCCCAGCATCTGAGCGCACTGCCACGCGCCTCAATGGCAAAGATGCCATCACCCTAGGCGTGATTCGCAACGCCACAGCCAATCCTTTGGATCTATCGGCTGCAGTGCGCGCCATGATTCCTAAGATCAAAGAAAACATGCCTGCTGGCACTGAAATTGAGGTCTCGAACGACAATTCGGTCTTCATTGACCGTTCGATCAAAGCGGTGTATAGCACCATCCTAGAGGCCGTGGTCTTGGTGGCTTTGGTGATCTTTGTGTTCTTACGCACCATCCGCGCGTCGATTATTCCGCTGGTTACCATTCCCGTGTCATTGATTGGCACCTTCGCCTTGATGGCATTGTTTGGTTTCACCATCAACACGCTCACACTGCTGGCGCTGGTGCTGGCCATTGGGCTGGTGGTGGACGATGCGATTGTGGTGCTAGAGAATATCTACCGGCATATAGAAGAGGGCAAAGCCCCGTTGGATGCGGCCATTATTGGCTCTAAAGAAATTGGCTTTGCCGTGGTGGCCATGACGCTCACATTGGCCGCAGTGTATGCGCCTTTGTCCTTTGCGCCCGGGCGCACGGGCAGGTTGTTTACCGAGTTTGCTTTGGCGCTGGCTGGCGCGGTAGTGGTGTCTGGCTTTGTGGCGCTCACGCTCTCGCCCATGATGTGCTCCAAGCTGCTCAAGCACAACCCCAATCCTTGGTTTTTTGACCGTTGGATTGAGCGCGGTCTGCAGGCTCTTACGCGCGGTTATGGCGCATTGCTCAATTGGTCACTCAAAGCCCGTTGGCTCATTGTGCTCATCATGCTGGGATCGGGCGTGGGCACATGGGCGCTACTCAAAGACATCAAACGCGAACTCGCCCCCATAGAAGACCGTGGCGTGATTCTTACGGTAGTCAATGGCCCTGACGGCGCCACCATGGACTACACCGCAAAATACGTCCAAGCCATTGAGCGCATGGGCATGCAATACAAGGAATTTGACCGTATTTTCACCGTCACGGGCAACCCCACGGTGGCGCAGGGCAATGTGTTTTACCGAGCCGTGCCATGGGAGCAGCGCACCAAGAAAACCACTGAAATCGCCCGCGAAATGGGGGGGCGTATTTCAGGCTTACCAGGGGTTACGGCTTTTGCCATCACGCCGCCCTCGCTAGGGCAGGGCTTTCGCGAGCGGCCGATTAACTATGTGATCGTCACCTCCGACAGCTACGCCAATTTAAGCCAAGTGGTGCGCAATTTCCAAGATGAATTGGCTAAAAACCCAGGCTTCATACAAGTGGACACCGATCTGCGCCTGAATAAACCAGAAATCAAAATGGAGGTAGACCGCGAACGCGCCGCTGACATGGGCGTGAGCGTGGAGGCCGTAGCCCGCGCCGTGGAAACCATGCTGGGCGGCAGGCAGGTCACCCGCTACAAGCGCGAAGGCGAGCAATACGACGTGATTGTGCAAACCAACATATCTGACCGCGACACCCCAGACGATATTGAAAAAATCTTTGTGCGGGGGCGCAACGAGGCGATGATTCCATTGTCGGCCTTGGTGAAATTGCGCGAAGTGGTAGTGCCGCGCGAGCTGAACCATTTTGGCCAACGCCGCTCCGCTTCTATCACGGCTAATTTGGCCGCAGATTATTCGCTGGGCCAAGCCTTGGATTTCATGGATGCCACCTCTAAAAAGGTGCTGCGCCCAGGATATGCCACCGATTTGAATGGCCAAAGCCGCGAGTTTCGCAAAGCCTCTGACTCTTTGCTGATTGTTTTCATCATGGCGCTGCTCTTTATTTACCTCGTTCTAGCAGCGCAGTTTGAAAGCTTCATTGACCCCTTAATCATCATGCTGAGTGTGCCACTTTCCATGGTGGGCGCACTGGCTGCTTTGCAGTGGAGCGGGGGAACATTGAATGTATTCAGTCAAATTGGCCTTATCACCCTTGTGGGGCTTATCACCAAGCACGGCATTTTGATTGTGGAGTTTTCTAACAAGCTGCGCGAAGAGGGCGTGGCCACGCTAGAAGCCGTGAAACGCTCGGCCACGCAGCGTTTGCGGCCTATTTTGATGACTACTGGGGCTATGGTTCTGGGCGCCTTGCCACTGGCTTTGGCCACTGGCGCAGGGGCAGAGAGCCGCCAGCAAATAGGCTGGGTGATTGTGGGCGGCATGTCGCTGGGCACACTGCTTACCATTTTTGTGGTGCCCACCATGTACACCCTGTTTGCCCGCAAAACCGCGCCAGGTGCGATTAAAACAGCACTTACTTCAGAGGCAGTGCATCCAGTAGCGCACCCTGCTGTGTACCCAGAGCTGGTAGCTAATAACTAGTATAGCTATATATTTAATAGCGTAATATGACCATATGACGGTAACATTGTGCTGAAAAACCTTAAAAAAGCGCCAACAACCGGTCTAGCCCACCTTCGTTGATGGCCACCATGGCCTGCGCACGCACTTTAGGTTTGGCGTGGTAGGCCACTGACAAACCCGCTACGCCCATCATGGGCAAGTCGTTGGCACCGTCGCCCACGGCTATTGACTGCTTGGCATCTATGCCTAGCTGGGCGCAGGTGGCTAGCAGCATTTTGCGCTTTTCTTCTCCGTCGCAAATATCCCCCCACGCCTGGTCTACCAGCTTGCCTGTGAGTTTGCCATCTGCAATACCCAGCACATTAGAGCGCGCAAAATCCATCTGCAAGTGGTCACGAATATGGTCGGTAAAGTAGGTGAACCCGCCCGACAGCAGCAGCAGTTTCATACCCGCTGCTTTAAAGGCTTGTGTTAATTCTATAGCGCCCGGGTTAAGCTGCATGCGCTGCGTCAGCACTTCCTCCATAGCAGCAACAGGCACGCCCGCCAGCAGCGCCACACGGCGGCGCAGCGAATCTTTGTAATCGGTAATCTCCCCGCGCATAGCGGCCTCGGTAATAGCCGCCACCTCGGCCTTGCGCCCCGCCGCATCGGCAATTTCGTCCACACACTCGATATTAATCAGCGTGGAATCCATGTCGAAAGCGGCGAGTTTGAAGTCGGACAAACGCAGGGGAGTGGTGATGCCTTGGGTGACTAGGCCGGGGGATGGTGAATGGAGCGTCATAGTAAATTGGTCATTGGGGTTACAGGTTTTGCGCATTGCGCTGCGCCAGCTGCAATTCAGATTCAAACCGTGCAGCGTCAAATCCGTCGTCATCTGGTTCGGTCAAGTGTGCATCCACCCAATCCTGGGATTCTTGGTCAGGTTCTGCCCGCCCTAGCGCTTGAATCACCGATGCATTGGTGCTGATGACTGCATCAGCAATGTACGCGATAAATGGCGCTGGATTGCCAGCGTCAGCCTGAGCGAGAGTCTCTAGGTATCGGCGTTTGGCATCAAGTCGAATCACTGCGGGAAAATGGCCTTTGTGCATCAAAATCAGGTTCATGAGGATGCGTGCGCCACGGCCATTGCCGTCGTCAAAGGGGTGGATACGCACCATGTGGTAGTGGGCTAGGGCGGCTACTTCAATAGTGTGGGTGGTGTGCAAGTGGGTATTGATCCATTCAACCAGCACTTGCATCTGGTCTTGTACGTGGATGGGCTCTACATAGGTGTGGAGTGTGCCATCGGGTTGCAACACGTGGTTGGCTAGCTTTTTGTATTGCCCGGGGTGTGCGGGCTTGCGGGTGATCTGGCCGCTGGCCGCTTTGGCGGGCGTGAACTCTAGGCCGCGCAGAATCAAGGCATTGACTTCTTTGATAAAGCTCTCAGTAATTGGCTGCTGGCTTGCCACTACGTCAAACAGCATGTCAATCGCTTCGGCGTGGTTTTGCGCATCCATGAAGTCTTTGAGTGGTTTGCCCTCTACAGTCAATCCTTCAGACAGGAAAAAATGGGTTTCGCCGCGCGTGAGCGTGCTGCCCTCAATGCCGTTGGAGTTGTAAGTCCAGTCTATGCGCAGGCGCTTGACGATGGTTTCCCACAGGTTGGGGTCTTGGTGCTTTTTTGCATTGATCTGTACGCGCTGCGCATCGGCTTGCGTGAATTTGTCTTGCGAGTTGATTGGGGTGGGGAGATTAGTCATACCAATTGTCCAATCGTAGCCCCAAAACACGTTCAAATTCGCGGGTGTTGCGGGTGACAAATACCAGCTGGTTGGCCAGAGCAATACCTGCGTGTTGCAGATCATATGGACCAATCGGCACACCAGCTAAACGCAGCTGGGAGCGGACGCGACCAGCTTGGGCGGCGCTGGCGTTGTCAAAAGGCAAGACTGTAAAACGCGCTTGCAACTCGGCAAGAAAGCTTTGTGCTCTGGCGGGGGCGTTGGATCGGGATATGCTGTATTCGAACTCGAATACATTCAGGCTGCTAATGGCGATGTCGGTGTTGGCGTGTTGTTCGAGCCTCTCTAAGCATTTGCCGGCGCGCTTGTTGATATAGATGAGAGTGTCGGTATCCAGCAGGTATTTCAAAATGCCTCCAACTCGCGCTGCGCAAGCAAGTCGGCATTGCGCTCTGGGCTAAGCATAAAGTCTAAGCCCGCTTCTGACTGCTTGCCGTGGGTGCGGTCTAGTTGGTCTAAAAATTCTGTCCAACTGTGCCCAAGCTTTTGCTCTTCGGCTTGGGCAAAGCGGGCAAACCATTGGCTCACCGACAGCTGCGCTTTGGCTGCGGCAGCCTTGGCGGCATCGAGTGTGCTGGGCTGAAGGTAAATAGTGACTTGGGACATGCGCTGCGCCTTATCGGGTAAATTATAAAAAATTATAATTTATTTATTTAAAATATAATTTTTAGAAAGTCTGTAACCAGTTTTCAACTTTCAAATTCGGCACACGCCGAAACTCGGCTTCGTTGTGGGTGACCACAATGGCGTTCAGCGCCAATGCGTGGGCAGCTATAAAGCAATCATTTGGGCCGATGGCTGTGCCATTTGACTCCAGTGCAGTGCGCAAAAAGCTGTAATGCTCTGATACCGTTTCGTCCAATGGCAGCACGGGGATGTATTGCATCGTGACTTGGTAAGCGGTGAGCAGTCGTTGTGATTGGCGTTTTCTTATCCCGTACAGCAGTTCGCATTGCACGATAACGCTGGTGCAAAGCGGAGTTACCGCCTCTGCGGCTGACACAGATGCCTCAACTATACTTTTGACACGCCTAGCCACGATGCCCAGCGGCTCGCGCATCATGTGGCTGATCGCGTTTGTATCGAGTAAATACATGGCTATAGCACCACATCGTCTATAGGTAGTAAACCTTCGTCTACATCAGGGAACTCGTCATCGCAGGGCCCTAACTTGGCCAGTTCAGCGAGCATTGCCAGCATGGCCTCGGGCGAGCCTTTTGTGTATTTGGGCTCCACGGGCTCAATCACAATCGTGTTGCCCACCTTGCGCATGAGTGCATCGTTGGTGGCAAATTCAAACTCTTTTGGAATGCGCACCGCTTGGTTCGCGCCGTTGCGAAACAGGCGGACTTGGCGCGGTGCATCCGTATCTGGGCGAACTTTAGTGAGCATGTGAACTCCTTGAAAACTGGAGATTAAATTTTAGCATAGGCTGCGGCATATGCTGCATATGTTGCAATGGTTCACGCAATGGTTGGCGCACAGGTTGGCGCAGTGGGCTTGTGTGAAGCGCAGGTAAAAGCGCTGAAATCCGCGTGTGCCAA
This sequence comes from Polaromonas sp., assembly GCA_043728315.1. Classification (GTDB taxonomy): domain Bacteria; phylum Pseudomonadota; class Gammaproteobacteria; order Burkholderiales; family Burkholderiaceae_C; genus JAAFIP01. Next base: position 42,119 of record JAYTMT010000016.1, on the reverse strand, counting down.
TGCGCCAATAGTCAACGCAGCATCCAAGCCCGCGTTGTACAAACAGCCGCGCGCACTTTCATTTTGAAGGGTGCGCCAAACGGCTTACCGGAGAAAACTGCCATGCGTTCGATCAAAACTATCCTAGGTGCTGTGCTGGTGGGCTCGGCTTTGCTCTTGGCGGGCTGCGGCGGTGGTGGCGTTGGCCCCAACGTGTCAGTGGCTGTGGCTATAGCCCCGCCGCCCGTGGCGTTTGATGTGATCATGTATGCAAATGGCGTGCAGGTGGCCGGTGTGGAGGTGCTGCCCGGCGAGGAGCAAACGGTGTATTTGCCAGCGGGCCAGAGCTTTGTGCTCGATTCGTCGGATCCTGTGGCTTGGAGTTTGGTGGTGGGCGGCGTGGCTGTGCCGGGCTCGGGCAATACCATCCACTATGCAGGCGCTACCGTGGTGCAAACGCGCACCACCGATTTCCAGTTTGCTGCCAAAACTTACCTGACAACCCCTGCGCCTCTGCAAACCCCCGTGGGCTTGGTGTTTTATGCCACCGCTTTGAAAGCGCCCAGCCAAGTGGCCAAAATTACCATTGTGCTCACAAATTAGATTCTGAGAACCAGTTTTCTACCCTGAGCCCTGGCACGCCCTCAAACTCGCGGGTGTTTCGGCTGACCACAATGAAGCGATTGGCCAGTGCAATGCCCGCAATCAACAAATCGTAAGTGCCAATGGGTGTACCCGCTTTTTCTAGCAAACGCCTCGCGTGCCCAGCCGCTTGGGCTGCTTGGGTATTCACATCGGCTATCTGGAATGTGCGCAGCACCCAATCGAGCTGGGCGCGGTGTTTGTCGGGTCTAGACGATGCGCCAAGACCGTATTCAATCTCTAAGACAGCCACACTCGGAACAAAAAGCAGATTTACCGGATGGGCATACATGCGCTGGGCGACACCACCCATGCCTTTAAAAAAATACGTCAGCATGTTGGTATCAAGAAGGTACATGGCAAATGTGGGCGAATGCGTGTGAATGATGGGCTAGTCAAATTGCTCGCGCGCAGCTTGTGGTGTTTCGTTGCCACGCATGCTGCTGACATCTGGAAAATCGTCCTCGCCACAAACCCCCGCCATCTGCCAAAAATCTGCTGGCCAGCCATTGGTTTGGCTGGTTTTTTTCTCTTGAATCAATGTGCCAATCCAGCGGCTCATCGAGCTTTTTTCGGCGTTGGCAGCATTTTTGGCAAACACCGCATTGGCTGAGTCTAAATAAATGGTTAATTGGCCCATAGTCAGCTCCAAAGATGATTGATTGCGCAATTATAAGTGCCTATCCAATCATATGGCAATTGCCGCTACTTCCTGCACCTTGGGCTGCCCCAAGCTGCGCAGCACATCGCGCACAATCTGGGCGCGGGCTACTGGGTCAGGCAGTTCGCGCTCTATGCGCAGTTTGTCGTTGCTGGCCAGTTTGATGTGTTTGTTTTTTTGAATCAAATGGATGATGGCCATGGCATCAATGGGCGGGTCTTTTTTGAAGCTGATGGTGGTCACGCCCGGGGCTGCATCGACTTTGACCACGCCGTAGGGGCGGGCTAGCACACGCAGGCGGTGTACATCAATGAGGGTTTGCGCGGCGGGGGGGAGCTTGCCAAAGCGGTCCACTATTTCTTCCAGCAACCCGTCGATTTGGTCTGCCGTTTTGGCCGTGGCCAGCTTTTTGTAAAAGCTCAGACGCAGATGTACATCACCGCAGTAGTCGCTGGGCAGCAGGGCGGGGGCGTGTAGGTTGATTTCGGTGGTGGCATGCAGGGGGGCTAGTAAATCGGGCTCTCGGCCTGCTTTGAGCGAGCTTACCGCCTCGGTCAGCATCTCGTTGTAGAGCTGAAAACCAATCTCCAGCATATTCCCGCTCTGGTTTTCGCCCAGCACCTCACCTGCGCCGCGAATCTCTAGGTCGTGCATGGCCAAATAAAAGCCGCTGCCAAGCTCCTCCATTTGCTGGATGGCTTCTAGCCGCTGGCTGGCGTGCTTGGTGAGGCTTTCAATATCGGGCACCATCAAGTAGGCGTAGGCTTGGTGGTGGCTGCGGCCCACGCGGCCACGCAGCTGGTGCAGCTGGGCCAGGCCAAACTTATCAGCACGGCTCATCACAATGGTGTTGGCCGTGGGCACGTCGATGCCGGTTTCGATGATGGTGGAGCACAGCAAGAGGTTATAGCGCTGCGCCACAAAATCTTTCATCACCCGCTCTAGCTGGCGCTCGGGCATTTGGCCGTGCGCCACGGCAATGCGTGCTTCGGGCAATATTTCTTCTAGCTTGGCACGGCGGTTTTCTATGGTGTCCACCTCGTTGTGCAAAAAGTAAACCTGCCCACCGCGCTTGAGCTCGCGCAGCACCGCCTCGCGAATCACACCCGTGCCCTCGGTGCGCACAAATGTTTTGATAGCAAGGCGGCGTTGCGGGGCGGTGGCTATCACCGATAAATCTCGCAAACCCTCGAGCGCCATGCCCATGGTGCGTGGTATGGGTGTGGCAGTGAGCGTGAGCACATCCACCTCGGCGCGCATGGCCTTCATGGCCTCCTTGTGGCGCACGCCAAAGCGGTGCTCCTCGTCGATGATGAGTAAGCCGAGGTCTTTGTATTTCACGCTGGCGCTAAGCAGCTTGTGGGTACCCACCACAATGTCCACGCTGCCATCAGCCAAGCCTTTGACGGCGGCAGTGATTTCTTTGGCGCTGCGAAAGCGGCTCATCTCCATCACTTTGACTGGCCATTTGCTGAAACGGTCAGTGAGTGTGGCGTAGTGCTGCTCGGCCAGCAGGGTGGTGGGCGCTAATATGGCCACTTGTTTGCCGCCCGTCACGGCAATGAATGCAGCGCGCAGCGCCACCTCGGTTTTACCAAAACCCACATCGCCGCAGACCAGCCTGTCCATTGGGCGGGGCGAGACCATGTCTTGTATAACGCAATGAATGGCCGAGCGCTGGTCGGCGGTTTCTTCAAACCCAAAATCGTTGGCAAAAGTTTCGTAGTCTTGCGGCGAATAGCGAAACGAATGGCCTTGGCGGGCGGCCCGGCGGGCATATATGTTGAGCAGCTCGGCGGCGCTGTCGCGCACCTGCTCGGCGGCGCGGCGCTTGGCTTTTTCCCATTGGCCAGAGCCCAAGCGGTGCAGGGGAGCTTCTTCGGCGCTCACCCCGGTGTAGCGGCTGATTTGGTGCAGCTGGCTCACGGGCACATAGAGCGTGGCATCGTCGGCGTATTCGAGGTGCAAAAACTCTTGCATGGCCGGGCTGCCATCGGGCATTTTTTGGCCCACATCCATGTTCACCAAGCCTTTGTAGCGGCCAATGCCGTGCTGGCTGTGCACCACGGGGTCGCCCACATTGAGCTCGGCCAAGTCTTTGATGAGCGCCTGCACATCGGTGACTTGCTCTTGCTTTTTATTGCGCCTGCGGGCCGCGCCGCTTACTGCAAATAGCTCGGTCTCGGTCACCAAGTCAATGCCCTGGTCTAACCAAGCAAAGCCTGCATGCAAAGACGCAGTGGCCATGCCAATGCGCTCGTTACTGGTTAAAAAGTCTTCCAACGAGTCAAACACTGGCGGTGTGACGTGGCTGGCCCTGAGGAAATCAAGCAAACTCTCGCGCCGCCCATCGGATTCGGCCAAGAGCAAAATACGGTTTTTAGAGCCTACTACGTGCGACTTCAGCAGGGAAAGCGGCTCTTCCATGCCGCGCTGCGCGGCCAGCGCGGGCAGGGTGGCGAATTCTACAAAAGCTGTTTCTGAGTTGTAGTTGGTCGCTTGATTGGCTTCATTCCCCGCTTCATTCCCCGCTTGATTGACCTCACCCCCCCTTCGTCCTGAGCCTGTCGAAGGATTCGCGAACCCTTCGACAGGCTCAGGCTGAACGGAGGGTGAGGTATCGGGACGAATAGGATTCACGGCCTCTGTAGGCGTTGGCCGAATCGCCAACTGCGCCATGGGGTTGGCCTTGGCATAAAACTGCTCGGCCGACAAAAACAGCGCCTCGGGCGCAAGCGTAGGCCGCTCAGGGTCGCCGCGCACCAAGCGGTAGCGCTCTTGCGCGTCTTGCCAAAAGCGCATGAACGCGCCTTCTAAGTCGCCATGCAGCACCAGCGTAGCGGCTTGGCCAATATAGTCAAACACCGTGGCAGTTTCGTCAAAAAACAGCGGCAAATAATACTCAATGCCCGCTGTGGCCACGCCATTGCCCATGTCTTTGTAAATGCGGCTCTTAGTTGGGTCGCCTTCCAAGAGCTCGCGCCAGCGGCTCCTAAACTTAGCCCGCGCCGCATCGTCCATGGGGAACTCGCGCCCGGGCAGCAGGCGCACCTCGGGCACTGGATAGAGGCTGCGCTGGCTGTCGGGGTCAAAGGTGCGGATACTGTCCACCTCGTCGTCAAACAAATCCACGCGGTAGGGCACCAAGCTGCCCATGGGGAACAAATCAATCAACCCGCCGCGCACGGCATATTCACCCGGGCTGGATACTTGGGTGACATGGGTGTAGCCCGCAAGCGTGAGCTGGGCTTTGAACTTGGCCTCATCGAGTTTTTGTTTGACCTTGAAATGGAAGGTGTAGCCTGCCAAAAAGCTCGGGGGCGCCACGCGGTAGAGCGCCGTGGTGGCGGGGATGAGCACCACATCGGCGGCATCTTTGCCGCCATTGCGCGCACCATTGGATATGCGCCACAGCGTGGCCAAGCGCTCACTGATCAAATCTTGGTGCGGCGAAAAGCTGTCGTAGGGCAGGGTTTCCCAGTCTGGGAAAATCACGCAGCGTATGTCTGGCGCAAAAAACGCCAGCTCGGCGCTGATGCGCTGTGCGTCGGTGGCGTCAGCGGTGACGATGGCGGTGAGCTTGCCAGCAGCTTTTTCGCGCTGGGCCAGTGCAGCCAACAGGGCAGAATCGGCGCAGCTGATAGGGCGGGGCAAGGCATGGCGCTTGGCCGGGTAGAGTTTAGGGAGTTGCACTAAGAGAAGCCTCAAGGCAGATGAAAACGCAAAAACACCCCATGACGCGGGTCAGGGGGTGGTGTAAGCGCCAATTTTAAGCCTATCAAGGCAAACTGGCGGCATGTATGGGTTTCTATTGCGTGTGTTTCTTAGGCGTGGGTTTCTATGGTTTTATGCAGGCTTCGCAGAGTTTATGCAGGCTTCACAAAGGTTAAGAGGCCTCTGGCAGCCTATACAAGCCTAAAAAACTGAAGTTTACAGAAAATATGTGCAATGTCATCGTCATATGGTCATAGTTCGCTATTAAATTAATAGTATTTATGTGCTGCCACGCTCAAGCAAAAAGATTTGCTTACGTGTGTTACTGGCATCTAAAGCGCCCAAGCCAGCAGGGTATAGTTCAAGTCTATGCAATTTTCACCCCCACTTTCTGTATCCATCGACACGGCCACCGGGCCACCGCGCTATTACGCACTGATTCCCTGTGCGGGCAGTGGCAGCCGCGCAGGCGCCGGGCGCTTGGCAGGCAGTGTTTCAGCGGGTGGACTGGGCGCTAGTTTGGCCAGTGGTTTGGCCGATGGTTCAGGTAATGCTTCAGGTAATATTCCAAGCAATACCGCAGGGCCGGCGCTGCACAAGCAATACCAAAGCATAGCAGGCCAGCCTATGGTGGCGCACACATTGGCCGCTTTTGCGCAGGTGCAGCGGGTGGTGCACTGTTTGGTGGTGTTGGCGGCTGATGATGTGCATTTTGACGATTTGGTGCGCCCGCATGTGCCAGCTGCATGGGCGCCGCACCTGGGCACGGCGCAGGTGGGCGGCGCCTCACGCGCGCTCACGGTGCGCGCAGGGCTGCAAGCCTTGGCAGGCTGCGGGGCGAGGGCGCAAGACTGGGTGCTGGTGCACGATGCCGCGCGCTGCTTGGTGACCCCCGCGCAGATTGACGCATTGATTGACGCCTGTGGCCAGCACCCAGTGGGCGCGATTTTGGCGCTGGCTTTGCCCGACACCCTGAAAGTGGGCGCCCAGGGTTCAATTACCGCTACCATTGCCAGAGCAGACAAGTGGCTGGCGCACACGCCGCAAATGTTTCGCTTGGGCGCATTGGCGCAGGCGCTGCTAAGCGCAGACACAGCGGTTACCGACGAGGCCAGCGCCATGGAGGCCATGGGCCAGTTTGCCAAATTAGTGCCCAGCAGCGCCCAAAACTTCAAAGTCACATATCCAGAAGATTTTGCACTCGCCGAAGCGATTTTGCAAAGCAGAAAGCACAAAACCATGCAATTGCGAATAGGCCAAGGCTGGGACACACACGCGCTGGTGCCGGGGCGCATGCTGATCATTGGCGGGGTGCACATCCCTTTTGACAAAGGCCTGTGGGGCCATTCAGATGCCGATGTGCTGCTGCACGCTATCGTTGACGCGCTGCTGGGTGCCGCGGCTTTGGGCGACATTGGCCAGCATTTTCCCGACACCGATGCCCAGTTTGCAGGCGCAGATTCGGCTGTATTGCTGGCAGAAGCGGCCAAGCGGGTGGGCGCTGCGGGCTACACCATTGGCAACATCGACTGCACCATCACGGCCCAAGCCCCCAAAATGGCCCCCCACATTCCCGCTATGCGCGCCAAAATTGCCGATTTATTGGGCATTTCGCCAGGCCAAGTGAACGTAAAGGCCAAAACAGCCGAAAAACTCGGCCCCGTGGGCTTGGGGCAGAGCATTGAGGCCGCAGCTGTGGTGCTACTTAATTAATAGTGGACTATGACCACGCGACACTGACATTGGGCTAAAAAACCTTAAAATTCATGGTTTTTGGTGTTTTTAAAGCCTAGCTTGGTCACCAGTTCCCCGTTCGCTCTGAGCTTGTCGAGTGGTTCATGCCTTGCTTAGCCGCAGCGCGAGGTGGTTGCTGGGAACGGTTGGAAAACTGCTCAGCCTCTGGGGTCAACACCATGCTGGCAAGCTACTTCACGCTTAGATTCGCACTTTTCATGAAAAATAGTGGCAATGTCAGCGTCATATGGTCATACTGCGCTACTATTTATATAGTATTTAGCAAACAACGTGTGACGTGCCTGCGGTATTAAAAACCTCAGAGCGAGCATAGCCCGAGCAGCGTTTTGGCTTTCGCATACGACCGATTTCTGGTACTCCAGCATGAGGGAGTGTGCGAAAGCCAAAACGCTGATCGGGCGCGCAAAACGCAGAGATAGCCAACACGCTGAGCGAGCGCGCAAAATAAGCGCACCGAGCGCAACCTGTGCCATCTGGCGCGCGAACAAAATAGTTCGCACAAATGCACCCAAACCTGCCACAATACGGTTCGACTTAAGGCCCTTCCTAGCTACAAGTGCATCCGCCAATCGGTTAAGCCGTGTCGCGGAAGGTTTTATCCAACTAATGTTTCCTACAGGGAAACGGAGGTCAGCAGCAAATGTCATCTGTATACCAAGCTTACGGTAGCAACACCTACCTTTTTGGCGGCAACGCCCCGTACGTCGAGGAAATGTACGAAAACTACCTCGCCAACCCCGGCTCTGTGCCCGATTCGTGGCGCGGTTACTTTGATGCCCTGCAGCACGTGCCCGCCTCCGACGGAAGCGACGCGCATGATGTGGCTCACCTTCCTGTCATCAACGCATTCGCCCAGCGCGCCAAGCAGGGCGTGACCAAAACCGTGGTGGCCAGTGCCGATGCCGCCATGGGCAAAAAACGCACTGCTGCCCAGCAATTAATTGCCGCCTACCGCAACGTGGGCGCACGCTGGGCCAACCTAGACCCGCTGCAGCGCACAGAGCGCGAGCATATTCCTGATTTGGATCCCGCTTTTTACGGCTTTTCCGACAGTGACCAAGAAACCGTGTTTGACACCAGCAACACCTATTTTGGCAAGCAGAGCATGAGCCTGCGCGATCTGATGAATGCGCTGCGCGAGACCTACTGCGGCACGATTGGCGTGGAATTCATGTATTCCACCAACCAAGACGAAAAACGCTGGTGGCAGCAAAAGCTCGAATCCATCCGCAGCAAGCCCAGCTTCAATACCGAGCAAAAAAAGAATATTTTGCAAACGCTCACCGCCGCCGAAGGCCTAGAGCGCTACCTGCACACCAAATACGTGGGGCAAAAACGCTTCTCATTAGAAGGTGGCGAGAGCTTTATCACCTCGATGGACGAGCTGGTGCAAAAAGCTGGCGTGGCGGGTGTGCAAGAGGTGGTAATCGGCATGGCCCACCGCGGCCGCTTGAATGTGCTGGTGAACACGCTGGGCAAAATGCCCAAAGATTTGTTCGCCGAATTCGACCACACCGCCCCCGAAGACTTGCCATCGGGCGATGTGAAATACCACCAAGGTTTTTCATCGGACGTGACCACCCCCGGCGGCGCTGTGCACCTCACCTTGGCGTTCAACCCCTCTCACCTTGAAATCGTCAACCCTGTGGTGGAAGGCAGTGTGCGCGCCCGCATGGATCGGCGTGGCGATGCCATTGGCACGACTGTGTTACCAATTTTGGTCCACGGCGATGCCGCCTTTGCAGGCCAAGGCGTGGTCATGGAAACGCTGGCGCTGGCGCAAACCCGTGGCTACTACACGGGCGGCACGGTGCACATCGTGATTAACAACCAAATTGGCTTTACCACCAGCGACCCGCGCGACACCCGCTCCACCATTTACTGCTCCGACGTGGTCAAAATGGTGGAAGCACCTGTGTTGCACGTCAATGGCGATGACCCAGAGGCCGTGGTGCTGTGCAGCCAGTGGGCGCTGGAATACCGCCAAAAGTTCAACAAAGACGTGGTGGTGGACATCATTTGCTTTAGAAAACTCGGCCACAACGAGCAAGACACCCCCGCGCTCACCCAGCCGCTGATGTACAAGAAAATCGCCATACATCCGGGCACGCGCCGCCTGTATGCCGACAAGCTCTCGGCCCAAGGCTTGGGTGCCAGCATTGGCGATGACATGGCCAAAGCCTACCGCGCTGCGCTTGACGAAGGCCGCCACACCGAAGACATCACGATCACCAATTTCAAAAGCAAATTCGCAGTCGATTGGTCGCCGTATTTGGGCAAAAAATGGACCGATGCGGGCGATACCGCTATTCCACTGGCCGAATGGAAGCGTATTGCCCAGCGCATCACCACCATACCAGCCAGCGTCACGCCACACAACTTGGTCAAAAAAGTCTACGACGACCGCGCCGCCATGGGCAGGGGCGACATTCCGGTGGATTGGGGCATGGGCGAGCACATGGCCTTTGCATCGCTGGTGGCCAGCGGCTACCCCGTGCGCCTGTCGGGCGAAGACTGCGGGCGCGGCACATTCACCCACCGCCACTCGGTCATTCACGACCAAAGCCGCGAAAAATGGGATTCGGGCACCTATATTCCCCTGCAAAACGTGGCCGATGGCCAAGCGCCCTATGTGGTTATCGACTCGCTGCTGTCTGAAGAAGCAGTGCTCGGTTTTGAATACGGCTATGCCTCGAATGACCCCAACACCTTGGTGATTTGGGAAGCGCAGTTTGGTGATTTTGCCAATGGCGCGCAGGTGGTGATTGACCAGTTCATTGCCAGCGGTGAAGTGAAATGGGGCCGCGTGAACGGCATTACCTTGATGCTGCCCCACGGCTATGAGGGCCAGGGCCCAGAGCACAGCTCGGCGCGCCTAGAGCGCTTCATGCAGCTGGCAGCTGACACCAATATGCAAATTGTGCAGCCCACCACGGCCAGCCAAATATTCCACGTGCTACGCCGCCAGATGGTGCGCAACATCAGGAAACCGCTGATCATCATGACGCCCAAGTCGCTCTTGCGCGCCAAAGATGCGGCTTCGCCATTGAGCGAATTCACCAAGGGCGGCTTCCAAACGGTGATTCCTGAGAACAAGGAGTTGGATGCGAAAAAGGTCAAACGCGTGGTGGCTTGCTCGGGCAAGGTTTACTATGATTTGGTGCGCAAACGTGAAGAAAAAGGCCACGACGACACCGCGCTGATTCGCGTGGAGCAGGTGTACCCCTTCCCGCACAAAGCCTTTGCCACTGAGCTTAAAAAGTACCCCAACGCAACGGATATCGTGTGGTGCCAAGACGAGCCGCAAAATCAAGGTGCGTGGTTCTTCATTCAACACAACATCCACGAGAACATGACAGAGGGTCAAAAGCTAGGCTACAGCGGACGTGCTGCCTCAGCATCACCCGCTGCGGGCTACGCGCACTTGCACCAAGAGCAGCAAAAAGCTTTAGTGGATGGCGCGTTTGCTAAGCTCAAAGGTTTTGTTTTAACTAAGTAAATTAAATACGGACATCCGGCCGCGAAGGACGCGAAATTTACGCGAAAGACGCAAAATAAATACCAAAAATGGTTTTTTCTATTTTGAAACTTTTTTGTATTTTTTTGTCTTCTCTTCTTTCGCGTCCTTCGCGTAAATTTCGCGCCCTTCGCGGCCGGATGTCCTTCCCCAAATAACCATCAGGAAACCACAAAATGGCAATCGTAGAAGTAAAAGTCCCCCAGCTGTCCGAATCCGTGGCCGAGGCCACCATGCTGCAATGGAAAAAGAAAGCGGGCGACGCGGTCACCGCTGACGAAATTTTGATTGAAATTGAGACCGACAAAGTCGTGCTGGAAGTGCCCGCGCCCAGCTCTGGCGTGCTCGTGGAATTAGTGGTGGCCAGCGGCGGCACCGTGATTGCTGAGCAGTTGATTGCACGCATCGACACCACAGCTTCGGCTGGCGCTTCGGCCGCTGCGGCGGCTGCGCCAGTGGCTGCAATGGCATCTGCTCCAGCAGCCGCGCCAGCCTCCACAGGCACCAGCATGGCAGGCGTGGCCATGCCAGCAGCAGCCAAGATCATGGCCGACAACAGCATGGCCGCAGGCTCAGTAGCTGGCAGCGGCAAGGATGGCCGTGTAACTAAGGGCGATGTCTTGGGCGCTATTAATTCGGGAGCTAACAACGCCCCTGCGACGGTGACATCTGCCCCAAATACTACAAATATCCCCACAGGTGCGCCCAAAACCGTGTTGGCCCAAGTGGCAGCACCCGCAGTTGACACTGGCCTAGGTGATCGCCCCGAGCAGCGCGTGCCCATGAGCCGCCTGCGTGCCCGCGTGGCCGAGCGTTTGCTGCAATCGCAGTCCACCAATGCCATCTTGACTACCTTCAACGAAGTCAACATGGCACCCGTGATGGAAATGCGCAAGCGCTTCCAAGAAAAGTTTGAAAAAGAACACGCTGTGAAACTCGGTTTCATGAGTTTCTTTGTCAAGGCGGCCGTGCATGCCCTGAAAAAATTCCCAGTACTCAATGCCTCAGTAGACGGCAACGATATTGTGTACCACGGCTACTTTGACATCGGCATCGCAGTCGGCAGCCCACGCGGCTTGGTCGTGCCCATTTTGCGCAATGCCGACCAAATGAGCTTTGCCGACATCGAGAAAAAGATCGCTGAATTTGGCAAAAAAGCCGCCGAAGGCAAGCTAGGCATGGAAGACATGACTGGCGGCACGTTCTCAATCAGCAATGGCGGCACGTTCGGTTCCATGATGTCCACCCCCATCATCAACCCACCGCAAAGCGCCATCCTAGGCGTGCACGCCACCAAAGACCGCGCCATGGTCGAAGGCGGTGTAGTGGTGGTACGCCCCATGAACTATTTCGCCATGAGTTACGACCACCGAATCATCGACGGCCGCGAAGCCGTGCTCGGCTTGGTAGCCATGAAAGAGGCGCTAGAAGATCCGGCGCGTTTGTTGTTTGATATTTAACTTTTAAACCGTCTTCACGCTAAAAATCTTAGTGATACTTCAGATGACTGTCTCGTATGGGGCGATGATGAACCACCTAGTCTTTGCAGTAATGTTAACCAAGGAGTTTGTTATGGACTTATTTAACGCCTTAGGGCAAGCATGGCAAGCGGGCACGTTCCTGCGGAGACCTGGTGGTTAGTTCGCCCCATGCGAGAGCAGCATTGATTGAAAAACTTTGGTTTGGCAAGAAGAGGGACGAGGGAGGTTCGATTCCTCCCCTCCGCACCTTTTTAATTTCACATGTAATGAGTAAAAGACTGAGTTCTGTTGTACAGAGAAGTATGTGGGTCATGATGTTGTGTAAGCTTACCTGTGTATTGTGATGAGTCGAGGCAAAAAAATCATTATCTTTGCCGGGCCTAATGGTGCTGGAAAAACAACTTTTGCCAGAGAATTTTTGCCGTCTGAGGCGAGTTGTCCGATTTTTATCAATGCTGATTTGATTGCTGCTGGTATCTCACCTTTTGCGCCTGAATCAGCTGCGATTTCAGCAGGACGGCTGATGTTGGAATTGATTGCGAAGCATGCTGCGGCAGGTGAGAACTTTGCATTCGAGACAACGATGAGTGGGCGAGGCTACGCGAGAATGATTCCTCGGTGGCGCTATGCTGGTTACCGAATTGAATTATTTTTTCTGTCTTTACCTTCTGTGCACTTTGCGATTGAACGAGTTGCACAGCGAGTCAAGCAGGGCGGTCACAATATTGAAAAGTGTGTGATAGAAAGACGCTTTGCATCAGGCATGGTGAATTTTGAGCAAATATACAAACCTTTGGTGGATGTTTGGACATTGATTGATTCGTCGCAAAGCCCCTACAGAATGATTGATTGGAGTGAGCGGATATGAGTGTGATGACTGTGAATCTCAAGCCTATTTCTGAGGCAATAACGCCTGACTTGCGCAACGCGCCTGCTGCACTGGAGCGTGCATTTTTACGTGCGCAGGAAATTGCGCGTCAAACCAATACGTTTCTTATCGTTCAGCAGAACGGCCAACTTGTTAAACTGAAAGTAAATTAAATGAGCAAACAATTCGACGTTATTGTTATCGGTGGTGGTCCTGGTGGCTATATTGCGGCTATTCGTGCTGCACAGCTTGGGTTTCAAGTGGCTTGTGTGGACGAGTGGAAAAACGCCAAGGGTGGGTCTGCATTGGGCGGCACTTGCACCAATGTGGGCTGCATTCCTTCTAAGGCTTTGCTACAAAGCTCGGAGCATTTTGAGCAGGCGGGGCATCACTTTGCAGATCATGGTATTGGGCTTAAAGATTTGAGCATTGACATTGGCAAAATGCTGGGGCGCAAAGACACGGTGGTTAAGCAAAACAACGATGGGATTTTGTATTTGTTCAAAAAGAACAAGGTGACCTTTTTTCATGGTCGCGGGTCGTTTGTGGCTGCCAAAGATGGTGTCTATGACATCAACGTGGCTGGCGCAGCCAGCGAAGTAATTGCAGGTAAACACATCATCGTGGCCACGGGCTCGAATGCGCGCGCTTTGCTGGGCACGCCGTTTGATGAAGAGAATATTTTGTCTAACGACGGGGCTTTAAAAATTGGCGCTGTGCCGAAAAAACTGGGCGTGATTGGCTCGGGCGTGATTGGGCTAGAGATGGGCTCGGTGTGGCGGCGTTTGGGCGCTGATGTGACGATTTTGGAGGGTCTGCCTACCTTCTTGGGTGCAGTGGACGAGCAGATTGCCAAAGAGGCTAAAAAGGCTTTTGACAAGCAGGGCTTGAAGATTGAGCTGGGTGTGAAAGTGGGCGAGATTACAAACAGCAAAAAAGGCGTGTCGATAGCTTACGCCAATGCCAAAGGCGAAGCGCAAACGCTGGATGTGGACAAGCTGATCATTTCGATTGGGCGCACGGCCAATACCACAGGGCTGAATACCGAAGCGGTAGGCCTAGCGCTCGACGAGCGCGGCATGGTGGTGGTGGACGACCACTGCAAAACCAACCTGCCAAACGTGTGGGCGGTGGGCGATGTGGTGCGCGGCCCGATGTTGGCTCACAAAGCCGAGGAAGAGGGCGTGGCCGTGGCCGAGCGTATCGCAGGCCAGCATGGCCATGTGAATTTCAACACCGTGCCTTGGGTGATCTACACCAGCCCCGAAATTGCGTGGGTGGGCCAAACCGAGCAGCAACTCAAAGCCGCAGGCCGCGCCTACAAGGCAGGCAGCTTCCCCTTCATGGCCAACGGTCGCGCGCGGGCGCTGGGCGATACCACGGGCATGGTCAAAATGCTGGCTGACGCTGTGACGGATGAGATATTGGGCGTGCACATTGTGGGCCCCTTTGCCAGCGAGCTGATTGCTGAGGCGGTGGTAGCCATGGAATTCAGAGCGTCGGCTGAAGACATCGCTAGAATCTGTCACGCGCATCCATCTTTAAGTGAGGCAACGAAAGAAGCAGCGTTGGCGGTGGATAAGCGCACGCTCAATTTTTAAACCCTTTATTTTAGGCTTCAATGAAACTTCTTTCGGTATTCGCTCTTGCTGTTTTGGCAACTGGCTGCGCTTCAATCACCAACGACACTAGTCACCCCATGAAACTTGAAACTCTGACCAAATCAGGGGAAACGGTTAAAGGCGCGGAGTGCAAACTCACCAATGATTATGGTGTGATCCCCGCTAAATCAGGTGATACCGTTATGGTGCGCCGCTCTAGCAAAGACTTAGACATCAACTGCGTTTCTGCTGGTCAAACAGATGCTAACGGACGTGCTATTTCTCGCGGCAATGCAGGCATGGCTGGTAACATCATCTTTGGTGGTGGAATCGGTGCAATCATAGACCACAATAAAGGTACTGCTTACACCTACCCCACATGGATTCAGATGGTTTTTGGTGACACCTTGATTTTTGATCGCCGAGAAGAAAAAGAAGGCACGCCACTCAAAGGTGCTGCGCCTGAAGCGAAAAAATAAACTCATGCAATTAATATACGCCCGGTTCGCCGGGCGTTTTTATGATGCTACCTGTTTTAAAAGTCTACCAATCTGAGCTAGTCCAGCGCGGCTACACCAGCGACCCCGCGCAGGAGCGTGCTGTGGCCGAGCTGGAGCGTTGCGCTACTGAGTGGGCGGCTTTCAAAGAAAAGCGCTCTAACGCTTTTAAAAAGCTGATCAACCGCCCAGATACTCCCAAGGGCGTGTATATGTTTGGCGGGGTAGGGCGGGGTAAGAGCTTTTTGATGGATTGTTTTTACAACGCCGTGCCACTACAGCGCAAAACGCGCCTGCATTTTCATGAATTCATGCGCGAGGTACACCGCGAGTTGGCGGATTTGCAAGGGGTGGTCAATCCGCTGGACGAGCTGGGTAAGCGCATGGCCAAGCGCTACCGCTTGATATGCTTTGACGAATTTCACGTGGCGGACATCACTGATGCGATGATTTTGCACCGCCTGCTTGATGCGCTGTTTAAAAACGGCGTAGGCATGGTTACCACTAGCAATTTCCCTCCCGATGGCCTCTACCCCGATGGTCTGCACCGCGACCGGATTTTGCCTGCGATTGCCCTGCTTAAAAAGCAGCTTGAGGTGGTTAACGTGGACAACGGCACCGACTACCGCCGCCGCACCATGGAGCGCGTGGTGCTCTACCACACGCCCCTGGGCGCACAGGCCGATGCAGCCATGCAAGATGCCTTTAACCAACTGGCCGAGAGCAAAGACGAAGACCGCACCCTGCACATTGAAGCGCGCGAAATCATGGCGCGGCGCAAAGCTGGTGGCATTGTGTGGTTTGACTTTAAAGTGCTGTGCGGCGGCCCGCGCAGCATGAACGATTATTTGGAGCTGGCTACACAGTTTCACACGGTGCTGCTGTCGGATGTGCCGCAAATGTTTGTGCGCCATGCCTCTGAGGCGCGGCGTTTTACTTGGCTGGTGGATGTGTTGTATGACAGGCGGGTTAAGCTGATCATGTCTGCTGCGGTAGCGCCAGAGCAGCTGTATACCGAAGGCCCGCTGGCGCATGAGTTTCCGCGCACAGCGTCGCGGCTCAACGAAATGCAAAGCGCAGAATTTTTGGCGCTGGAGCGGCGCAGTGTGGACACGCGGCTGACCTGACATGCACAAACCACGCCTGCCAGCATTCGTTTGGAATATTATATCCGCTATATTAATAGTAGCTATATATGACCATATGACGCTGACATTGGCTAAAAATATTCAAAATTCAGAAGAAAAAATAGCACTTGAGCGCAGCCGAATTACCGGTGAGCGTGTGCAGCATGTGCAAAGCAATGCGCAAGCCCGTGCAGCGTGCTACCAAAACTTTGCGGTGAATGCTTGCCTTGAAAAACAGCGTGCCGAGCATGCTGCACGCATGGATGATTTGCGTCGCCAAGAAATCGCTTTGAATGACGCACAGCGCAAAGAAAGCGGCGCAAAGCAGATGCAAAACATCGACGACAAGCTATCGGCTGAAAAACAGGCCGCAGCTGCTAAAAACCGCGAAGAAGCGCTGCAGCGCACGCAAGAGCGCTTGGCTGGCGCTGAGCAAAAGCGCGCGGATAAAGCAAATAAAGAACAAGAATTGCTGCAAAACCCACCAGCCCCAAGACTGGCTAAAACGCCAGCTGCCCTGCCCAGCAAGCCAACAATTAAAACCAAAGCCGTGCCAAATGTGGCTGAGCAAGCCGTCAAAGCCGCTGCGAACCGGCAAGCTTACGAAGAACGGCAAACGCAGGCTGCGCAGCGCAAAACGCAGCTAGAGAAAAAGCGTGCCGAAGCAAAAAAACCTCCAGCTGCTGGCCTGCCTGTGCCAAAGCAATAAAACGCAAGAGCACAGCATTTAAGCCTTAAAGCTTCATGCAATAAGCTTGGGAAATGGTTGCCAGATTCGGCGCAAGAGTTAAAGCTTATCTTGCCGCATCGCGCAGGCTAGCTATGGATGGAATAGCTGCTGCGCGCGGTTTTTCTTCTACCAGAGGCTCAAGCTTCACAATCACAAGCGACAAGTTGTCTCCCGTGCCATGCGCGCGGGAGCGGGCTTTGTCGATTAAAAATTCGGTGGCTTCGCGCGGGCCTAGGGTGGAAAGCGCGGCACCCAATTCTTTGTTTGAAAAGTAATGCCACACCCCATCGCTGCAGCACAGCAGGGTGTCGCCTGGGCGCAATTGCTCAATGCTATGCTCGCCAATGGGCGGCTCGTCTTCAATGCCCAAGCAGCTCATCAAAATGTTGGACTGTGGATGCGAATTGGCTTGCTCTTCTGTGATTTCGCCCTTGTCAACCAAGGTTTGCACATAGGAATGGTCTAAGGTGCGGTGTACCAAATTGTTGCCGTGGTAATGGTAAATGCGCGAATCACCCGCATGTGCCCAGTGGCAGTCGCCAGCAGGGTTGATGATGAAGGCCACAATGGTGCTGTGGGGCTCTTGCTCGGAGGAGATGGCGGTAAGCTTGATGACGATATGCGCTTCTTGCACCAGTTGGCGCAGAAAAGCTGGCGCATCGTCTGAGTAGGGGTCGTAGCGCTCAAACAGCTGCTTGGCCGTGAGCATGACTTGGTCAGAGGCTTTGCGCCCGCCGCTGCGCCCACCCATGCCATCGGCCACCACAGCAAGCATGCAGCCTTGCAGGCGCGGATGGGTGAGCAGCGCCACTTGGTCTTGCTGGTAATCGCGGTCACCTTTGTGGATGCCAGTGGATGCGGTGAGTCTGTAGCCTTGGGCCATGCAAGAATAAAAAATTAAACTAAAAATGCGCGTGCTGCGCTTACAAGACGTATTATCAGTGCAAAGAACTACCAATCTGCCAATGCAAACCCTTAATGATAACCTGCACTCTCCCGAGCGCCTTTTAATCGAATTGCGCATGCAGCATGCCGACTTGAATGCATCGGTGGACACGCTGGCTGCGGCTGTGCCGGTGGATGAGCTCGTCCTGCGCAGGCTCAAAAAGCGCCGTTTGGCGCTGCGCGACCAGATATCGAAGCTTGAGATCATGCTTGAACCGAAAGAGCCCGCTTGAAGACTTTGCCCGCAACAGCGATTGTGCTTTTGTCCCTGAGGACACTTCAAACCTTGCCCAAGAGGCTTTTTCCATGATGGATTTGGCAGCGCAGGTGCGCGCGGCTTTTACCACTGGCGGCGTGCTGGACGCGTCTACCGACCAGTTCAAGCCCCGCCAAGGCCAGTGGGAAATGGCCATGGCCGTGTGCGACACCATCGAGTCGGGCGGGGCGCTCGTGGTAGAAGCTGGCACTGGCATTGGCAAAACCTTTGCCTACCTTGTGCCAGCCCTGCTCAGCGGCAAGCGCACGCTGGTGTCCACCGCCACCAAGGCCCTGCAAGACCAGCTCTACACCCGCGATTTGCCGCGCCTGATTGAAGCGCTCAAGCTGCCCGTGCAGTCGGCCCTGCTTAAAGGCCGCTCCAGTTACCTGTGCCTGCACCGCATGGGCTTGGCCCCGCACGAAATCGCGCCCACTGACCGTGCTGGCTTGCGTGCCTTGGCCAAGGTGCAGCAGTGGGCCCAAGTCACCAAAACGGGCGACATGGCCGAAATATCGGGCTTGGATGAGCGCTCTGGCGTGCTGCCCTTAGTTACATCCACGCGCGAGAATTGTTTGGGTAGCAATTGCCCGCAGTTCAAAGCCTGTCATGTGAGCTTGGCGCGGCGCGAGGCGCTGGCCGCTGATGTGGTGGTGGTCAACCACCATTTATTTTTTGCCGACCTGGCGGTGCGTGAATCGGGCATGGCTGAGCTGCTGCCCTCGGTGGATGTGGCGGTGTTTGACGAGGCGCACCAACTCAACGAAACGGGCGTGAACTTTTTGGGCAAACAGCTGGGCACAGCACCGCTCTTAGAGTTTGCGCGTGACATGCTGGCCGCTGGCCTCACATCGGCACGCGGCTTGGTGGACTGGCAAACCTGCAGCGCCGGCGTGGAGCGCGCCGCGCGCGACCTGCGCTTGGTGGTGGGCAAGCACCCGCCCAACGCCCGCCTGCGCTGGGTAGGCCGCGTGCCCGATGGGCTGGACGAAACGGCGTGGGACGATGCCCTAGAAGTGCTGCAAAGCGCGCTCGATTTAGCACTAGAAGCATTAGGCAGCGTGAGCGAAATATCGCCCGACTTTGTGCGCCTGCACGAGCGCGGTGCTGAGCATTTGGAGCGCTGCAAAATATTTCTTGCGCCTTGCGCGCCCGTGTGCGTGCGCTGGGTGGAGGCGGGTGTGCAAATTCGGCTGGTGGAGTCGCCGCTGGACATCGCCAGCACCGTGCGCAGTCGCATGCTCAAAATATCCAACACACCCCAGCCGCAAGACGCTGGCGAGCCGCGTAAGCAGGCCTGGGTGTTCACATCGGCCACGCTGGGGGACGACGCAGAGCTCAGCTGGTTCACCAAGCCCTGCGGCCTAGACGGTCATGCGCAGGTGCTCAAGGTGCAAAGCCCTTTTGACTACGCTTTGCAAGCAGCTGTGTATGTGCCGCTGGAGCTGCCGCGGCCAAATGACGCAAACCACAGCCTAGCCGTGGCCCGCTGGGCCGCTGACGCTGCGCGCCGCTTAGGCGGGCGCACACTGGTGCTCACCACCACGCTGCGCGCTCTGCGCGCTGTGGGCGAAGAAATGGCCAATTTGCTCGACGGTGCAGCCATAGACGTGCTGGTTCAGGGCAATGGCACCAAGCGCGAGCTGGTAGAGCGCTTTCGCGCGGCAGGTGAGTGGAAATCGAGCCCAGAAGCCAACGCCGCAGCAGGTGCGTGGGGCGCAGTGCCTAAAGGCTGCGTGCTGGTAGCCAGCGCCTCGTTTTGGGAAGGCATCGATTTGCCCGGTGACGTGCTGCAACTGGTGGTAATCGACAAACTGCCATTCCCCCCGCCGGGTGACCCACTGGTGGAGGCGCGCACCCAGCGCCTAGAGGCTGGCGGCGGCAACCCGTTCAATGACTACTTTGTGCCAGAAGCCGCCGTATCCCTCAAGCAAGGCGCAGGCCGCCTGATCCGCCGCGAAAGCGATAGCGGCATGCTAGCCATTTGCGACACCCGCCTGCGCCAAATGGGCTACGGCAAACGCCTGCTAGACGCGCTGCCCCCCATGCGCCGCTTGGCCACGCAGGCTGAGTGCGACCAAGCTTTGGATGCGCTGCGGGTGGGGTGATTTTCAAGACCCTACCACCGCCAATAGCGGTTAAAAACAGGACACTTAGCAGAGCAGTAGAAGCAGCGGATAATCGACGGAACATCAGAAATTTCGCAAACTTTAAACAGAAAGTTGACGCTATGGCTAACGAAAGTGTAGCGCAATCCACGCCCACCACACCCCTGTCGATTGGTGACGTAGCCCAGCGAATTCGACTCATTCGTGGGCAGCGTGTGATTTTGGATACCGATTTAGCTGCATTTTATGGCGAGAGCACGAAGCGGTTTAATCAACAAGTGAATCGTAATTTGGCGCGGTTTCCAGCTGGATTCATGTTTCAACTTGACGATGAGGAGTTCGCAAACTTGAGGTTGCAAATTGCAACCTCAAGTTTGAAGAGAGGCCACGGTGGTAGACGCTATGCACCAATGGCCTTTACCGAGCATGGAGCAATTATGGCATCTATGGTGCTCAACTCACCACGAGCAACTGAATTGAGCATTTATGTGGTGCAAGCCTTTATAGAGCTGCGCTCCATGCTAGCAACCAACCGTGAACTGTCAAATAAGTTGTTTGCGCTAGAGAGCAAAGTAAGTAAACACGATCAGGCGATTGGCGAATTGATTGACTCTATGCGTCAGTTGCTGGCAATACCCGAACCACCCAAGCGGCCTATTGGGTTTGTGCATCCGAAGGACGAGAAAACGAAGTTGAAAACAGAGAAAACTGCGAAGTCCGTGAACTCAGCGCTTGGAAAGACAAAGAAAAAATTATTTTTACAGAAAAATTGACCAATGTCACCGCCATATGGTCATTGTTTGCTATTTATTTTGATGTCACCAAAGCTTCCACCAAGCATCCTTAGATGATTTAAACCCTTGCGTCAAATACTCGCTCTTAGGATAAGTCTTCTCCAACACCCGCTTGGCATCGTCGCGCAGCACGGTCAGGCCCATGGCGTCGTAGCTGCGCACCATTAAAAACAGGGCTTCTTCCACGGCGGGCACGTCGCGGTATTCGGCTACTGCTGTTTGGGCGCGGTTGATGGCGGCTATGTAGGCGCCGCGGTTAAAGTAGTAGCGGGCCACGTGCACGTCGTATTGCGCCAATGAATTGGTGATGTAGACCATGCGCTGCTTCGAATCGGGCGCGTAGCGCGAATCTGGGAATCGGGTGGTGAGCTCTTTGTAGGCTTCAAAAGATTCTTTGGCGGCTTTTTGGTCGCGCTCGCTCAGGTCTTGCTGGCTTAGGAATCCAAAAATGCCTAAATTGTCATTGAAGTTGACCAAGCCCTTGAGGTACAGCGCGTAGTCCATCGCAGGGCTGGCGGGGTGCAGCTTGATGAATCGATCAAGCGTAGCAAGGCTTTGGGCCTGCTCGTTGGCTTTGTATTGGGCAAAGGCTTTTTCTAGCTGGGCTTGCTGAGCCAGGGGTGTGCCTGCGGCGCGGCCTTCTAGTTTTTCTAAGAGCGGTATGGCTTTGTCGTATTGGCCCGAGGCGATTTCGTCTTTGGCTTCGGCATAGATTTTGTTGGGACTCCAATTGGCGGTTTGGTCGGCGGTAATGGAGCTGCAGCCGCTTAAAACAGCCAAACCGAGGAATGCCACGCAAGCAGCGGATAATCGGGGGTGAAACATCGCGAAACCTTTTCAAAAATAAAACTTGCCCGCTAGCCTACGCTGCGTGCCCACACTTACCGATGATTATATCGACCGACCACTCCACCTACCCCGCTGACGGCGAGGCTTTTGAAAGCTATGCATCTGGCGAATTTGATGCCATGGATGGCCTGTTAGACGCGCCCAGCACCGCCAGCATGGCCTACAACATGGCCGATGACCCTACCGAGCATGAGCTGCGCGCCATCACAGTGCGTGCCGACCAGCACCGCGCCCGCCTAGACCGCGTGTTGGCCGACGGCGTGCCCGAGTTTTCGCGCAATTACCTGAGCCAGCTGGTCGAAGCAGGCGTGGTCACGGTAGATGGCAAATCGGTGATTAAGCCCGCAGCAAAGGTGAGCGTGGGCGATGTGGTGCAGGTCACGCTGCAGCCCACGGCGCAAAGTTTGGCTTTTAGGCCAGAGGCTATTGCTATAGAAATCATCCACCGTGATGCCGATTTGCTGGTGATTCACAAACCTGCGGGCTTGGTGGTGCACCCGGCTGCTGGCAACTGGAGCGGCACGCTGCTCAATGCCCTGCTGCACCACGACCCGGCCTGCGCCCTGCTGCCGCGCGCGGGCATAGTGCACCGGCTCGACAAAGACACCAGTGGCCTGATGGTGGTGGCGCGCACGCGCCCCGCCATGGATGCACTGGTGCGCATGATTGCTGCGCACGAGGTGTCACGCCAATACGTGGCCATGGCGCACCGCCCTTGGCGGGGCGAGGAGCAGCGCGAGGTGAACGAAGCCATTGGCCGCGATGTCCGCAACCGCCTGCGCATGACGGTGGTAGACCTATTGAAAAACCCTGGCAAAGTGGCGCGCACCCACATCACGCTGCTGGCCACCACCGAGATTGGCTGCTTGGTGCGCTGCCGCCTTCACACCGGCCGCACCCACCAAATCCGCGTGCACATGGCGCATATTGGCCACCCGCTGGTGGCAGACGGCACCTATGGCGGCGCAGCAGCCGCAGGCATGGCGCGCCAAGCCCTGCATGCGCAAAAGCTGGCCTTTGTACACCCCATGACGGGCCAAGCCATGGCCTTTGAAGCGGCGATTCCGCCAGATTTTGCGGCGGGTATTGCGGCTTGGGGCTTGGGATACAATGAACCAGATGACGGCACTGCCTAAACCAGCGCCCGCACACTTGGACTTAAGTGTGCACACAGGTAACGCAAAAAACGCTAAAACAATACCAATATGCGCGAAATTTGATGTTTTGGCCTTGTATTTAGACCAGTTGTAGTTTGATTTTTAGCCTAGTGGCTGCACAACTGGCCATTACTTAGCGTTTTTTGTATTTTGTGCGTTTCTGCGTTAACTTATTTTGTTGCGTTTTTCGCTTAACTTCCCAGTCCCACTTTTTTCACATGATGAACACCTCGGATGCTGCCCGCGTCCTCGAAACCGCTCTGATCTGCGCCCAGCAGCCCATACAGGTGCGCGAGCTGCGCACCCTGTTTGGTGATGCCCTGAGCGCGGACACCATTAAAACGATTTTGCAAGACATCCAGCAAAGCTGGGCACAGCGCGGTGTCGAGCTGGTGCAAGTGGCCAGTGGCTGGCGTTTTCAAAGCCGCCCCGAGATGCGCGAGTTTCTTGACCGCCTGCACCCCGAAAAACCGCCCAAATACACCCGCGCTACGCTCGAAACGCTGGCCATCATTGCCTACCGCCAGCCCTGCACCCGTGCCGACATGGAAGACATTCGCGGTGTCACCATCAATTCGCTCATCATCAAACAGCTAGAGGACCGCGGCTGGGTGGAAGTGATTGGACATAAAGACACTGTGGGTCGCCCCGCGCTGTTTGCCACCACGCGCCAGTTTTTGGACGATCTGGGCTTGCAGTCGCTCGACCAACTGCCCGCATTGCACAGCCCGCAGGAGCAAAGCTCGGCGCTGGACCAGTTGGTCTCGCCCTTTGAGCTTGGCTCGGTGCAGCCGGAGCTGTCCGATGGTGCACTGACGGATGACGCACTGGCGGCAACCAGGTTGGCCATTTTTGAACCCGAGCCTGCGCCCACTGCTGCGCCCTATACCGATGCCGCCCCGGCCATTGCGCCACCAGATTCAGAGCCCCCCATCGCCCCCTCCAAACCGAGCGCCACTCCATGAACGATACCCACACTTCCCCAGATGCCTCGGAATCCACCGAAAACCCAAAATTTACAGAAAATACTGCCAATGTCAGCGCCAAAACGTCATATGTTGCTACAAAAAATGTAGTATCAGACGAATCTGAAACACCCGTCAATATCGGTTTCAGCGATGTAGTTAGCGGTCAGTTTGATGCCGAAGAAGCCGACCAAGAGGTGGTGCTGCACAAGCGGGTGCTGGCCGCGCAGGCCGATTCGCCCAAGCTGCACAAGGTGCTGGCGCAGTCGGGTCTGGGCTCGCGGCTAGAAATGGAGCAACTGATTTTGGAGGGCCGGATTTCGGTGAACAACGAGCCCGCCCACGTGGGCCAGCGCATCCAGTGGGGCGACCAAGTCAAGGTTAACGGCCGCCTGCTGCGCATCCGCGTGGACGCTCCGCCCGCACGGGTGCTGGCCTACCACAAGCCTGCGGGCGAGGTGGTGACGCATGATGACCCGCAAAACCGCCCCACAGTGTTTCGCCGCCTGCCCAAGTTGTATCAGGGCAAATGGCAGTCGGTGGGGCGCTTGGATTTGAACACCGAAGGCCTGCTGCTGTTCACCAGCTCGGGTGAATTGGCTAATAATTTGATGCACCCGCGTTTTGGCCTAGAGCGCGAATACGCCGTGCGCGTGCTGGGAGCGCTGAGCAAAGACGAAAAGCAAAAACTGCTTGATGGCGTGCAGCTCGATGACGGCATGGCGCAGTTTGGCAGTATCACCGATGGCGGCGGCGATGGCGCTAACCATTGGTACCAAGTGACGATTTCTGAAGGACGTAACCGCGAAGTGCGCCGCATGATTGAGGCCGTGGGCCACGCCGTGAGCCGCTTGATTCGCATCCGCTACGGCGCGATGCTGCTGCCCCGTGGCCTCAAACGCGGTGCTTTCATGGAGCTGGGCGAGTCAGATATCCGCGCCCTGACTGATGCTGTGACCCGCAGCCAGCGCGCCCCGCGCAGAGAGCAAGGCACTGTGGATGGGCAAGAAGGCGAGTTGACTGGACAGGGCGTTGAGCAGGGCGGCGATCAGCGCGGCTTGCAGGGCGATGCCCCAAGGCGCAGCGACGCACCCAGCGGCCCGCGCGGCTACTTAGGCCGCGGTATCCGCAGCCGAGGCAAAAACGCCGCATCGGGCGCCGCAGGCAGAGCCGCACCCCCGCAGCGCCGTGGCCCGGCCCCAGAGCAGGGCGGCTACCAAGGCAAAGACCAAAACCGCCGCAAGCCCCGTGGCGCAGGCCTGGGCAGCGCTGCAGGCCAAGACGCTGGCCAGCCCGATCCCATGAAAACATCTTTTGGCTACATTGGAGCGGATAGCTTTACCAACCAACGCAACGCCGACCCCCGCCAAGGCCGAGGCGCGCCGCGTGGCGGACAGGGCGGTGGCGCAGGTAGAAGCGGTGGTTTCGGCGGCGGTTCTGGGGGCGGTGGGGGCCGAAGTGGTCAGGGCGGCGGCCAAGGTGGCGGCTTTGGCAGCGGACAGGGCAACCGTGGACGCGGCGGTCGATAAGCGCTTTATTTATGGCGGTATTTGTAGTATTTTGCAGGTCTGAATGCATAGTTTCCGGCCGCGAAGGGCGCGAAAGTTACGCCAAGAACGCTAAAGGAATGCAAAAAATACAAAATCTGTCCTTTTCGGTATTCTTTTCGCGCCTTTAGCGCAACTTTCGCGCCCTTCGCGGCCGGAAACTTAAGTTGAGCTAAACAAGAGATAGCGCATGATTTTTATACCCAACTCCAAAATCACAGACCAATTTCTGTAACTTGGTATAAAAATCTGGAATTAAAGATAAAAAATGGGCAATGTCACCGTCATATGGTCATACTTCGCTACAAAATAAAGAGCATGCACGCTAAGCCCCCAAAGCCAGCAAGATTTGAAAAAACGCCACATTCAGGTTAGAATCGAAGGCTTTGTTAAATTCGTTTCACTCTTTTTTCTAGGGAATACTTCCATGGCTATCGAACGCACTCTTTCCATCATCAAGCCTGACGCTGTTGCTAAAAACGTCATTGGCCAAATTTACGCCCGTTTTGAAGCTGCGGGCCTCAAAGTGGTGGCTGCGCGCATGGCGCATTTGTCCAAGGGCGAGGCTGAGGCTTTCTATGCGGTGCACAAAGAGCGTCCATTCTTTAAAGACTTGGTCGGTTTCATGATTTCTGGCCCTGTGATGATCCAAGCCCTCGAAGGCGAAGGCGCGATCTTGAAAAACCGTGACCTGATGGGCGCAACCGACCCGAAAAAGGCCGCTGCTGGCACGATCCGCGCTGACTTTGCAGACAGCATCGACGCCAATGCCGTGCACGGCTCTGACGCCGCCGAAACTGCTGCCCAAGAAATCGGCTTTTTCTTCCCTGGCATGAACGTGTATTCACGTTAATCCGCATTCGCATCAACTGCTTGGCAGCCAAGGCAATCTGAGCAGTCCAAGCGAATACAAACACCATGGCGACCAACCTGCTCGACTTTGACCTCGACGGTTTGGCCGCCTACTGCGAAACACTGGGCGAAAAGCGCTTTCGTGCTACACAGTTGTTCCGCTGGATTCACCAAAAAGGTGCGTCTGATTTCTCCGACATGAGTGATTTGGCTAAGTCCTTGCGCAGCAAGCTCGCTGGCACAGCCCACATCACGCCCATGCCACTGCTCTCCGAGCACGTTTCTAAAGACGGCACCATCAAGTGGCTGTTTGACGCAGGGCAGGGCAATGCGATAGAGACTGTGTACATCCCCGAAGACGACCGCGCTACGCTGTGTATTTCATCGCAAGCGGGCTGCGCCGTGGGCTGCCGCTTTTGTTCTACCGGGCATCAGGGCTTCAGCCGCAACCTCACTATGGCCGAAATCATTGGCCAGCTGTGGTTTGCCGAACACACTTTGAAAAAGCGGCTCAAGCAAGCCTCTAACCAAGATGGACGGGTAATCTCGAACGTGGTGATGATGGGCATGGGCGAGCCGCTGCAAAACTACAGTGCCCTCGTGCCCGCCCTGCGCACCATGCTCAGCGACCACGGCTACGGCCTGTCGCGCCGCCGCGTCACGGTGTCCACATCGGGCGTAGTGCCTATGATTGACCGCTTGGGCGAGGACTGCGCCGTGGCGCTGGCCATATCGCTGCACGCCCCTAATGACGCGCTACGCAACCACCTCGTGCCCTTGAATGAAAAATACCCCTTGGCCGAGCTGATTGCCTCTGCCAAGCGCTACTTGGTGCACGCGCCGCGCGACTTCATCACGCTGGAATACTGCATGCTGCAAGGCGTGAACGACACCCCAGCCTTGGCCCATGAACTGGTCGATTTAATAGCCGAGCACGGCTTGGCCTGCAAGCTCAATTTGATCCCATTTAACCCCTTTCCAGCCTCTGGCCTGCTGCGCTCGTTTGACGCGGCTGTGGCTGCATTTGCCCAAATTTTGCTCAGCGCGGGGCTGGTAACCACCGTGCGCAAGACGCGCGGCGACGACATTGATGCCGCCTGCGGCCAACTGGCTGGCGACGTGGCTGACCGCACCAATGCCAGCGCCCGCATGGCGCAGCGGCGGGTCATCATGATTAATGCTTTGCCAACGGCGCAAGCTCTGGCATGATGCAGGGTATGA
This sequence comes from Polaromonas sp., assembly GCA_043728315.1. Lineage (GTDB taxonomy): Bacteria > Pseudomonadota > Gammaproteobacteria > Burkholderiales > Burkholderiaceae_C > JAAFIP01. The sequence goes on along the minus strand of JAYTMT010000016.1, from coordinate 14,853 downwards.
AAGCTTTGTTACACCCTGTTATTCGTTTGGCTATAGCTGCGGCGCTAGCCACGGCACTTTGGGGCTGCGCCTCCACCGGCCAATCCCCTGCCACCAATAGCGCTGGCAGCCAAGTGTCCAAAAGCGGCGATGTGGTCACCGACTCGGACGAGCCCGAGGCACGCAAGCGCGCCCGCATACGGATGGAGCTGGCCACGGGCTATTTTGAGCAGGGACAAACCACCATTGCACTTGACGAGGTCAAGCAGGTGCTGGCCATTGACCCCAGTTTTGGCGAAGCTTTTAACCTGCGCGGCCTGATTTACATGCGTCTGAATGACCCCGGCTTGGCCGAGGACAGCTTCAAGCGCGCGCTGGCACTCAACCCGCGCGATGCCAACAGCGCCCACAACTACGGCTGGCTTACTTGCCAGCAAAAGCGTTATGTCGAGTCTGAGGCCTGGTTTGGCCAAGTGATGAACAACGCCACCTATGGCAGGCGCGCCCAAACCCTGATGACCCAAGGCGTATGCCAAATGGCCGCTGGCGACAACGCCAAAGCAGAACGCAGCTTTGCCCGCTCTTATGAGCTAGATGCAGGCAACCCGATTTCAGGCTACAACCTGTCAAATTTGCTCTACATTCGCGGTGATTACAGCCGCGCGCAGTTTTATATTCGCCGTTTGAACAACAGCGAATTGGCCAATTCCGAGTCTTTGTGGCTAGGTATCAAGGTTGAGCGCAGGCTTGAAGACCGAGTGGCCATGCAGCAGTTGGCCGATCAACTCAAAAAGCGCTACCCCCAGTCTAAAGAGCTTTTGTCTTACGAAAGAGGGCGTTTTGATGAGTGACGAATCTTTGTCTACGGGCGGGCAAACTGCAGCACAGGCCTCCTCACAAGCGGCCAGCCCTGATGCCCAAAGCGCAGGCCAAATGCTGCGCGCTGCGCGGGAAGCCTCTGGCTTGCACATAGCCGCCTTGGCAGTGTCGCTGAAAGTGCCAGTTAAAAAAATAGAAGCCTTAGAGGCCGAGCAGTTTGACTTGCTGCCCGATGCCGTGTTTGTGCGGGCGCTGGCCTCTAGCGTGGCGCGGGTGCTCAAAATTGACCCCGCGCCTATTTTGGCCAAACTCCCCCAAACCAATGCGCCGCGCCTGCACCAATCTGCTGCCGCCATCAACACCCCGTTTCGCGATGCGTCGCACGGTCCGGGTCCCTCCGTGTTTGCCAATCTCTCGAGTCCAGCTGTGCTGGCAGTGTTGGCTCTGCTGCTGGGCGCCTTGGTGATCATTTTCTTTCCTAAGCGCGATGCTGCAGATGCCCCAACCATGCCGCCATCTGGCTTGGTAGGTGCAAACTCCACGGCCGCAGGCTCTTTGTATGCTGAGCCGGTCAAAACAGAATCTAGCAGCAGCGCCTCTAAAGCGCCCTCCGGTGAGTCTGCCGCTGTACAGTCGGCCGTGCTCAGCGCCAGTATCAACTCTAGCGGCAGCACAGGAGCAAACGCAGGAGGCAATGCATCCAGTGCCACTGGCGTGATTGGCATCACTGCAGCCAGCAGCATGCCCAGTGGTACCACCGATTCAGCCAGCATCACCAGCACTTTGGCAATCACCTCTGTTGTTAAATCTACTCCCACCGTAGCCAGCCCTACACTGGTAATCAGCGCCGGTAATGCCGCCCAGCCACCGCCCTTGTCCAAAGATGGCATCGTGGTTTTCAGCTCTGTGGGCGAATCTTGGGTGGAAGTAATAGATTCCAAAGGTGCTATTGTGCTGCGCCGCACCATGCAGGCAGGTGAAACTGTGGGCGCTAGCGGCGCATTGCCCTTGAGTGTGGTGGTGGGCCGCAGCGGCCAAACCAAGGTCAGTGTGCGCGGCAAACCCTATGACTTGAGCGCTGCCAAAGAAGGTGTGGCACGCTTTGTGGTGCGCTAGCGTTTTACCCACTTGGTTTATGTTCGCAAAGTCTAAGTTCACAAATTTGGTATGCGCAAGCTTTATATGCGCATGGTTTATGTGCGCTGGCTTTAGTGCCTGAGGTTCGTATGCATTCTGATCAATTAATCACTTCTTGTTTACCCGATTCCCCCATCAATGCAGCAGCACCCCTGCCGCGCCGCTCGCGCCAAGCCAGCGTGGTGTGGGGGCCGCGCGTGGTCACCGTAGGCGGCGATGCACCGGTGCGCGTGCAGTCCATGACCAATACCGACACCGTGGACGCGATTGGCACCGCCATTCAAATCAAAGAGCTGGCCATTGCAGGCTCGGAAATGGTGCGCATCACGGTCAACACGCCAGAGGCGGCGCAGGCCGTGCCCTATATCCGCGAGCAGCTGGACAAAATGGGCATCGACGTGCCCTTGATTGGCGATTTCCATTACAACGGCCACCGCTTGCTCACCGACGAGCCTGCCTGCGCACAGGCGCTGAGCAAGTACCGCATCAACCCCGGCAATGTGGGCAAGGGCGACAAGCGCGACAAGCAATTTGGCCAAATGATAGAAGCGGCCATGCGCTGGAACAAGCCCGTGCGCATAGGGGTGAACTGGGGCAGCCTAGACCAAGAGCTGCTGGCATCACTCATGGACACCAACAGCCAGCGCGCCGTGCCGTGGGGCGCAAAACCGGTCATGTACGAGGCGCTTATCACCTCGGCTATCGAATCAGCCAAGCGCGCAGAGGCCATGGGCATGGACGGCAACCAAATCATTTTGAGCTGCAAAGTGTCTGGCGTGCAAGATTTGATCAGTGTTTACCGCGAACTGGCCAAACGCTGCGACTATGCGCTGCACCTGGGTCTCACCGAAGCGGGCATGGGCACCAAGGGCACGGTGGCATCGGCTGCGGCTCTGTCGGTGCTGCTGCAAGAGGGCATTGGCGAGACGATTCGCGTGTCACTCACACCAGCACCGGGCGAGGCGCGCACGCAAGAGGTGGTGATAGCCAACGAGATTTTGCAGTCGCTGGGCTTGCGCATATTTGTGCCCAGCGTCACCGCTTGTCCGGGCTGCGGGCGCACTACCAGTGACACGTTTCAGCATTTAGCCAAGCAAATCGACGACTATTTGCGCCAGCAAATGCCAGTCTGGCGCAAAGAATATCCCGGCGTTGAAAACCTCAAGGTGGCCGTGATGGGCTGCATAGTGAACGGTCCTGGTGAGAGCAAGCATGCCGACATCGGCATCAGCCTGCCCGGCACGGGCGAAGCCCCCGCGGCGCCAGTATTCATTGACGGCGAGAAAGCACTCACGCTGCGCGGCACTGACATTGCCAACGAGTTCATGCAACTGGTGCAAAACTACATCCACAAGCGCTACAGCATAGCGAGCACCCAAGCGCCCAGCGCCAGTGCGCAAGAAGCCGCTCTGGCCTGATTTTCTGAGGTTTTATGGCTGACAAAATAAGCTCTGTCAAGGGCATGAACGACATTCTCCCGCCCGAATCGGCGCGTTGGGAGTGGTTTGAAGCGCAGGTGCGCGCCGTGATGGCGGGCAGCGCTTACCGCAACATACGTACACCCATAGTAGAGCCCACCAGCCTTTTCGTGCGCGGCACTGGCGAGACCACCGACATTGTTGAAAAAGAAATGTATTCTTTTGAAGACAAACTCAACGGCGAGCACCTCACCCTGCGCCCTGAGAACACGCCCGGCGTGGTGCGCGCAGCCATTGAGCACAACCTGACGTATGAAGGCGGCAGGCGCCTGTACTACATGGGCCCCATGTTTCGCCACGAGCGGCCCCAGCGCGGGCGCTACCGCCAGTTTTACCAGCTGGGCGCTGAGGCGTTGGGTTTTGCAGGACCCGAGGTAGATGCCGAGCTGATGCTCTTGGTGCACCAGCTGTTTGCCCGCCTTGGCCTGCGCAATGTGCGGGTGGAGCTCAACAGCCTAGGCGTGCCTGCTGAGCGCCAAGCCCACCGCGCCGCCTTGATTGCCTATTTTGAGCAGCACGCAGATTTATTGGATGCCGATGCCCAGCGCCGCCTGCATGCCAACCCGCTGCGTATTTTGGACACTAAAAACCCCGCCATGCAAGCGATGGTGCAGGCTGCGCCCCAGCTGCTGGGCTTTTTGGGCGAGTCTTCGCTCAAACACCTTGATACGGTCAAATCCCTGCTCACGGCCTGTGGCGTGGCTTGGACTGTCAACCCGCGCTTGGTGCGTGGCCTAGATTATTACAGCCACACAGTATTTGAGTTCATCACCGATGAGCTGGGCGCACAGGGCACGCTGTGCGGCGGTGGCCGCTACGACGGTTTGTTTGAAATACTGGGCGGCAAGGCCACCCCCGCCGTGGGCTGGGGCATGGGCATAGAGCGTGTGCTCGAACTGCTCAAAGAGCAGGCAATTACCGCAGCCGAGCCCGTGCTAGATGTGTACGCCATCGTGCCCGATTTAGCTGGCGCTGCGGTGGTGGCGCGCACTTTGCAGGCGCTGCGCGCCCAAGGCTTGTCTGTACAAATGCATGCAACGGCAGACGGTGGCGCGGGCGGCATGAAAAGCCAGTTTAAAAAAGCCGATGCCAGTGGTGCGCGTTTTGCCCTGATTTTTGGGTCCGATGAACTCGCAGCTGGGCAGGTGGCTTGCAAGAGCCTCAGGGGTGATCCAGCCAGCGCAGCGCAGCAAAGCTTTGCCTTGGACAATCTGAGCGAACTAATGGCCCAGCTGCGCTGACGCGAACTCCAACATAATTTAATTCCTAGCGCCGTTTTCGTTAAAAGCGCTACTCCCCTCTACAATCACCCCATGGCAACACAACATTTAGACCTCGAAGAACAAGAACAACTTGACCAGCTCAAGGCGTTTTGGAAGCAATACGGCAATTTAATCACCACCACCTTGATTGTGGTGTTTGGTGCGCTTGCTGCATATAACGGTTGGCAATACTGGCAGCGCAGCCAAGCCACGCAGGCGGCTACGCTGTTTGACGAAGTAGAGCGGGCTGTGCTCGCTGGCGACACCAGCAAAGTAGAGCGAACAGTGGCCGATATGCGGGATAAGTTTGGCCGCACCACTTTGGCGCAACAAGCCAGCCTGCTGGCCGCCAAGCATTTCCAAGAAAAAAACAACGCGGCATCGGCCAAAGCATCGCTCAATTGGGTGCTAAGCAATGCCTCCGACGATGCCTACCAAGCCTTGGCTAAGCTGCGCCTGTCTGGCATGCAATACGACGAAAAAGCCTACGACGAAGCCGCTAAAACGCTCTCGGGCAGCTTTCCCGCCGAATTTGCCGCCTTGGTGTCTGACCGCAGGGGCGATGTGCTGTTGGCGCAAGGCAAGCGGGACGAAGCCAAGGCCGAGTTTGAAAAAGCCTACAAAGGATTTGACGACCGCACCGCCTACCGCAAGCTGGTGGAAGTCAAACTCAACGCCTTGGGCGTTGACCCCAGCATTGCAGAAAAACTAGCCTTGGAAGCTGCTGCCAAAACAACCGCTAAAGACGCTCCAGTGGCGGCCAGCCCAGCCAAAGACACGCCTGCTGCGCCCAAAGATGCGATGGTAGAAGCAGGCAAAATTTTAGGCGCGCAAGGGGATCAAAAAGGAGATAAAAAGTGATTGAAAAGTCATTTTTTATAAAAAATACACCCAATGTCAGCGATATATGGTTATATGTTGCTGCGTTTAGTATAGCGTCTTCAGTTTTACTCCTGGGTGCCTGCTCTGGTGGTGCCAATGCCCCCAAGCCCGCTGAGCTAGGTCCCAATGCAGCCCTGATCGGCATTAAGCAGGTTTGGGTAGCCCGCATAGGTGCCATGCCCGAGCACGCAGCCATGGCAGTATCTGGCAAAACACTGGCCGTGGCAGCTGTAGATGGCACGGTTGCCTTGCTAGATGCCGCCAGCGGCCGTGACATTTGGCGGGCCAATGCAGCCGCCGTGGTGGCAACAGGTGCAGGCTCAGACGGCCAGCGTGTGGCGGTGGCTACCAAGGCCAATGAAGTTGTGGTTTTTGAAGCAGGCAAGCAAATTTGGCGTGCGCTGCTGCCAGCGCAGGTCTACACCGCACCTTTTGTGGCCGGTGGCCGTGTCTTTGTGCTGTCGGCCGACCGCAGCGTCACTGCTTTTGACGGTGCAACAGGGCGCAAGCTCTGGACACAACAGCGCCCCGGCGAGCCCTTGGTGCTCAAACAAGGCGGCACGATGTTGGCCGTAGGCGACACCTTGGTCGTGGGCTTGTCGGGTAAATTGGTCGGCTTTAACCCCACCAGCGGCTCTGTGCGCTGGGAAGCGCCCATTGCCTCGCCACGCGGCACCAATGAGGTGGAGCGCTTGGTTGACATGGTAGGCACAGTCAGCCGCGTGGGCGACGATGTTTGCGCCCGTGCATTCCAAGCGGCAGTGGGCTGCGTCAATGCCGCCAAAGGCAACCTGCTGTGGACACAGCCCGCACGTGGGCGCGAAGGCGTGCATGGCGATGAAAACTTTGTTTTTGGCACAGAAAGCGACGGCAAAGTGCTGGCTTGGAAGCGCACAGACGGCACACGCGCTTGGGTGTCAGACCGCTTGGCTTTCAGGGGTTTGAGCGCGCCAGTAAGCCTTGGCCGCTCGATTGTGGTGGGCGACAAATTGGGTGTAGTGCATGTATTGGCCAAAGCCGACGGCTCGGCCCTCACTCGCTTGAGCACCGATGGCAGCGCCGTGGCTGCCGCACCCGTAGTGGTGGGCGACACGGTGGTGGTATCCACCCGCTTGGGTAGCATTTTCGGATTTGCTCCCGAGTAAGATTTTTCGATAAAGTAGTGTGGAATGAAACCAGTATTGGCCCTAGTCGGGCGTCCCAACGTTGGTAAATCCACGCTTTTTAACCGCCTGACCAAATCGCGCGACGCGATTGTGGCCGATTTTGCAGGTCTCACCCGTGACCGCCACTATGGCAACGGCAAGCAAGACAAGCACGAATACATCGTCATCGACACCGGTGGCTTTGAGCCCTCAGCCGAGTCGGGCATTTACAAAGAAATGGCCAAGCAAACCCGCCAAGCCGTGGCCGAGGCCGATGTGGTGGTTTTTGTGGTGGATGGCAAAGGGGGAGTGAGCGCCCAAGACCACGACATTGCCAACTACCTGCGCAAGCTGGGCAAGCCCACAGTGCTGTGCGCCAACAAAGCCGAAGGCATGACCGATGGTTCGCGCCTTGTCGAGTTTTTTGAGTTGGGTTTAGGTGAGCCGCAGCAGGTGTCTGCCGCGCACGGGCAGGGCATTCGCGCTTTGATTCAAGCCGCCTTAGGCCCCTTGCAAATGGCCAGCGAAGACGAAACAGTGTTTCCTGAGGACCCCAGCGTCATCAAACTGGCCGTGGCGGGCCGTCCCAATGTAGGCAAATCCACACTGATTAACGCGTGGCTAGGCGAAGAGCGCTTGGTGGCCTTCGACATGCCTGGCACCACGCGCGACGCGATTTCGATTCCCTTTGAGCGCGATGGCCAAAAATTTGAGCTCATCGACACCGCAGGCATACGCCGCAAAGGCAAAATTTTTGAGGCGATTGAAAAGTTTTCGGTTGTCAAGACCCTGCAAGCCATTGAAGGGGCAAACGTAGTAGTGCTCCTGCTCGATGCCACGCAGGGCGTAACAGACCAAGATGCCCACATTGCCGGCTACATTTTGGATTCTGGCCGCGCCGTGGTGCTGGCCGTGAACAAGTGGGACGCGGTGAAGGGCTACGACCGCGAGCTGCTGCAGCGCTCGATTGACCTGCGCCTGAGTTTCCTTAAGTTTGCCAACATCCACATGATTTCGGCCAAAACCCGCCATGGCTTGGGGCCGGTTTGGAAATCGATCACCGGAGCGCACAAAGCTGCCATGTGCAAAATGAGCACCCCTGTGCTCACGCGTTTGCTAGAAGAAGCGGTGGCCTTCCAAGCGCCGCCGCGCGCGGGCATGTTCCGCCCTAAGCCGCGCTACGCCCACCAAGGCGGCATGAATCCGCCAGTCATCATCGTGCATGGCAATTCAGTAGAGCATATTACCGACAGTTACAAGCGCTTCCTAGAAGGCCGCTTTCGCAAGGCTTTTGACCTCATGGGCACACCCCTTCGGGTTGAAATGAAAGGCTCCACAAATCCCTACTCAGGCAAGGATTCTGTGTGAACCTTTTGCAAATAGCCCACTCTATGGTAATCTAGCGTCTCTTTATTTCATCAACTCTTTTGAACACGGAGCATATCGTGAGCAACAACAACAAAGGCCAGCTCTTGCAAGATCCATTTTTGAACCAACTGCGCCGTGAACACGTGCCGGTGTCGATTTACCTCGTCAACGGAATCAAACTTCAAGGCCAGATTGAATCCTTTGACCAATACGTTGTGCTTCTGCGCAATACGGTCACCCAAATGGTCTACAAACACGCCATTTCCACCATCGTCCCCGGCCGCGCTGTTAATTTCAGTGCGAATGCGGACGAAGCTGCAGCACCTGCGGCCGCGCACTAGTGGATACCCCCAACTCTGCGCTCCTTGTGGGCGTAGATTTTGGTGATGCCCATTTCGACGCCCAGCTCGATGAGCTCGGTCTGCTAGCGCAAACCGCTGGGCTTAATCCAGTGGCGCGCCTCACCTGTAAGCGCAAAGCACCCGATGCCGCTCTTTTTGTAGGCAGTGGCAAGGCCGACGAAATCAAGCTTTTGGCAGAAATGCATGGCGCTGCCGAGGTGCTGTTTGACCAATCGCTCAGCCCTGCCCAGCAGCGCAATTTGGAGCGCCACATTGGCCTGCCAGTTAATGACCGCACGCTGATCATCTTGGAGATATTTGCCCAGCGTGCGCGCAGCCACGAGGGTAAGCTACAGGTGGAATTGGCGCGCCTACAGTATTTGTCGACCCGCTTGGTGCGCCGCTGGACCCACCTTGAGCGCCAAAGGGGCGGCATTGGCGGGCGCGGTGGTCCGGGCGAAAAGCAAATCGAGCTGGACAAACGCCAAATCGGCGAAACCATCAAGCGCACCAAGGCGCGTTTGGTGCAAATGAAGCGCCAGCGCGGCACGCAGCGCAGGCAGCGCGGGCGCGCTGACCATTACGGCATATCGCTGGTGGGCTACACCAATGCAGGAAAATCCACGTTGTTTAATGCCTTGGTCAAAGCCAAGGCCTATGTGGCTGACCAACTTTTTGCCACGCTAGATACCACCACACGCTCCTTGTATTTGGGTGACCCCACGCGCTCAATCAGTTTGTCCGACACCGTGGGCTTTATTCGCGATTTGCCGCACGGCCTGATAGACGCATTTGAAGCCACGCTGCAAGAGGCCACCGAGGCCGATTTACTGCTGCATGTGGTGGATGCGTCGAATGCCAATGCGCTGGAGCAAATCAATGAAGTGCAGGGCGTGCTGCGCGAGATTGGGGCGCAAGATGTGCCCCAGCTGATTGTGTTTAACAAGCTCGATGCCCTTGAAAAATCCCGCTGGCCGCTGCATATGGCCGATATGTATGAAATTGAAGGCGTAGAAATACCCCGCATATTTGTAAGCGCCAAAGACGGCACAGGCATACCCGCACTGCGCGCTGCTTTGGCCGAGCATGCCAACCGCAAAACCACAGCGCAGCAAGGGCTTGGCCTAGAGCTGGCAGAAGAAGCGCATTTAGAATACGAGCCAGAGCAAAACCTAGAAGCAAGCGATAATTTCTAACCCCACAATCTCTGGCAGTAATCAAAGAATAGCTTGATGTATAGCCTGCTTTAGGCACAATACGCAGCACAACTCAACTTGCGTTATGAATCCCACCATTATTCTCCCCCAATTGGCCAGCGTGCCCAGTGCCATAGCCCGCAACTTGCGCGGCATGTTCAACCTCAACGACGGCAAATGGGGCAGAGACGGCGACAAGCCCGCAGCTGACGGCAGCACCAGTGGCGGACAGGCCAGCCCTGCTGCGCCAGCCCAAGCGCCAGATACGCGCCCCCCAGCTTCTGCGCCCAATTCTGGCGGCAGCCCAGCACCTGCGCCAGAGCCTGCGCAGCCCAGCAATGTGCACCCCATAGGCAGTGGCGGCACTAATGGAAGCGGTGGCGGCAAATCCGGCGGCCCGAACCAAGGTCCACCAGATTTAGACGAGCTGTGGCGTGATTTCAACAAAAAACTCGGTGGTTTATTTGGCAGCCCTAAAAACCCTGGTAACAAACGCGAACCAGACTGGAATCGCCACAACAAAAACAACGGCAACAACCAAAACCAAGGTGGCGGTGACAACAGTGGCAACAATGGCAACAACAATGGCGGTAACAACTCTGGCGGTGGTTTCCAGCCCGACATGAAATCTGCTGGTATCGGTGTGGGTTTGATCGCTGCAGTTGCCGGTTTGATTTGGCTGGGGACAGGCTTTTTCATTGTGCAAGAGGGCCAGCAGGGTGTGATCACACAGTTTGGCAAATTCCACTCTACGGTAGAGGCGGGTTTTAACTGGCGCATGCCTTACCCCGTGCAAAAACACGAAACCGTGAACCTTACCCAGCTGCGATCGGTGGAAATTGGCCGTAATTCAGTGGTGCAAGCCACTGGACTTAAAGAATCGTCCATGCTCACCCAAGACGAAAACATCGTTGACATCCGCTTTACCATCCAATACCGCCTCAAAAGTGCAGCAGAGTATTTGTTTGAAAACCGCAGCCCCGATGACGCTGTGGTGAAAGCCGCAGAATCTGCTATCCGCGAGGTGGTGGGCCGTGGCACCATGGACACGGTGCTCAATAAAGACCGCGAATCCATTCAAAGCGCGGTGGTAAAAAGCGTGCAAGCCCAGCTTGACCGCTACAAAGCAGGCATTCAGGTGCAAACCGTGAATATCCAAAACGTGCAGCCGCCAGAGCGCGTGCAAGCCGCTTTTGACGATGCGCTCAAAGCGGGCCAAGACCGTGACCGCTTGAAAAACGAAGGCCAAGCCTATGCCAACGATGTGATTCCCCGCGCCAAAGGCACGGCCTCGCGTCTCAAAGAAGAGGCCGACGGCTACAAAGCCCGCGTGATAGCGCAGGCCGACGGTGATGCACAGCGCTTTAAATCGGTGCTGGTTGAATACCAAAAAGCCCCGCAGGTCACGCGCGACCGCATGTACCTAGACACCATGCAGCAGGTCTATACCAATGTCACCAAGATCATGGTGGACTCTAAGCAGGGCAACAATTTGCTCAACCTGCCGCTTGACCGCATCATGCAAATGAATGCGCAAAGCGAAGGGGCAGTGCCAAGTGTGGCCAGTCCCATTGTTCCACTGGCACCAGCTGCCCCCGCAGGCGCTGCCACGCCTAGCACCGACCCCCGCTCGCGCGATGCAATTCGCACCCGTGACCGTGACGCACGCTAAGCCATAAGGAGAAAAACATGAACCGTATCGGACTAATCGCCTCCTCTTTGCTGCTTTTGCTGGCTGTGCTGACCTCTACTTTGTTTGTAGTGGACCAACGCCAATTTGGTGTCTTGTATTCATTTGGCCAGATCAAAGAAGTGATCACTGAGCCGGGCTTGCGCTTCAAATTGCCCCAGCCGTTCCAAAACATCGTCTTCCTAGACCGCCGCATCCTCACACTGGACAGCCCAGAAACGGGCTCCATCCAAACGGCTGAAAAGAAAAACTTGGTGGTGGACTGGCTGGTGAAATGGCGCATTGCCGACGCGCGCCAGTTCATCCGTAACAACTCTGGCGGCACTAATATCAGCACGGCCGAAGCGCGCCTGACCTCGGTGGTGCAAGACGCGCTCAACTCGGAGGTGAACAAACGCACAGTGAAAGACGTGCTGTCCACCGACCGCGAAAAAGTCATGCAAGGCGTGCAGCAGCGTTTGATTGACGATGCCAAGACTTTTGGCATTGAAATTGTCGACGTTCGCATCAAGCGCGTGGATTTCCCCAGCACCGTGGCTGAATCGGTGTATTTGCGCATGGAATCTGAGCGCAAGCAGGTGGCCAATGAATTGCGCTCCACGGGTGCAGCTGAGGGCGAAAAAGTGCGCGCCGATGCCGAGCGCCAGCGCGATATTTTGATAGCCGAGGCTTACCGCGACGCACAAAAAATCAAAGGCGAAGGCGATGCCAAAGCCGCCGCCCTTTACTCTGAATCTTTTGGCCGCGATGCCCAGTTTGCGCAGTTTTACCGCAGCTTAGACGCGTACAAATCAACCTTTACCAAGCGCAGCGACGTGATGGTGGTGGATTCATCCTCCGAGTTTTTCAAGGCCATGCGCGGTGGCAGCGGTGCTAGCCCAGCGCCTGCCAAAAAGTAAAACACAGCAACAAGCCCGCACAAGCGCGTCGCTGCAAATAAATTCGCCCAGTTATGGATGGAAGCACTATTTGGGCGGCACTGGCCTTGGTGCTGGTGTTTGAAGGGCTCATGCCTTTCATATCACCAGGCGGCTGGCGGCGCATGTTTGAGCAGGTTTTAAAGCTCAGCGACGGGCAAATCCGCTTTTATGGCTTGGGCAGCATAGCAGTTGGTTTAATTTTGCTGCTGGTCTTGGGCTAATTACTGCTAGCTGCGGGTCAAATACGCCCTGCTTGCCTGTAAAATCTCTGTTTAACCACTCGCGCAGTTCGCGCAATCCTCCATGTCCGCCTGGGTCTTGCCCGATCATATTGCCGATGTTTTGCCCTCTGAGGCGCGGCACATCGAAGAACTGCGCCGCGAGTTGCTCGACGCCGCCCGTGGCTACGGCTACGAGCTGGTCATGCCCCCGCTCTTAGAATACATCGACTCCCTGCTCACAGGCACAGGCGAAGCGCTGGATTTGCAAACCTTCAAACTGGTAGACCAACTCTCAGGCCGCACCATGGGCCTGCGCGCCGACACCACGCCGCAGGTGGCGCGCATTGATGCGCATTTGCTCAACCGCGCGGGCGTGACGCGCCTGTGCTACTGCGGCCCGGTGCTGCACACCCACCCGTCTAAGCCGCATGCCACCCGCGAACCTATGCAGTTTGGTGCCGAAGTGTTTGGCCATGCAGGCATCGAGGCCGACATAGAAGTGCAATTGCTGGCCATTGCCTGCCTCTTTAAAGCGGGGGTGACCGACATCACGCTGGATTTGGGCGACGCGCGCTTGGTGCGGGCTGTGCTTGATGGCTTGCCAATTACAGCGGCGCATCTGAGCCAAATTCACGCCGCTTTGGCCGCCAAAGATGCCGATGGTTTGCAAGCATTGTGCACCAGCTTCCCGCAAGCCGTGCGCGATGCATTGCTGGCCTTGCTTGGCCTGTATGGCGATGAAAAAGTATTGGATTTAGCAAAAAAACTGCCAATGTCAGCGCCATTTGGGTTTACTGCGCTATTAGAATTGAAGCAAATAGCCGATGCAGTGAAAGCTGCATATCCACAAGTGCGCATCAGTTTTGATTTGGCCGACCCGCGTGGCTATGCCTATTACAGCGGCGCGCGCTTTGCGGTGTACACCAGTGGCTCGGCCGATGCACTGCTGCGCGGTGGCCGCTACGACGAGGTGGGCGCGGTGTTTGGCCGCAACCGCCCCGCAGCGGGCTTTAGCGTTGATTTGAAAGAACTGGTGGCCTGCGTGCCCGCGCGCGCCCGCCAAGCCGCTATTCGCGCGCCATGGCCAAGCGACGCAGGCCAAGCTGCAGCACTTCGCAAAGCAATAGCGCGCCTGCGTGCGCAGGGCGACACCGTGGTGTGCGTGCTGCCTGGCCATGAAAATGAAGTGCAAGAATTCGACTGCGACCGCGCGCTGGTGGAAGCTGCGGGGCAGTGGGTGGTGCAAGCTATTTGACGCTCTCAAACGCCAATCAAACCGCAAAAATACGCAAAAACAGCTTCCCGCGCTAAGCACAATAGCCACTTAACAACCATTACATAGATTTATCCATGAGCGCAACGCAAATGAACGCACAGCAAGCGAAAGCTAATTCAGGCCGCAACGTCGTCGTCGTCGGCACCCAATGGGGCGACGAAGGCAAAGGCAAGCTCGTCGACTGGCTGACCGAAATGTCGCAGGGCGTGGTGCGCTTTCAGGGCGGTCACAACGCTGGTCACACCCTTGTGATCAATGGCGTCAAAACCGCGCTGCACCTGATTCCCAGCGGCATCATGCGCGCCGGTGTGAAGTGCTACATCGGTAACGGCGTGGTGCTGTCAGCAGCCAAGCTGTTTGAAGAGATTGAAGGCCTGGAAAAAGCCGGTGTCGAAGTGCGTTCGCGGCTGCGCATCAGTGAGGCGTGTCCGCTGATCCTGCCGTTTCACGCCGCGCTCGACATTGCGCGCGAAACGTTGCGCGAAAGCGGTGGCACCGAGAAAATCGGCACCACCGGCCGTGGCATTGGCCCCGCCTACGAGGACAAGATTGCCCGCCGCGCCCTGCGCGTGCAGGACCTGAAATACCCGGATCGCTTCGCCGCCAAACTGCGGTTGCTGCTGGAACTGCACAACTTCGTGCTGACGGGTTATCTCAACGCACCGGCGATTGATTTCGACACCGTGTTTGACGAAGCCATGCGGCACGCCGAGTTGCTCAAGCCGATGATGGCCGACGTGTCACGCGAGCTCAACGACGCAAACCGCGCCGGCGCCAACCTGCTCTTCGAAGGCGCGCAGGGCACCTTGCTCGACGTCGATCACGGCACCTATCCCTTCGTCACGTCCAGTAACTGCGTCGCGGGCAATGCGTCCGCCGGCGCGGGCGTGGGCCCCGGCATGCTGCATTACATCCTTGGCATCACCAAAGCCTATTGCACGCGCGTGGGTGGCGGGCCTTTCCCCACCGAACTGGACTGGGCCACGCCGGGTACCGTCGGTTATCACCTGAGCACCGTCGGCGCTGAAAAAGGCGTGACCACCGGACGCAGCCGCCGCTGCGGCTGGTTTGACGCGGCGCTACTCAAGCGCTCGGCGCAGGTCAATGGCCTGACGGGCCTGTGCATTACCAAGCTCGAT